>NZ_JBVHHY010000014.1:0-240001 GCF_055560835.1 Kitasatospora sp. NPDC023120 | reverse complement strand
GGTGACGGCGTTGGTGGCCGTGTCGATCACCGACACCGTGCCATCCCATTCGTCGGTGACGTAGGCGTGCGTCCCGTCCGGGGTGACGGCGACTCCGAACGGGCCGCTGCCGACGGTGACGGTGGCGGTGACGGCGTTGGTGGCGGTGCCGATCACCGACACCGTGCCGTCGAAGAGGTTGGCGACGTAGGCGTGCGTCCCGTCGGGGGTGACGGCGACTCCTTGCGGGCTGTTGCCGACGGTGACGGTGGCGGTGACAGCGTTGGTGGCCGTGTCGATCACCGACTCCGTGCCATCCCCGCTGTTGGTGACGTAGGCGTGCGTCCCGTCGGGGGTGACGGCGACTCCTTGCGGGCTGTTGCCGACGGTGACGGTGGCGGTGACGGCGTTGGTGGCCGTGTCGATCACCGACACCGTGCCATCCCATTCGTCGGTGACGTAGGCGTGCGTCCCGTCCGGGGTGACGGCGACTCCTTGCGGACCGTTGCCGACGGTGACGGTGGCGGTGACCGCGTTGGTGGCCGTGTCGATCACCGACACCGTGCCGTCGAAGAGGTTGGTGACGTAGGCATTGTGCGGCGATGCGGCACAGGCCGGGCGGGTGATCGTGTCAGTGTCCAGTGAGACCGCGGCGGTCCGGGCCAGCGTCCGACCGTCCACGGTCACGCCCGTCGTGACGGTGATCGACGCCTGTGCCAGAACGCTTCCCCGCAGTGTGGAACTGGTTCCAAGTGTCGCGGAGCTGCCGACCTGCCAGAAGACGTTGCATGCCTGCGCACCGTTGACGAGGTCGACACTGCTCGCCGATGCCGTGGTCAGCGTGGATGCGGCCTTGAAGATGAAGACGGCGTTCGGGTCGCCCTGGGCGTCCAGCGTCAGCGTTCCGGTGATCCCGAACGTGCCCGCCGCGGAGTCGTACACGCCGGGGGTCTTGGTGGTGCCGCCGAGTTCCGTGGGAACGGTGGCGGTGGTCGGGCGCGCCGCGGCGTCGTTGTAGGCGGCCGTCAGGTCGTTCTGAGCCTGCAATGCGGCAGCGTCGGCGACGTGTTGGGTGCCGTTCACCCGCCCGGGAGGGAACCCGGTCACCGAAGTGCCCGGGCTCAGCCCGAGGTCGCCGTTGATCACGGTGGCGCCGGTATTGGTGACGGTCGACGCGGCGAGAACGGCAAAGCCGGCGGCGGTACCCAGTGAGACGGGTGGCGTGACCACCCTCGCGCCCGCGTTCGCGTTCGCGCTCAGGGGTCCGACCACACCGATCAGGACGCTGGTCACACAGGTGAGAACCAACGACGCCGGCCGGGATCGACCAGCGATCCTGCGGACGGCGCCTGTGATGCCTCGTGTCGCCATGGGCTTCCTTTCGTGCAGACCTACATCAGGGGATCCTTTCGCCGATCACGGTCGCACACGAACGACATCAATCCTGCGACGCTCGCAGACGCTGCCGGAACTGATTGCCAGTCACCCGCCTGGAGGCGTCGGAAGAAAGTTCCCCCCGACCGGTCATGCGATGCCCAACTACGGACCGCGCCGAAGCCCGATTTCCGAATTAGGCAGATCCGTGGGCAGACGGCAATCAAGCACTCGGTCCGTGACCCGGCATCCGACCTAGTCACGTACCGTGGCGGTCGCCCTCCGGGGCCGCCGAGGATCGCAACGGCCGCTCGGTGACGTACTCGTACGCCTCCCAGACCGTGGCGGTCGCCCTCCGGGGATGGAGTGGCTGACGGCTCTTCGCGGGGCCGCGCAGAAGAGCGCCAATGAGCTGGCCGAGGTGGAAAAGCTGATCGTGAACGTGTAGACGCGGCGCTCAGGTTGCCCTGCAGCCGACGGAGCCGCCCCGGTGCGGGAGAACGTGCCTGCACCGGGGCGGCGGGCTGGACTCCTTGTCGCCGCCTCCGCGCAGCGGAGCGGCACCCGCCGCCAGCGATACGAGGGCAGCCTGGGCGGGAGCTCCTCCCACAGGGGACCGTCAGAAGTCGTGGTCGTACACCACGGTGACGGGGGCGTGGTCGGACCAGCGCTCGCCGTGGGTGGCGGCGCGTTCGACGTACGCCTCGACGGCCTTGGCGTCAAGGGCGGGCGTGCCGACCTGGAGGTCGATGCGCCAGCCGGAGTCGTTGTCGAAGGCGCGGCCGCGGTAGGACCACCAGGTGTAGGGGCCGGTGCGGTCGGGGTGGAGGGTGCGGACGACGTCGACGTAGCCGGCTTCGTCGTAGACGCGGGAGAGCCAGGAGCGTTCTTCGGGGAGGAAGCCGGCGGACTTCTGGTTGGCCTTCCAGTTCTTGAGGTCCTCGGGGCGGTGGGCGATGTTCCAGTCGCCGCAGACCACGACCTCGCGGCCGTCGGCGGCGGCGCGGGCGCGCAGGGTGGTGAGGTGGACGAGGAATTCCGCCATGAAGCGTTCCTTTTCGTCCTGGCGCTCGGTGCCGACTTCGCCGGAGGGGAGGTAGAGGCTGGCGATGGTCAGGCCCGGGAGGTCGATTTCGACATACCTGCCCGAATTGTCGAATTCCGCCGAGCCGAATCCGATCGCGGTGCGCTGCGGCTCCGTGCGGGAGAGGACGGCGACGCCGGCGCGGCCCTTGGCGGCGGAGGGGGCCCAGACCGCGTGCCAGCCGTCGAGGTCGCGCAGTTCGACGGGCAGCTGCTCGGGCTCGGAGCGCACCTCCTGCAGGCAGATCACGTCCGCCTCGGTGGCGGCCAGCCATTCGATGAAGCCCTTCTTGGCCGCCGCCCGGATTCCGTTCACGTTCACACTCGTCACCACGATCACCCGGGCAGCCTACCGACTGGCCGTACCCGACCCGAATCGTGACGCGCGGCGGGCGGTGGCAGGGGCCCCCGCCGTGCCGGATTGCGACAGTGGCTGACAGGAGCTGTCGTGAACGCGGCATGAATGTGCGCGACAGTCGTATCAAACCGCGCCATTGGTCTTGACCATCTCCGGATGGAGCACCTAGGGTCCCTTACTGCAAGGACCTTTAATAAAGAAGGACGGATAAAGGCTCGCTCTCCCACCTGCCGCAACAGCGGACAGCGGGTCCGGGATCCGCCCTCCTTGTCGCAGGGCGGACGGGAACAAACAGGTGGAGGACACGGTGGGGACGACAGGACAGCTTTCTGCGGTGCCGGAGCCGAAGTACTGGCACCTGCGCACCGTGCTGCTGCGGGCCATCGACTCGGAGTTCTCCACCGGTCAGGTGCTGCCCAACGAGCGTGAGCTCTCCGCCCGCTTCGGTGTGGCGCGGGCGACGCTGCGGCAGGCGCTCGACCAGCTGGAGCTGGAAGGCCGCCTGGTGCGCCGCCGCGGGATCGGCACCCTGATCGCCGCCCCGCGCGTCGGCGTCCCGGTCAACCGGCAGGAGGAGGGCTGGCCCGGCGCCGCCCGCAGCCAGTCCTGGCGCGCGATCGACTGCACCACCGCCCCCGCCACCGCGCAGCTGGCCAAGACCCTCGGCATCGCCGAGGGCGCCACCGTGCACACCGTCCGCCGGGTCCGCCTGGTGGAGGGTCGCGCGATGGCCACCGAGTCGCTGCACGTCCCGGCCGCCGCCCTGCCGCACCTGCCCGGCTTCCGCGCCGAGAGCGACCGCGCCCGTTCGGTGCTGCGCCAGCTGGAGCGCCTGGAGGTCGACGGCGAGTCGCGCTCGGTGGAGCTGGGCGTCGCCGAGGCCGAGCAGGCCGCCCTCCTGGAGCGCCCGCCCGGCGCCCCGGTGCTGGTCCTGACCACCCAGTACGCCGCGGCCGGCCGCCTGGTGGCGGTGGCCGTCGCCACCTACCGGGCGGACACCTGCAAGCTGACCTTCGGCGAGACCGGACGGGTCGAGGTCACCCCGGTCGGCGCGACCACCGAGGTCCGCACCGCGTCCTGACGCAGGTCGAGGACGGCCCCTGAACCACTTCCGGAAACCCTCAGGTCGAGGCCCGGACGCCAACCGGCGTCCGGGCCTTTGCCGTTGGGGGAAGGGAAGGGGGAGAGGGGGCGGGGGTAGTCTCGGGGGCGTGAACCTGGTCGTGGAGCTGTGGGCGAAGTCCGAGGTCCCGGAGTACGGCGCGCTGTTCCGGGCGGACGGAACGGCGCGGGAGGTGTCCATCGACGGGCCCGACTCGCTGCGGCTGGAGCTGGGCGGGCCGTTCGCGGTCGGGGAGCCCGAGTACGCGTACGGGATCGAGGTGTTCGGCGAGGCCGAGCTGCCGGACGGTCGGGGCTACGTCTGCTGCGGCGGCGGGGGCATGGGCGACGAGGGCTTCCTCGCCCGGCTCGACGGGGAGCGCCGACTGCTGTGGGTGCTGACGTCGATCGGGGGGAACCCGTTCCTCCGGGCGTCCGTCGACTGGCCGTGGGCGCACTTCGTCAACGACTGGGGCAACACGCTCACCATCGACCTGACGGACCCCGACTTCGCCGCGCCCTGAGCCTCGGGTCCCGACAAGCGTCGGTCCCGACAAGCGTCGGCCCCGAGGAGGGTCAGGCCCCGAGGAGCGTCAGGCCCCGAGGAGCGTCGGCCCCGAGGGGCGTCGGCTCCCGAGGAGCGTCGGGCCCCGAGAAATGCGGATCGTCAGACCCGGGGTGGGTCCACCGCGAAGAGCTGCTCCTCGACGTGGTCGAGGGCGACGCGCAGGGCGCCCATCGCCACGACCTCCGAGCCGAGGGCGGCCAGGGCGACTTCGGGGGCACGCAGGGTGAACTGGGCGAGGCGTTCGCGCAGCGGGTCCAGGACGCCGTCGAGGCCGGCCGCCCAGCCGCCGATGACGACCAGCTGCGGGTCGATGGCCAGGACGAGCGCGGCGACGCCCTGGACGAGGCGGGTGAGGAAGCGGTCCATGGCGACCTTGGCGACCTCGTCGCCCTCCCGGGCCAGCCGCAGGACGCGGGCGACGGCGGCCTCGTCCAGCGGGTTGAGCGGCTTGCCGGTGGTGGACAGCAGGCGCTCCGGGGTGACCTCCTGGCCGAGCAGGTGCAGGGCGCCGATCTCGCCGGCCGCGCCGCCGAAGCCGCGGTGGAGCTTGCCGTTGATGAGGGAGCCGGCGCCCGGGCTGAGGCCGGCCATCACGAAGACGACGTCGTCGGCGCCGAGCGCCGCGCCCTGCCAGTGCTCGGCGATGGCGGCGAGGTTGGCGTCGTTCTCGATCAGGACCGGGCAGCGGAAGGAGCGCCGCAGCCGGGCGCCGAGGTCGAGGCCGGTCCAGCCGGGCATCGCGGTGCCGAGCTGGATGCTGCCCTCGCGGTCCACGATGCCGGGGGTGCCGATGCCGACGGCCCAGAGGTTGTCCCGGGAGATGCCGGCCTTGCGCAGCACCTCGGCGACGGCGGTACGGACGGCGGCGAGCCGGTCCTCGGCCTCCAGGGTCTCGTCGACCGGCTTGAAGTGACTGCCCACCACCTCGCCGGTGAGGTCGGCGAGGATGACCCGGATGTCGTGCACGCCGATCTCGATGCCGAGGATGTGCCCGGCCTCCGCGCGGAAGCGGAACCAGCGCGCGGGGCGGCCGCGGCGGCCGGTGCCCGGCTGGCCGTCCTCCTTGGGCTGCTCGACCTCGGCGACCAGCCCGGTCTCGACCAGACCCTCGATCACGCCCTCGACGGTCGGCCGGGAGAGCCCGGTCTCGCCGACGAGCTGAGTGAGGGTCACGGAGTGGCCGTTCCGCAGCGCCCGGAGCGTGACCGCCGCGTTGATCCGCCGCAGCAGCGAGGAGTCTCCTCCGGTGAGCCGATCCGCCAATGCGATGCCCTTCGCCGTTCGCGCGACTGCCCTGGCGCGCGGTGTCGAGTGCGCGGTGCCCACCGAATGGCCCGCGGGGGTGCGCCCCCGGAACGCGGCACGACGGCAGGGGGCCGCCTGCGCGGGGGCCGGAGGACAAGCGGAGCCTACCCGGGTACCGGCCCGGGCGGCGAGGATCCTCGCAGCTCACCCAGGCTTCGGTACCGAAATGGTACGGATCGGATGGTGGTGCGTGATCAGGGTTTCACCGCACGGTCACGGACGGCCCGCGCCCGGGCTGCCGGGACCGCACCGACCAGCGGGAACGCTCCGACAGCAGCGAGCCGAGGCTGCGCCGGGAGCCGGCCGACAGGGCGCTGAGGGCGGAACAGACCGAGCCCACCGAGCCGATCGAGAGCACGGACCCGACCGACCCGATCGAGAGGACGGAGCCGACGGAGCCGATGGACAGCACGGAGCCGAGCGAGCCGATGGACAGCGCCGACCCGAGCGAGCCGACCGACAGCACCGAGCCGATCGAGCCGATGGACCTGAGGGAGCCGATGGAGCCGATGGACCTGAGCGAGCCGATGGAGCCGAGCGAGCCACCGGCGTGACGGGCCGGACGTACGGAAGCGGTCGGTACGGAAGCGGTCATGGCCCTTGATCGTAGCCAACCCTCGCCCCCATCGCCTCAGTCCACCCGGGCCGCGAACAGCCGCTGCCCCAGCAGCCCCATCGGGTGCCCGTCCTCCGGCAGGGTGTGGACGGTCGGGCAGCCCGCCGCGGCGAGGGCGGCCTGCCAGTGCTCCGCCGGGTGGGCGGAGAGGTGCCGCCGGGCGTGACCGGTGATCAGCAGGTCGAGCTGTTCGTCGGTGGGTGCGAGGAGCAGCAGCCGGCCGCCGGGGGCGAGCAGGGGGACCAGGGCCGCGGCCTCCTCGTGCGGTTGCCGGGTCGCGGTGGCGACGACGAGGTCGTAGCGCCCGCCGTCGGGCGTGAGGTGGTGTTCGGCGCTGGGCCGGGGTCGGGCGGCGAGGGCCCGGGCGACGGTGGTGTCGGCGCCGTCGGGGTCGAGTTCGAGGACGCGCAGCGGCGCCGGCCGGTCGTGGGTTTCGGCGGTGGCGCGCACCAGGGCGCCGAGGGCGGTGCCGAGGTAGCCGCGGGCGGCGGACCAGCGGATCGGGGCGGAGGCCGGGTGGGGCGTCGCCTCACCGGTGATCAGACGGGGCAGCTGCTGCGCGCTGCGCCGTACCCGGTCGAGGGCGGCGGCCGGGCCGAGGCCGTCGGCCCAGGCCTCGGCGACCGGCCGCCAGGAGTCCCGGACCGCGACGGTGTCGAGCGGGGGACCGCCGTGGAAGACCGCGCCCTGCGCGCCGCCGTCGTGACGGGTGATCAGGCCGTGCCGGGCGAGTGCGTCGAGCCAGCGGGAGACCCGGGGGCGCTGGGCGGGGACGACCATGGCGGTGGCCAGGACCTCGGCCTCGGGGTGGCCGCGTCCGGGGTCGGTGAGGGCGTCGCTCTGCTGGAGGGCGAGCAGCAGGGAGGAGAGCACGGCCCGGTCGAGGTGGGCGCCGAACTCGAGGAGCTGTTCGGCGGTGACGCCGATGCTGTGCTTCCAGGCGGCGGCCGTGGCGGCTTCGGCGTCGGCGCGCAGCCGGCGGTCGGCGGCCTCGGTGTTGCTGTCGGGGGCGCGGACGTGGGCGAGGACGGCGCCGAGTGCGTCGACGGCGGCGTACACGTCCTCCTGGCGGGGTTCTGGGCCTATGTGCAGGACGAGCCGCAGCGCGCCGAGGTCGTGGGCGGCGGGGTCGGGCAGCCGGCTGAGGCGCCAGAGGAGGGCGGAGGGCAGGCTGAGGTGGGTGGTGCGGTCGGCGGCGACGGCGGCGAGCTGCCGGTCGGGCTGCTGCTCGGGGTCCCCGCAGTGGACGGTGCCGCCGGCCAGCAGGGTGGCGAGGGCGAGGTCGACGGCGAGGTCGGTGACGGGGTGCAGCACGGTGTGCCGGATCGGCGGCGGGCCGAGGACGCCGGCCCAGTACCGCAGCCGCTGTTCGGCGGCGCGGGCGGCGGAGGGTGACAGCGCGGCGTGCTCCGCGACGCGGTCCGCGAGGGCCCGCGGCAGGCCGCCCGGCGGGGAGACGCCGAGCAGCAGGCCGATGCCGCTGATCGCGCGCCCGTCGGCGACGACGGCGGGTCGGTCGCCGAGCTCGCGCAGCGCGCTGACCAGGTCGGAAGTCGGGGGCACGGTGATCACTCCGGGGTGCGGGGGAAACCGCACCACTGAACCATGTGGTCGGGCCGGGCGACGGCGCCTACGAGTCAAGATTCCGTAATGATTTTCATATCGGACAGCCAAACTCCGCCCGCCCTGCCGGGCGAAGTCGGCGCGAAGCCATCGGAACTTCGCATTCCGGACCTGCGGCGCGATCCCTTGACACTCGGTTCGGGTGCTGGATTACTGGCCCTGACTGCGCCTGACCGAACGATCGGTAGGCAGCTCCTGAGGCGGCTGGCCCCGGAGCCGCCGACCAGCGAAGGAGCGACGATGACCGGCACCGCACCCGTCCCGCGCCGACACCTCGGGGAGCCGATCCCGCCCGAGCTCCTGGACGCCGGTGAGCGGATGGGCGTGGACGAGCTGCGCGCCCACCAGCTCACCCGGCTGCGGGCCACCCTGCGGCACGCGTACGACAACGTCGAGCTCTACCGCCGCAAGTTCGACGCGGCCGGTGTCCGCCCCGAGGACTGCCGCACCCTGGCGGACCTCGCCCGCTTCCCCTTCACCACCAAAGCCGACCTGCGCGAGGGCTACCCCTTCGGCATGTTCGCCGTCCCGATGGACCGGGTCCGCCGGATCCACGCCTCCAGCGGCACCACCGGCCTGCCCACCGTGGTCGGCTACACCGAGAACGACCTCTCCATGTGGGCCGACGTGGTCGCCCGCTCGATCCGCGCGGCCGGCGGCAGAGCGGGCCACAAGGTGCACATCGCGTACGGCTACGGCCTGTTCACCGGCGGCCTCGGCGCGCACTACGGCGCCGAACGGGCCGGCTGCACCGTCATCCCGGCCTCCGGCGGCATGACGGCCCGGCAGGTGCAGCTGATCCGGGACTTCGAGCCCGAGATCATCATGGTCACCCCGTCCTACCTGCTCACCCTGCTCGACGAGTTCGAGAAGCAGGGCATCGACCCGCGCGGCACCTCGCTCAGGGTCGGCATCTTCGGCGCCGAGCCCTGGACGGAGGAGATGCGGCGCGAGATCGAGGAGCGGATGGACCTGCACGCCGTCGACCTCTACGGCCTCTCCGAGGTGGTCGGCCCGGGCATCGCGCAGGAGTGCGTGGAGACCAAGGACGGACTGCACATCTGGGAGGACCACTTCTACCCGGAGGTCGTCGACCCGTTCACCGACGAGGTGCTGCCCGAGGGCGAGGGCGGCGAGCTGGTCTTCACCTCGCTCACCAAGGAGGCGCTGCCGATCATCCGCTACCGCACCCGCGACCTCAGCCGGCTGCTGCCCGGCACCGCGCGCCCGGCGTTCCGGCGGATGGAGAAGGTCACCGGGCGCAGCGACGACATGATCATCCTGCGCGGGGTGAACGTCTTCCCGACCCAGATCGAGGAGATCCTGCTGCGCACCCCGGGCGTCGCGCCGCACTTCCAGCTGCGGCTCACCCGGGAGGGGCGGCTGGACCGGATGACCGTCCGGGTCGAGGCCCGGCCGGACGTGCCCGTCGAGCAGCGGGAGGCGGCGCGGGAGGCGATCGTCCGGGCGGTGAAGGACGGGGTCGGCGTCACGGTCGCGGCCGAGGTGGTGGAGCCGTACACCCTGGAGCGCTCGGTCGGGAAGATCAAGCGGGTGGTGGACGAGCGGGGCTGAAGCGCGCAGCGGGCCGGACGGGGCCGAAGCCCCGGCTGACCGAGCCGGGCTGAAGCGGCGCCAGACCGGGCGGGGCCGGACCGCGCGGCGGGCCGCACGGTCCCGGACCGACGAGGGGGCCGGACGGGGGGTCCGGCCCCCGTTCGGCGCAGCAAGGATCGTGGTGGCGGCCGGAGCTGCGCAGACTCGGATGCGTGGGGGTGGACTCAAACCGGAGAGGCATCCTCATGAGCATTGGGCTTCGCCGCGTCCTCGCGGTCACCGCAGTGGTTTCCCTCGGCCTGGGCGCGGCATCCTGCGGCAGCGCCAAGCAGTCCTCCGGCGGCACTTCCACGGGCGGCGCGACCGCGAGCGGCAGCGTCTCGGTGGGAGCCGTCCGGATCGGGCTGCTGCTGCCGGAGACCAAGACGACCCGCTACGAGCAGTTCGACCGCCCGCTGATCGAGCAGAAGATCAAGGAACTGGCGCCGCAGGCGCAGATCGACTACTACAACGCCAACCAGGACGCGACGCTCCAGCAGACCCAGGTGGACACCGCACTCACCAAGGGCGACAAGGTGCTGATCCTGGACGCGGTGGACTCCAAGTCGATCCAGTCCTCCGTCCAGAAGGCCCACGACGCGGGCGTCAAGGTGCTGGCCTACGACCGGCTCGCCCAGGGCCCCGCCGATGGGTACGTGTCGTTCGACAACCACAAGGTCGGCGAACTGCAGGGCAAGGCCCTGGTGGACGCGGTGGGCAGCAAGGCGAGCGCCGGCCAGATCTTCATGATCAACGGTTCGCCGACCGACCCCAACGCGGCCGACTTCAAGGCCGGCGCGCACAGCGCGATCGACGGCAAGCTGAAGGTCGGCAAGGAGTACGACACGCCCCAGTGGGACGCGAACCAGGCCAACCAGGAGGCGGCCGCCGCGATCACCGCGATCGGCGCGCCCAACGTGGTCGGCGCCTACTCGGCCAATGACGGCATGGCCGCAGGTGTCGCGACCGCGCTGAAGGCGGCCGGCCTCAGCGTCCCGCTCACCGGTCAGGACGCCCAACTCGACGGCATCCAGCGGATCCTGATCGGCTCCCAGACCATGACGATCTACAAGCCGTTCAAGCCCGAGACCGACGCGGCCGCCGAGATGGCCGTCGCGATGGCCGCCGGAAAGGCGCTGGACTCCACGCTCGCCCCGACCACGGTGACCAACGGCAGCGGCAACAAGGTGCCGGCCAACCTGCTCACCCCGATCGTCGTCACCAAGGACAACGTCAAGGACACGGTGGTCAAGGACGGCCTCTACACCGTCGCCCAGATCTGCACGCCGGACTACGCCGCCGCCTGCCAGGCCGCCGGCCTCCAGTAGCCCACGCCCCCCCCTCGAACCCGAACAGGCCCCGCCCCCACGACGGAGGCGGGGCAAGGGAGTTGGTCACTGTGGCAGGTGAGACCGTACTGGCCCTGCGCGGGGTCTCCAAACGGTTCGGCGCCGTCCAGGCGCTCACCGACATCGAACTGGAGGTGCACGCCGGCGAGGTGGTCGCCCTGGTCGGCGACAACGGCGCCGGAAAGTCCACCCTGGTCAAGGCGATCGCCGGGGTGCACCAGCCCGACGAGGGCGTCATCGAGTGGCAGGGCAGGCCGGTGGCCATCCACCGCCCGCAGGACGCCCAGCATTTGGGCATCGCGACGGTCTAC
Organism: Kitasatospora sp. NPDC023120; assembly: GCF_055560835.1. Taxonomy (NCBI): domain Bacteria; kingdom Bacillati; phylum Actinomycetota; class Actinomycetes; order Kitasatosporales; family Streptomycetaceae; genus Kitasatospora; species Kitasatospora sp. NPDC023120. The sequence continues at coordinate 228,738 of NZ_JBVHHY010000014.1, read as the reverse complement.
CAGGACCTCGCGCTCTGCGACAACCTCGACGTGGTCGGGAACCTCTTCCTCGGCCGCGAGATCCGGCGCTTCGCCGTCCTCGACGAGGTCGCGATGGAGAAGCGCTCCCGGGCGCTGCTGGACACCCTCTCCATCCGCATCCCCAGCGTGCGGATCCCGGTCGCCTCGCTCTCCGGCGGGCAGCGCCAGGTGGTGGCCATCGCCCGCGCGCTGATCGGCTCGCCCAAGGTCGTGATGCTGGACGAACCGACCGCCGCCCTCGGCGTCGAGCAGACCGCCCAGGTGCTCGACCTGGTCGAGCGGCTGCGCGAGCAGGACCACGGCGTGATCCTCATCAGCCACAACATGGCGGACGTGATGGCCGTCGCGGACACCGTCGCGGTGCTGCGCCTCGGACGCAACAACGGCGTCTTCGACAAGCGCTACACCAACCAGGAAGAGATCATCTCGGCCATCACGGGCGCCACGGACAACGCCGTGACCCGCCGGAAGGCCCGCGGGCAGGAGGGCTCCCAATGAGCGAGAACATTCCCGGAAGCCCCCCGGGCGGCGAGCCGGAGCGCCACCACGTCCCGCTGCCCGAGGACAGCATGCCCAGGGGCGGCGTCAACGCCCCCGTACCGGTGGCAGCCGAAGCCACCCCCGCGGTCGACCCGCGGCTGATCGTCCGGCAGGAGGGCATCAAGGGCTACGTCGGCGAGTTCCGTCGCCGCGTCAGCAGCGGCGAACTCGGCTCGCTGCCCGTGGTACTGGCCCTGATCGTGATCTGGGCCGTGTTCGGCAGCCTCAACAGCAGCTTCCTGTCCGCCCAGAACCTTTCCAACCTGTCCCAGCAGATCGTCGGCACCGGCATGATCGCGATCGGCGTGGTCTTCGTGCTGCTGCTCGGCGAGATCGACCTCTCGGTCGGCTCGGTCAGCGGCCTGTGCGCGGCGATCTACGCCGTCCTGGAGGTCAACAACGGCGTCAACCAATGGGTGGCACTGCTCACCGCCCTCGTCGGCGGCGCGGTGGTCGGCGTGATCCAGGGCGTCTTCTTCGCCAAGGTCGGAGTCCCGGCCTTCGTGGTCACCCTCGCCGGTAACCTCGGCTGGAACGGCCTGATGCTGCAGATCCTCGGCACCACCGGCACCGTCAACCTCTCCGGCCACGACATCGTCTCCCGGCTCTACACCACCATCTACGGGCAGCAGATCGTCGCCTACGGCACCGCGGCGATCGGCGTCGGGCTGTTCCTGGTCGCCTCGCTGGTGGACGCCCGCCGGCGCCGGGCGGCCGGGGTGCCGTCCCGACCGCCGACCGACATCGTGCTCAGGACCGTCCTGCTGGCGATCGTCGCCTTCCTCGCCGCCTACACGCTCAACCAGTACAAGGGTCTTCCGCTCGCGCTGCTGATCTTCCTGATCTTCATCGTCGTGCTGGACTTCGTGCTGCGCCGCACCTCGTACGGCCGCCAGGTGTTCGCGCTCGGCGGCAACATCGAGGGCGCCCGGCGCGCCGGCATCAACGTGTCCTGGATCCGGATCAGCGTCTTCACCATCTGCTCCACCATGGCGGCGGTCGGCGGTCTGTTCCTGGCCGCGCAGATCCAGTCCGCCAGCCAGACCTCCGGCGGTGGCAACCTGCTGATGAACGCCATCGCGGCGGCCGTCATCGGCGGCACCAGCCTGTTCGGCGGGCGCGGCAAGACCTGGTCGGCGCTGCTCGGTGCGCTGGTGATCGGCTCGATCCAGTCCGGGATGAACATCCAGGGCTTGAGCAACGCGATCCAGTTCATGATCACCGGCTTGGTCCTGCTCGCCGCCGTCGTGGTCGACTCCCTGGCGCGCCGCACCCAGAAGGCCGCCGGGCGCGCGTGAGCGCACCCCCCCGCTCGGCCCTATGCTGCGGGCATGCCGAGTGAGCTGCGTACTCTCCGACCGGCCGACGACCTCGCCCTCGTCCGGCGCGAGACCGAGCTGAAGCCCGTCCCCTTCGTGCCCGAGATCTGCCTGCACATGGCCGAGGACGCGATCGCCCTCTGGGAGACCACCGAGCGGGAACGCGGGCGGGCCGGACTGCCCCCGCCGTTCTGGGCCTTCGCCTGGGCGGGCGGGGTGGCCGTCACCCGCTACGTGCTGGACCACCCCGAACTGGTGACGGGCCGCACGGTGCTGGACGTCGCCGCCGGGTCCGGACTCGTCGGGGTGGCCGCCGCGCTGTGCGGCGCGACCTCGGTGCGCGCCGCCGAGATCGACGCCTACGCGGTGGCCGCGATCGGCCTCAACGCCGAAGCCAACGGGGTCCGGGTGGACGGCGCCCTGGTGGACCTGGTGGACGGCGACGGCGCCCCCGCCGAGGTCGTCCTCGCGGGCGACGTCTTCTACGAACGGGCCATGGCTGCCCGCTTCCTGCCCTTCCTGGAACGGGCCGCCGCGCGCGGCGCCACCGTCATCGTCGGCGACCCGGGCCGCGCCTACCTGCCGCGCGAGCGGTTCACGGCGGTGGCGGCGTACCAGGTGCCGGTGGTCGCGGACCTGGAGGACACCGCGGTCAAGACCACGACGGTGTGGCGGCTGGGCTGACGTACCGCTGTCGGGGCCGGGACGCGGGCGGGTGCAAAAGGTGACACAAGATCATGTCATGATGGTTACTGACTGGTAATCCGCTGATGGCCAGTCAATGCAATGCGCACCACCGTAAGGAGTCACTCATGCGTCGACGCATTCCCGCCCTCGTCCTGACCGCGGCCCTGGCCGGCGGCGCCCTGGCGACGGTTGCCCAGGTCGCCACCGCCCAGCCCGCGGCCGCCGCCTCGATCACCGTCGACCTCAACCAGATGCGCCAGCAGGTCTCCGACCTGCGCCGCAAGGCTGCCCAGCTGGACCACCTGGGCGAGCGGGACGCGGCTCGCAAGGCCCGTGCCCAGGCCGACGCGCTGCAGCGCCGGATCGACCAGCTGGAGAAGTCCGAGCGCGAGAGCAGCCGCCACTTCTGATGACCGCCGCTTCCGACGGTCGCTGATTCCGGCGGTCGCCGCCTCTGACGACCGCCGCGTGATCGACGCCGCCCGCTCCGCCCGCCTGCCGGGCCGGGGCGGGCGGCGCCGTCGTTCCGCGGTCGAGGCGGCGGCGGGCCGTCCAGGGCGTGGAATTCCCGGTGCCGGGGCCCGGGCCGCTGCTAGACAGGCCGGCATGACCGACACGATCGCGCTGCGCCCCGCCACCCCCGACGAGATCCCCGCCCTGCTCGCCCTCTGGGCCCGGGCCGCCAAGGGCACCAGCATCACCGACGACGAGGCGGGCGTGGCCGCCCTGCTCGCCCGCGACCCGGAGTGCCTGATCGTCGCCACCCCGGCCGAGGACCCGGCGGCCCTCCTCGGCACCGTGATCGCCGGCTGGGACGGCTGGCGCTGCCACCTCTACCGCCTCGCCGTCGACCCCGGGCACCGCCGCCGCGGCATCGGCGCGGCCCTGCTCGCCGCCGCCGAGGAGCGCTTCGCCGCACTCGGCGGGCGCCGTGCCGACGCCATGGTGCTGGACGACAACGCGCTCGGCCACCGCACCTGGCAGGCCGCCGGGTACGAGCCCGAGCCGCAGTGGAGCCGCTGGGTCAAGCCGCTGGAGAGCAACTGACCGGGTGGCCCGTCCGGACGGCCGCCGACCGCTGGCGGCCGGTTCCGGCGCGTGGTCCGCTGGGCCCGATGCGTATGCGAACGGCTTCGTTCCGTCACGCCCGCGCCCCGACCCGCCCACCCGACAGGGGACCACCAGGCCGGGGACGCGGTGGGGCGGATGGCGACGGCGCTGGGCAAGCTGAAGTAACAACCCCCGTACTGTGCGGCACCCGGGTGCTCCCGGGTGCCGCACGGCGTCGCGGCGTCAGCCGCGCAGGCGCGCCAGCCAGGCCTCGACCTCGTCGGAGCGGCGGGGGAGGGCGGCGGAGAGGTTCTCGTTGCCGTCCTCGGTGACCAGGATGTCGTCCTCGATCCGCACCCCGATGCCGCGGTACTCCTCCGGCACCGTCAGGTCGTTCTCCTGGAAGTAGATGCCCGGCTCGACGGTGAGCACCATGCCCGGCTTCAGCGGGCCGTCCACGTGCAGCTCGGTGAGGGAGTGGGCGCAGTCGTGTACGTCGATGCCCAGCATGTGGCCGGTGCCCGCCAGGGTGAAGCGGCGGTGCAGGCCCAGCTCGTACACCTTCTCGGCGGTGAGGTCGCCGAACAGGCCCCAGGAGGTGAGGTGTTCGGCGAGCTCGCGCTGCGCGGCGTGGTGGAAGTCGCGGAAGTCCGCACCCGGCTTGACCGCCGCGATGCCGGCCTCCTGGGCCGCCAGCACGGCGTCGTAGACCTTGCGCTGGATGTCGGTGAAGCGGCCGCTGACCGGCAGGGTGCGGGTGATGTCGGCGGTGTAGAGCTCGTTGGTCTCCACGCCCGCGTCGAGCAGCAGCAGGTCGCCGGGCTTGGCGTGGCCGGTGTTGCGCACCCAGTGCAGGGTGGTGGCGTGCGCACCGGCCGCGGCGATGGTGCTGTAGCCGACGTCGTTGCCCTCGATCCGGGCGCGGACGAAGAAGGTGCCCTCGATCAGCCGCTCCGGCGTCGCCGAGTCGGTGCCGAGCACGCGCACCACGTCCTCGAAGCCGCGGGCGGTGGCGTCGCAGGCGAAGCGCAGCTCGGCGATCTCGAACTCGTCCTTCACCAGGCGCAGTCCGGACAGGAAGACCTCGAACTCCTCGTCCCGCTCGGCGACCGACCGGCCCGCGAGGGACTGCTCCACGGCCGCGTCATGGCGGCGCAGCACCCGCACCGGGCCGGTGCCCGCGCGCAGGTCGGCGTGGAGGGTGCGGACGTCCCGGCAGGGCAGGCCGAGCAGCCGCTCGCTCTCGGTCAGGCTGTTGCGGCGCCCGTCCCACAGCTCGCCGTGGCCGTCCAGCCAGAACTCGCCGTTCTCGATGCTGGAGCGGTTGCGCAGGTACAGCACGGCGGTGTGGCCGCGGGCGCCCGTGGGCTCCAGCACCAGCACCGAGTCCTGGGACTGGTCGCCGGTCAGGTAGACGTAGTCGGAGGACGGGCGGAACGGGTAGTCGGTGTCGTTGGCCCGCACCTTGGGGTTGCCGGACGGGACCACCAACAGCTCGCCGGGGAACGCGGCGGACAGCTCGGCGCGCCGCCGGGCGGTGTGCGCGGCCTGCGGGATCGGCTCCAGGGCGGTGCGCTCGGTGTCGGCCCAGCCCTGCTTCATGTTCTCCGCGAGCTCGTCGGTGACGCCGCGGGTGAGGCCGTTCTTCCGGTACTTGATGGTGTCGGCAGGCTCGGTCACTACGGTCTCCTGATGAAGGTGGCGGATGCGATGCGCTTCGCTACGCTGCTCCGTCCGTCGGCATGCGTCCCGTACGGTATATCGAACATCGCCGCGAGAGAAGAGGTCGACCGTGAACGACACCGAGGAATCGGTCCGGGGCGTCCTCGCCGCCAACCTGAAGCGGGTACGGGCGCAGCTCGGCCTGTCGCTGTCCGAGCTGTCCCGGCGGGCCGGGGTCGGCAAGGCCACGCTGTCCCAGCTGGAGTCCGGGGCCGGCAACCCGACCCTGGAGACCGTGCTCGGGCTCTCCCGGGTGCTCGGCGTACCGATCTCCGACCTGGTGGAGGCGAGACCCGCCGACGAGGTCACGGTGGTGCGCGCCGCCGACGTCGAGGTGCTGAGCGGCCGGGGCGTCGACCTGCGCCCGCTGCGCCGGATCGAGTCCGGCGACGTGGTGTTCGAGGTCTACGACCAGCAGGTCCGCACCGACGGCACCCAGATCTCCGGTGGCCACACCGGCACCGAGCACACCATCGTCCAGTCCGGCCGGCTGCGCGTGCGGGCGGGCCGCCGCGAGGTCGAGCTCGGCCCCGGCGACTACATCGGCTTCGACGGCGCGTTGCCGCACTCCTACACCGCCGTCGGCGGCGAGCCGGTCCGCTCGGTGCTCCTGCTGCAGTACCGCGCGGAGCAGCGGCTGCACCTGGCCGATCGGGGCGGCGAGGGCGACCGGGGTGACGGGGGCGACGAGACGTCCGGGCGGCTCGCGCTGGAGAGCGAGCACTGAGCCGCGCGGGGGTTGGTTCCTCGGTCCGGTTGTTCGGTTTGCCGAACGGGGTTCGCGGCTGTGCCGTCCCGTCGGCCCGGCAGGGCGCCCGTCGTCCGGGCGGCCGCCAGGAGTGGCAGCGTCCGGTGGTGTGCGGAAGAGTCCTGGGTGCCGCGAGGGACCGAACCCTCGCGCCCAACCCCCGAGGAGAGTCGCCATGAGCACTCCGCAGACCGGTACGAGCGGCGTCGACGTCAAGCTGGACGAACAGGGCCGCGTCGTCGTCACCTCACCCCAGCTGGCCAAGTTCGTGAGCACCGGGGGCGAGGTCCCCTTCGAGCACCTCGGGCACGGCGGCGGCATCACCAACATCTGCCCCAACATGGTCGCGGGCTGCGGCAGTACCCCCCCGCAGTAGCCCGACCGCCGCCCCGAGGAGAACCGCAACCATGACGCAGACCCTCACCGCGCCCGCTACGGGCCCGAACACCTCCCCGGCGTTCCGGGCGCAGGCCGCGGCATCCCTGACGAACCAGGTCCTGCACCTGATCGTCCTCCCCACCGAGCAGTGCAACTTCCGCTGCACCTACTGCTACGAGGACTTCACCGTCGGGCGGATGAGCGAGGCCGTGGTCGGCGGCCTCAAGCGGCTGATCGACCGGCGCGCGGCGGACCTGCGGCGCCTGGACATCTCCTGGTTCGGCGGGGAGCCGCTGCTGGCGCGCTCCATCGTCGAGGAACTCTCGGGCCACGCGGCGGACTTGGCCGCCGGTCGGGACGACCTGCGCTACCGGGCCGACATGACGACCAACGGCACCTGCTCGACGCCGAGACCGCCCGCAAGCTCGCGGCGCTCGGCGTCGACCGGTACCAGATCTCCCTGGACGGGCCCGCCGCCGCCCACGACACCACCCGGCTCCGCGCGGACGGCCGCGGCTCCTTCGACCGGATCTGGCGGAACCTGCTGGAGATCCGGGACAGCGGCGTGGACGTCGGCGTGGTGCTGCGGGTCCACCTCACGCCCGCCAACCTGCCCCTGATGCCCGACTTCCTGGCCCGGCTGCGCGACACCTTCCTGGAGGACGAGCGGTTCTCGCTCCACCTCAAGCCGGTCGAGCGGATGGGCGGGCCGAACGACCGGACGATGGAGATCCTCGCCCAGGAGCTCCGCCCGCAGATCCTGAACGGGCTCACCGCCGTGGCGTACGACGGGCTCCCGGCCGAGCCGGGCCCCGACGACGCCCTGCCCGTCTGCTACGCCGCGCAGCCGAACTCCCTGGTGATCCGGGCCGACGGCACCGTCGCCAAGTGCACGGTGGCGCTCGCCGATCCCGCCAACGCGGTCGGCCGGCTGCTGCCGGACGGCACGCTGCGGATCGACAACGAGCTGCTGGCCCCGTGGGTGCGCGGCTGGGCGGCCGGCGACGAGAGCGCGGTGCACTGCCCGTACGCGGGGATGAAGCGCCCGGCACCGGCCCCGGCACTGCTGCAGATCGGGATGCCTCGCAACCTCGCGCCGTGACGGTCGGGCCGGGCGGGGCGTCAACGGCCCCTCCGATGTTCCGCCTCGGGTGCACGAACGACGTGGAAACGGTCCGTGAATTGTTCATCCGTCGGGGTTCCGGTTCGACCGGCCTCGATGGACGGGCTTGTTGCGGGGGTGGGGGCGTGGGAGGGGTGGGGCGCTTGGGGCCCGGGGGCGCGTTGCCCCTGCGTACGGGCCATGAGGGGCGGGTTCGTCGCCCTCCCGGCAGGTCGGTGCCGTCGGGGTGGCCGGCCGCCGATGACTCCCTCGGACGGCCGTAACCCGTGCCGGGCGCCGTTCGGCGGACTGCTGCCACGTGGCGCCGGGGCGGGGCATCATGGGCCGCGACGGGACGTCGCGGAGCAGGTGGAAACAGGCGGAACAGGGAGTCGACCGATGAGAAGGCCGATGATGGCGTTCGGCTGTGCGAAGTGCTACGGCGAGGACGCGCATGCGGTGTGGCGGGGGCAGCGGGAGGGCTTCGAGCAGGAGACCGAGGTGGTCGACGGCTCGCGCTTCTCGGTGGACGTCCGGCGCTGCCGGGACTGCTCGCAGCGGTTCGTCTGGATCGTCACCACCTCCGTCGACTGGATGGGCGGCGACGACGCCCAGCACGTGACGGTCATGCCGCTCACCGCCGCGGAGGCGACCGGTCTGGTCGCCGGCACCCTGCGCCCCGTCGAGCTCGGCGCCCTGGGCCGCGACCGGCGCCGCCTGAACCACGACTGGCCCACCGGCGGTCCGGCCAGCCTGCACTGGAACGCGGGCACGTTCAGGGTCGCGGACGCCCGCTGAGACCGCGGGCGGAGCGCGGTGCCGTGGGACCGGGAATGCGGGCGTTGATCGGGTGTCTACCGGCACCTGCGAGCGTGCGGGCGAACCGGGCGGCTGGTCGCCCCACAGGTCGTCGATGAGTTCGTCGACCGTGACGACCGCGCCGGGCCGCAGCAGGAGGGCGGCAAGTACGGACCGCTGCCGAGGAGCCCCCAGTTCGACGCTGGTGCCGGAGCGCTGCACGCGCAGCGCTCCGAGCAGCGCGAAGCTGAGCGGATTCGGACCACCGACTAACGGCAAGGCATTCCCCCTGATGGGAAGATGAGGCCGAATCAGATGGTGCCGAACTCACCGGCCTTGATACCACCGATGAACGACTGCCAGGCGTCCGTGCCGAAGGCGAGCTGCGGACCGTGGGGGTCCTTGCTGTCGCGGACGGGGAGGACGCCCGGGAAGCCCGGCGCAACCTCGATGCAGTTGCCACCGCCGCTGCTGTACGAGGACTTCAGCCAGGAGGTGGGCTTGGCAGCCGCGATGGGGTACATGGCGTGGAACTCCTTGAGACGCGTGCGGATGAGAGCCAGAGAGTCCGCACATGAGAGGGCTTGGGCCTGGAGCCAATCGTATGTCCTTGCGAGGGAGCTGATCTCGTTCTCGTCGTCGCGTTCGACGTAACCCCGTTGGATGGTTTCGAGGTAGGCCATCCACGCCTGCTCCGGGGATCTCAGAAGTGTGAACGGCCAGACCGTTGGGAGGTTTTCACCGAGGCTGGACGGCGCGATCTGCAGCATGACATGCGGAAGGCCGGCCACGCTCTCCAGTCGACGGAGTTGTTCGGCCATGACGAAGGGGCCGCCAACCGGCCGTAGGCAGCTCTCTTCCATGACAATGTGGATGGAGGGAGCGGGTTCCCGGTACAACAGGGCTTGCCGTGCCATGCGGACGTTCAGGCGTTCGTTGACCTTGTCCTCGGGGATCTCGCCTCGTCGAGCCTCGGCGCCGATGATCGCGGATGCGTAGCCGCGTGTCTGGAGCAGCCCAGGGATGAGGTTCAGCTCGTAGATCTTGAACGCGGTGGCCTTGCTCTCGTGCTCGATGTAGGCGAGGAATCCGCCGATCAGCGTGCTTCTCTTCGTGCTCCAGTACAGGAGTTCAAGTGCTCCACAGGTGTCGAGCACCTTGTCGGCCCGCCGGAGGAGGGTCAGCGGGGCGGGGCGTGCGCCGGTCTCGATCAGGGAGATGAGCGAGTCGCTGTAGTTGATCAGCTCCCCCAGTTCGACCTGGGTGAGCCCTCTCGCCTGGCGGAACCGGCGCAGCTGGACGCCGATGGCCTTGTTCGGGGATGACGTGGGGTCAAGTTCCTGAGCGGGCACGGTGATCACTCGATTCCACAACATGCGCTGTCAAAGAAAAGCTCTTCCGATGCTAGCTGTGGATGGCCACTCTTGGTGAGGAGTTGGCAACAGAGAGGAGCTATTCAGTGGATATGACGAACACTCAATCGGGCGAAAGCCTCATCCTGCGGCGGAACTTCCCGCCCTGCCGGTGCGCGCGGTGCGGCGAGTCCGTCCCCGAGGCCCGACTGGGCAGCCACGCCACCGCCCCGGCGGCGCCGCCCGTGCGACGGGTGGCGCCGCCGTCCGAACCCTACCGCCCCACCGCCGTCGGGGAGCGGGTCTTCGACGTCCGCTCCGGGTGCTGGGCCACCTTCATGGGGTGGCAGCACGGGCTCGCCTTCCTCCGCCCCCTCGGCGGCGGCATCGAGTGGGACACCGAAGCGCGTTGGATCTCGAACACCGAACAGTGAGATGTCCCATGAGCAGCATGATCGACAGGATCACGGCCGAGGACCGTCGCAGCGCGGCCGACATTCTCGACGACCTCCAGGCCGTCCTGAGCGCCGCCGACGTGAAACTCCCGTCCCTCGGCATCGACTGGCGCTCGGCCAAGGCCACCGGCGTCATCCTGATCGACCTCGGGGCCGTCCGGCCGGACGTCATCGAACGGCTGGTCGTCGTCCTCCGCAGAGGTATGCGGCCGTAGTCGCCGCCGGCGTCATCGTCGTCGGGGGCCTCGCGATCGCGGGTGTCGCCCTCCTCGCGATCCCCGAGGGCGTCCCCACCTCGGCGAGTGCGCTGGTGTTCGTGCTCCTCTTCCTCGCCGCCTCGACGGGCGGATTCGCCTTCGCCGCAGGGTGGATGAGGGTGGTGCGCACATAGCGGTGCGGGCTTCGAGGACGCTCGAAGCCCGCACCGAGGTCAACTCCTCCGCAGCCACTGCCCGGCGGTCCTCCGGGGCTGCCGCACGATGACGCGACCGAAGCTCTTCTTGCCGACCAGCTCCACGCGCAGCGCGATCGGCGTATCGGAGTCCGGAACCTGGTGGTTCTTCAGCTTGCTGAACTCCAGGCTCAGGCCATAGGGGTCGACCACGATGCCCGGCCTGACGACCAGCGTGAGGGTCTTGCCCTGCATGTTCGTGTCGATCTGCAAGGTGTCATGCGTGATCACCGCCTCGGTGAAGTCGAGTGTCACCTCGCACCACTGCACACAGAGCTCCAGCCGTCGCGGCACCATCCAGCGCCCCGTCCGCTCGACCGGACTGAAAGCCTGGTCGATCCGGAGGACGTCCTTGGCCTCCGCCGCAACCCCGCCGGTGACGACCGACGCCGGCGGCAGGTCGGCGGTGAGTTCGGTCAGCTCGCCGAGCGTCCGCGCCGCCAGGGCGGACTCCAGGCGCTGATCCAGTTCCTCTGCGGTCAGTCGGCCTTCGCCCGCCGCGACGCTCAGCAGGTCGACCACTCGGTCCCGGTCGGCGTGCGAGGCCCGCATCTCGGGCTGCGAGTTGTGGCCGGAACGCATCCCGGCGGTCGAGATCTCTCCCGGCATACTTCCCGTCCTGGGTTCGACGACGGTCTTCGCGCGACACGGTCGGCAGCGAAGCTGGGAACTCACGATATATCGCGATAGGTGTTCCCGCCAGGCCCCGGTTCAGGAATCGAGCTGTCCTTCCAGGCCGCCGGAATCCGGGCCGAGCTCCCGATCGGGATGGCTGGCGAGTCGAGCGCAGTGAATCACTCGAGCCTGTTCTTCACGGTCCGGCCGGCGGTGGCGGTAGCGAGAGGCGATCGAGTCGGCCGTCGAGGTCCGGTCCGGCGAAGCCGTGTGTGCCCTTCGACCCGACTCTTGCCTCACCTATCGAGAATCGATAGATTCCCATCGTAACTCGATGGAAAGATGGGTCATGGGAAAGCTGACAGTGCGCGCGCTGCGCGCCGTGCTCGTGGTGGTGCTCACCGGCGCCGTGTTCGTCCAGGCGTTGATGGCGTGGGTGTTGGTCAGCGGGAGCGACCCGGAGGACGGGTCGCTCCCGCTGACCCCGCTGCGCGTGATCACGATCCTGGGCATCGGGGCGGCCCAGGTCGCCCTGGTCTGTGTCTGGCGACTGGTGACGATGGTGCGACGCGGGACCGTGTTCTCCCACGCCGCCTTCCGGTACGTGGACGTCATCATCGGCGCGATCGTCGCGGTCGCTCTCCTGTGGTTCGCGGTCACGGCCGTGAATGCGCCCGGCCAGCGGGACGACCCGGGCGTCACCCTCATCATGGGCGGGATCGGCGTGGCCATCCTGGGAGTCGCGCTCATCGTGCTCGTGCTGCGGATGCTGCTCGCCCAGGCCGTCGCCCGCGACGCCGAAGCGACGCAGATGCAGGCCGAGTTGGACGAGGTCATCTGATGCCGATCACCGTCGAGATCGACGTCATGCTGGCCAGGCGGAAGATGTCCGTGGGCGAGCTCGCAGAGCGGGTCGGGATCACGCCCGCCAACCTGGCGGTACTTAAGAACGGCCGCGCCAAGGCGGTGCGCTTCGCGACGCTCGCCGCGCTCTGCGAGGCGCTCGAGTGCCAGCCGGGCGACCTGCTTCGCTGGGAGGCCGAGGGCACCGCGGGCGGATGAACCGCGCCTGCGTCCCACCGGTCGAGGGGAGACGTCCGAGCGGGGTGGCCCTCGGGCGGCGCGGGCTTCGAGGAGGCTCGAAGCCCGCGCCGAAGCGCCGAACGGTGCGGCTCTCAGGTGTCGCTGAGGGCGTAGCTGCGGAAGGTGGCGAGCAGGGGCAGGACTTCGGTCTTGCTGGGGTCCTCGGTGACGGCCCGCATCGCGTCGATCACGGTGTGGGCGATGATCTTGGTGATGCCGAAGTCGTCCGGGGCGGCCAGGGTGCCCCAGGCCTTCAGGGTCTGGGTGAGCAGGGCGCTCATCCGGGCGCCGATGTTGGAGCTGACCGCGTCGGAGATCTCGGCGAGCTCCTCGTCGCTCATGGTGGAGCGCAGGCCGAAGGCCAGCGCCATGAGCGTGTCCATCGCGTGTTCGCCGTACGCGGCGACCAGCGCCGGGAGCGGCCGTTCACCGGTGCTGCCCGCCGCCAGGGCGGACAGTGCCTCTTCGTCGTCCTTCCACGCCGCCTCCAGGGCGGCCAAGGCCCGCAGGGCCTCGTCCACGGTGAGCCCGTCTGTCATGGAAGGAACGGTATTCAGCCGGTAGCGCCGATTCCCATGGTTCGGGCGCGGAGATCACACCTTCGAGCGAAGCCGGGCCTATTCGGCGTGATGGACGTGCGCGAAGTGCTCCGCGTCCCAGCTGCCGCCCAGCTCGGGGGCCAGGGAGGCGAGCGCCAGGGCGGCGAAGTCCTCGGCCGTGCCCGCCCGTTCCGGCAGGGCGCCGAGCAGCGGGGCGCCGGCCGAGCGCGGCAGGTCGGCGAGGTTGCAGCGCTCGGCGAGGCCGGGGGCTGCGGGCCAGGAACCGACGAGGACGCCGGTGAGGGGGAGTTCGCGCGCTGCCAGGGCCTCCGCCGTGAGGGCGACGATGTTGAGCGTGCCGAGGCCGGCGGAGGCGACGAGCAGGATCTCGGCGGGCAGCCCGGCGTCGAGCACGGCCCGGGCCTGGTCGGCGAGCGTGCGGCCCTCGTCGTCGTAGCGGACGAGCAGTCCGCCCGCCCCCTCGACCAGGACCAGGTCGTGGGTGGCGGCGAGTTCGGCGACCTCGGCCACCACCTCGGCGGGGGCGAGGTACGGCAGCCCGGACCGCCGGGCGGCGGTGTCGGGGGCCAGCGGCTCGGGGTAGCGGACGAGCTCACGGTACGTCAGTTCGCCTGCCAGGCGCCGGACTTCGGCCGCGTCGCCCGGCTCGTTCGCGGTGACGCCGGTCTGCCCGGGCTTGAGCACGGCGACCTTCAGCCCGCCCCGCAGCGCGGCCGAGGCGAGGGCCGCGGTGGCGACGGTCTTGCCGACGTCCGTGTTCGTCCCCGTCACGAAGAGGATTCGCGCGCCCGTCCTGCCGGTGGGTGCACCTGTCCTGTCGGTGTTCGCGCTCATCCCGCCACCGCCGCTGCGGTCACGGCGGCCGTGATGCGTGCCACGTCCTCGTCCTCCGTCACGTAGGGGGGCATGGTGTAGATCAGGTCCCGGAAGGGGCGCAGCCAGACGCCGTTGCGCGCGGCCGCCTCGGTCGCCGCCGCCATGTTCACCGGGTGGTCCAGCTGCACGACGCCGATGGCGCCTTGGACCCGCACGTCCTGAACGCCCGGTACGTCGGCGGCTGCCGCGAGGCCGTCCCGCAGGCCGCCCTCGATGCGCTTGACCTCCACCGCCCAGTCCTGTCCGAGCAGTAGGTCCAGCGAGGCGTTGGCGGCCGCGCAGGCCAGCGGGTTGCCCATGAAGGTCGGGCCGTGGGCGAGCACCGGCATCTCGCCGCGGCTGATCCCGTCGGCGACCTCGCCGGTGCACAGCGCGGCGGCCAGGGTCAGGTAGCCGCCGGTGAGGGCCTTGCCGAGGCACATCACGTCCGGCGAGACGCCCGCGTGGTCGGCGGCGAACAGGGCGCCGCTGCGGCCGAATCCGGTGGCGATCTCGTCGAAGACCAGCAACACCCCGTACCGGTCGCAGAGTTCGCGCAGCATCCGCAGGTACGCGGGGGAGTGGAACTGCATGCCGCCCGCGCCCTGGACGACCGGCTCGACGATGACGGCGGCCAGTTCGTCGGCGTGACGCGCCATCAACTCCTCGAACCGCGCCGCGTATTCGGCGTCGAGCGGGGCGTCGAACCCGGCCGGCGGCTGCGGCGCGAAGAGCTGCCCGGGCAGCACCCCGCCCCACAGGTGGTGCATCCCGCCGTTCGGGTCGCAGACCGACATGGGGTGGAAGGTGTCACCGTGGTAGCCGCCGCGCCAGGTCAGCAGTCGGCGCTTGCCCGGCTGCCCGATGGACTGCCAGTACTGCAGGCACATCTTCATCGCGACCTCGACCGCGACCGAGCCGGAGTCGGCGAGGAAGACGTGCTGCAGCGGCTCCGGGGTGATCTCCACCAGCCTGGCCGCCAGCCGGACGGCGGGCTCGTGGGTGAGCCCGCCGAACATCACGTGGCTCATCCGCCCCAGCTGCTCGCGCACGGCCTCGTCCAGCACCGGGTGCCGGTAGCCGTGGATCGCCGCCCACCAGGACGACATCCCGTCGACCAGCTCGCGCTGCCCGCCCGCGACCGGCTCGGCCAGGCGCAGCCGCACGCCGGACGCGGACTCCACCACGTACGGGGTGACGGTGCCGGGCATCGGCCCGTACGGGTGCCAGACGTGGGCGCGGTCGAGGGTGAGCAGCGTGTCCGCGGACAGCTGGGGCATGGCGAGGGACCTCCGGTGTGTCAGGCGTTGGGCGCGAGTTCGGTGCCGGCGCCGCGGCGGCGGACCTTGACGAGGTCGCTGCGCAGCTCGTCGCCGTCCGGGTTCTCGGCGGTGGTGGCCTCCGGCGCCGGCGCGTGGGAGTGCCCGCCGCACGGGCCGCAGCCGCCGCCGCTGCCGCAGGCCGAGGCCGAGGCCGCGGTGCCGCAGCCGCCGCCGGCCTGGGCGGCCTCGGCGATGTCGGCGCGGTGGCGGGGCAGGGTGGCCTCGCCGGCGCCCTCGACCTCGAAACCGGCGTCCTTGATCATGTCGAGGTCGGCCTGTCCGGCCTGGCCCTCGCTGGTCAGGTAGTCGCCGAGGAAGATCGAGTTGGCGATGTGCAGGCCGAGCGGCTGCATCGTGCGCAGGTGCACCTCGCGCCCGCCGGCGATCCGCACCTCGGTGTCCGGGTTCACGAAGCGGACCATCGCGAGGATGCGCAGGCAGCGCTGCGGGGTGAGGTTCCACTCCTTGGCGAGCGGGGTGCCCTCGAAGGGGATCAGGAAGTTGACCGGGACGGAGTCCGAGCCCAGCTCGCGCAGCGCGAAGACCACGTCGACCAGGTCCTCGTCGCTCTCGCCCATGCCCGCGATCAGGCCGGAGCAGGCGGACAGGCCCGCGCCGTGCGCCTTCTGCACGGTGTCCACCCGGTCCGCGTAGGTGTGGGTGGTGGCGATGTCGCCGTAGGTGCCCTCGGAGGTGTTGAGGTTGTGGTTGTAGGCGTCGGCGCCGGCGGCCTTGAGCCGCTCCGCCTGGTTGTCGGAGAGCAGGCCGAGGCAGACGCAGATCTCGACCTCGGGGTCGGCCTCCTTGATGGCGGCCATGGTGTCGGTGACCCGGTCGATGTCGCGGTCCGTCGGGCCGCGGCCGCTGGCCACCAGGCAGACGCGCTTGGCGCCGCCGGCCACCCCGGCGCGGGCGGCGTCGGCGGCCTGGTCCGGCTTGAGCCAGGTGTACTTGAGGATCTCGGCCTTCGACCCGAGCCGCTGCGAGCAGTACGAGCAGTCCTCGGGGCAGAGCCCGCTCTTGAGGTTCACCAGGTAGTTGAGCTTGACCCGGCGGCCGAACCAGCGGCGGCGCACCTTGCCGGCCGCGGCGACCACGTCGAGCAGCTCGTCGTCGGTGGTGGCGAGGACGGCCAGGGCCTCTTCGCGGGTCGGGACTTCGCCGCGCAGGCCCTTGGCGGTGAGGGTATCGAGCAGATCCATGGGGCGATCCTGCCTGCTGGTCATCGAGCGGCGCCAGAGCAAACCCGCCAGAAGATCGGTGTGAGGATGTGCCGATTGCCACAGTGTCGAAGGTCACGGCTCCGCCGCTGGTCACGAGCTTGACGCGGGGCCGGGGCGGAGGTTACCGGCGGGTAGTGGCGACCGCCCGTCGACGATCTCCGGGCGATCTCCGGGCGATGCCCGGGGCGATCCCCGGATGATGATCCACAACCCCCGACCCCGTGATCCAGGCCACCCCCGGGGTGCTTAGAATCTGCGCCATGACCACGCAGGGGGAGCGCACCCCGACACCGGGAGAGGGCCGGGAAGGCCAGGCAGGACAGCGGACCGGCGGGGGTGCCGACACCGGCGAGAGTACCGCCACCAGTACCAGTACCAGTACCGCCGCCGGTACCGGCCCCGTCGCGGGCCGCAGGCCGGGCCCGCGGCTGACCGGCCGTCGGGCGGCGGGCTGGATCGTCGTGGTCGGCGTGGTCGTGGCCGGCAGCTGGATCATCACCCGCCCGACGCCCGGCGACTACATACCCGGGCTCGGCCCGTCCACCAAGGACGCCACCCGGACGCCGCCCGTGGTGGGAACCGCGCCGCCGCGCACCGACCCCGAGGCGCTCAACGTCGACAACATCTTCCCCGCCCAGCGGCTGGTCGAGGTCGGCGGGTACAAGGCGCGGCGCAACGGCGCCCGGCAGGGCGAGAACTGCGCCGAGGTGCTCCAGGACCGCGCCCAGGACCCGCTGAAGGACAGCGGCTGCCAGGCGTACCTGACCGTCAGCTTCAGCGGCCAGGACCGCCCGGTGCTCAGCAGCGTCACCCTGCTGCGCTTCCCCGACCAGGCCGCCGCCGCCAGGGCCGCCGAGGCCCTGCGGGCCAAGCCCGGGTCGGTCGCCTTCATCCTGGCGGACGCCGTCACCGCCCCCGCCCAGCCCGCCGGCGCCAAGCCGGCCGGCGACCCGCGGGTCGAGGCGGTCGGGCACTACGTGACGGTCACCAGCTCGCGGGTGGGCGACGGCCGCCCGACGACTCCCGCCACCCCGACCGGCGCCGCCACGCCGCCCGCCGGCCCCGCCCCGACGCCCACCGGTACGGCGCCCAGCGCCGAGCAGAACCTGGACGAGGCCACCCGCGCGATCTCGTTCGCGGCGGGGTCGCCGTTCGTCTGGATGTGACGAACGCTCGGCGGTGAACGGCGAAGGGGGCCCGGCAGCGCGCCGGGCCCCCTTTCGGTACGTGACGGCTCGTCAGCCGCCGAGCCGGTCCACCGCCGTCACCCGCAGCACCGCCCGGCCCTCCTCGTCCGAGCCGTACAGGTCGACCTCGGCGCTGATGCCCCAGTCGTGGTCGCCCTCCGGGTCGTCGAAGATCTGGCGGACCCGCCAGGCGGAGTCCTCCTCCTCGATGATCAGCATCTTCGGGCCGCGCGCGTCCGGGCCGGTGCCGAGGTCGTCGTACTCGTCCCAGTACCCGTCCATGGCGTCCGCCCAGCGGTCCGCGTCCCAGCCGTACTCGCCGTCCAGCTCGCCGAGTTCGTCCCAGTGCTCCAGCGCGCACAGCTCGACCCGGCGGAACATCTCGTTGCGGACCAGCACCCGGAAGGCGCGCGCGTTGGCGGTGACCGGCGCCGGCTTGTCGTCCAGCCGCACCTCGGCGGCCTGCGGCTCGGTCGGGTTCGCCAGCTGCTCCCACTCGTCCAGCAGGCTGGAGTCGACCTGGCGGACCAGCTCGCCGAGCCAGGCGATGACGTCCTTGAGGTCGTCGGTCTTCACGTCCTCGGGGACGGTCTGCTCCAGCGCCTTGAACGCGCCGGCCAGGTAGCGCAGCACGATGCCCTCGGTGCGCGCCAGCTCGTAGAAGCCGACGTAGTCCGAGAAGGTCATCGCCCGCTCGTACAGGTCGCGGACCACCGACTTCGGCTGCAGCTGGTGGTCGCCGATCCACGGGTGCGCCCGGCGGTACACCTCGTAGGCGTGGGTGAGCAGCTCCTCCAGCGGCTTCGGGTAGGTGATCTCCTGGAGCCGCTCCATCCGCTCCTCGTACTCGATGCCGTCCCGCTTCATCTCGCCGACGGCCTCGCCGCGCGCCTTGTTCTGCTGCGAGGCGAGGATCTGGCGCGGGTCGTCGAGGGTCGCCTCGACGACGGAGACCACGTCCATCGCGTACGAGGGCGAGGTCGGGTCGAGGAGCTCGAAGGCGGCCAGCGCGAAGGTGGACAGCGGCTGGTTGAGCGCGAAGTTCTCCTGCAGGTCCAGGGTCAGCCGGACGATCCGGCCCTCGGCGTCCGGCTCCGGCAGCCGCTCCACCACGCCGCCCTCCAGCAGCGAGCGGTAGATGGCGATCGCGGTGCGGATGTGCCGGCGCTGCGCGCCCTTGTCCTCGTGGTTGTCGGTGAGCAGCTTGCGCATCGCCTCGAAGGCGTTGCCCGGGCGGCCGATCACCGACAGCAGCATCGCGTGGCTCACCTTGAACCGGGAGACCAGCGGCTCCGGGTCGGCGGCGATCAGCTTCTCGAAGG
The DNA here is from genome assembly GCF_055560835.1 of Kitasatospora sp. NPDC023120. Classification (NCBI taxonomy): domain Bacteria; kingdom Bacillati; phylum Actinomycetota; class Actinomycetes; order Kitasatosporales; family Streptomycetaceae; genus Kitasatospora; species Kitasatospora sp. NPDC023120. Next base: position 209,948 of record NZ_JBVHHY010000014.1, on the reverse strand, counting down.
TCTCCTCGGTCCAGCCGACGAAGCCCTCCGGCGCCTTCTTGCGCACCACCTTGCGCTTCTTCTTCGGGTCGTCCCCGGCCTTGGCGATCGCCTTGTCGTTCTCGATCACGTGCTCCGGCGCCTGCGCCACCACCTGGCCGACGGTGTCGAACCCGGCCCGACCGGCCCGGCCCGCGATCTGGTGGAACTCGCGGGCGCGCAGGATCCGCACCCGGGTGCCGTCGTACTTCGACAGGGCGGTGAACAGCACCGTGCGGATCGGCACGTTGACGCCGACGCCCAGCGTGTCGGTACCGCAGATCACCTTCAACAGGCCCGCCTGGGCGAGGCGTTCGACCAGCCGGCGGTACTTCGGCAGCATGCCCGCGTGGTGCACGCCGATGCCGTGGCGCACGAAACGGGACAGGTTGCGGCCGAACTTGGTGGTGAAGCGGAAGTTGCCGATCAGCTCGGCGATGGCCTCCTTCTCCGCCTTCGAGCACATGTTGATGCTCATCAGCGACTGCGCCCGCTCCACCGCCTCCTTCTGCGTGAAGTGCACGACGTAGACCGGCGCCTGGCCGGTCTGCAGCAGCTCCTCCAGCGTGTCGTGCATCGTGGTGCGGCGGTACTCGTAGAACAGCGGCACCGGACGGGTCGCGTTGCGGACCACCGTCGTCGGACGGCCGGTCCGGCGGGTCAGGTCCTCCTCGAAGCGGCGGACGTCGCCGAGCGTCGCCGACATCAGCAGGAACTGTGCCTGCGGCAGCTCCAGCAGCGGGATCTGCCAGGCCCAGCCGCGGTCCGGCTCGGCGTAGAAGTGGAACTCGTCCATGACCACCTGGCCGATGTCCGCCCGCGCGCCGTCCCGCAGCGCGATCTGGGCGAGCACCTCGGCGGTGCAGCAGATGATCGGCGCGGTCGGGTTCACGCTCGCGTCGCCGGTCATCATGCCGACCTGCTCGGTGCCGAACATCTTCACCAGGTCGAAGAACTTCTCCGACACCAGCGCCTTGATCGGCGCGGTGTAGAAGGTCCGCTGCCCCTCCGCCAGCGCCGCGAAGTGCGCCCCCGCCGCCACCAGGCTCTTGCCCGAGCCGGTCGGCGTCGCCAGGATCACGTTGTTCCCCGAGACCAGCTCGATCAGCGCCTCCTCCTGCGCCGGGTACAGCGTGATCCCCCGCTCCTCCGCCCAGGCGGCGAACGTCTCGTACAGCGCGTCGGGCGTGGCGGGCTTCGGCATCAGATCAAGGAGGGTCACCCGGCTATCTTGCCTGCTTGCCGCCACCCCCGGCAAAGCCCGGGGCCGACCGGAGGGGACGGGCGCGTTGTGGCGACCGGCCAGGCGGGTGCGCCGATCATGTGCCGAGCCGCACATTGATCCCGCTTCGGGCGGCGTGCCAGAGTGCCGGGCATGAGCCAGCCCCTCGCGTTCGAACCGCGTCCCTCCGTCCTCGCCCCCGAGACCGTCTTCGACTGGCTCGACGAGGCCGCCGTGCTGCGGGCCGACGCCGGGCTGACGCGTACGCTGCGCAGCAGGGGGGCCGAGGACCCGGTGCTGGACCTCGCCGGGAACGACTACCTGGGGCTGACCAGGCACCCGGTGGTCACGCGGGCGGCGGCGGAGGCCGCGCTGCGCTGGGGCGGCGGCTCGACCGGCTCGCGGCTGGTCACCGGCACGACCGCGCTGCACACCGAACTGGAGGAGGAGCTCGCCGATTTCTGCGGGGCCGAGGCGGCGCTGGTGTTCTCCTCCGGGTACACCGCCAACCTCGCCGCGCTCACCGCGCTCACCGACCCGGACACCCTCATCGTGTCCGACGCCTACAACCACGCCTCGCTGATCGACGGCTGCCGGCTCTCCCGCGCCGACGTCTACCGCGCCCCGCACAGCGACCCCGCCGCCGTGGCCGAGGCGCTCGCCGGGCGCGCCCAGCGGCGGGCGCTGGTCGTCAGCGACTCGGTGTTCTCGGTGGACGGCGACGCCGCCCCGCTGCCCGCCCTCTCCGAAGCCGTCGGCGCGCACGGCGCCGCCCTGCTCGTGGACGACGCGCACGGGCTGGGCGTCCTCGGCCCCGGCGGCACCGGCGCCCTCGCGGCCGCCGGACTCGCCGGGCGCCCCGACACCGTCGCCACCGTGACGCTCTCCAAGTCGCTCGGCTCCCAGGGCGGCGCCGTCCTCGGCCCGCGCCGGGTCATCCGCCACCTCACCGAGACCGCCCGCACCTTCATCTTCGACACCGGCCTCGCCCCCGCCGCCGCCGGTGCCGCCCTCGCCGCCCTGCGCCTGCTGCGCGCCGAACCCGCCCGCGCCGAGCGCGCCCGCGAGGTCGCCCGCACCCTCGCCCGGCAGCTCACCGCCGCCGGCCTGCACGCCTGCGAGCCCGACGCCGCCGTGGTCTCCGTCCGCGCCCCGGGCCCCGAAGCCGCCGTCGCCTGGGCCGCCGACTGCCGTCGCGCGGGCCTCGCCGTCGGCTGCTTCCGCCCCCCGTCCGTCCCGGACGGCATCTCCCGGCTGCGCCTCACCGCCCGCGGCGACCTGACCGACGGCCAGATCGCCGACGCCGTGCGACTCATCGCCGACCTGGCACCGGCGGGGGCCCGGCGGGAATGACCGCCCGGAGGGAACCGTCGGACAGACCCTACGGCTGCCCCGTCACCAGCAGGGCCTCCGCGCCGAGCGGGCGGTAGCCCGCCGCCTGGAAGGCGCGGACGCTGGGGGCGTTGCCGGGGGCCTGCTGGGCCCAGACGGTTTGGCCCTCGGGGAGGAGGTGGCGGGCGGCGGTGGCGAGGGCGCGGCCGAGGCCGCGGCCCTGGGTGTGCGGGTCGACCTCGACGGCGCACTCCCAGCGGCCGGCCACGCCGCGGCCGAGGACGAGCACGCCGCCGTCGGTGCTGAAGACCCGGACGTCCTCGCGGTAGCGCAGGGCGCGGACCACCCGGGGGTGCTCGCGGTCGCGCACCTCCTCGAGCGGGACCGGCGGCTCGCCGGGGAGGCGGTCGGCGGCGGTCAGCAGGTCGATGTTGTCGACGGTCCGCCCGGTGCGCTCGGCGAAGGCGGTCAGGAAGGGCGGGCAGAGCGGCGCGGACAGCGGGTCGCCGGGGGTGGCGGCGAGGGTCTCGCGCACCCAGGCCGGGTCCTCGTCGGTGAAGACGACCGCGTGCGCGGCGAAGGCGACCACCCCGGCCTCGCGCGGCGACGGCTGCGGCACCACCGTGACCGAACCGTCCGGCGGCGGGAACACCCCGCCCGCCGCGTCCGCCAGGATCTCCGCCAGCGCCCGCACGCCCATCCGCGCCCCCAGCCCTCGAAGAGCGCCAGCCTACGCCGCGTTCACTTCTTCCGGGCCCGGCTGGGTTGGACGCGAGTCGGCTCGCCCGCGGCCTTGGGGTGGTCGGGCGGGTAGGGGAGTTCGCCGAGGCCCTCGTCGTGGAGCTGCTTCTCGTACAGCTCCAGCAGGGCCTCCAGGCGGAACGCCTGGCCGTCCATCTCCGCGTTGAGGTCGCCGAGTTCGGCGAAGCGGGCCGGGACGGTGCGCAGGTCGAAGTCCTCGGGGGAGGCGTCGTCCAGTTCCTCCCAGTGCAGCGGGGTGGAGGCGGTGGCGCGGGGGCGGGCGCGCAGGGAGTAGGCGGAGGCGATGGTGCGGTCGCGGGCCATCTGGTTGTAGTCGACGAAGATCCGCTCGCCGCGCTCCTCCTTCCACCAGGCGGTGGTGACCTTGCCGGGCATCCGCTGCTCCAGGACCCGGCCGAGGGCGATCACCGCGTGCCGTCCGTCGGTGAAGGTCCACTCGGGCGCCAGCGGCACGTACACGTGCAGGCCGCGCCCGCCGGAGGACTTGGGCCAGCCGCGCAGCCCGTACTCCTCCAGCAGGGCGCGCAGCTCGTGGGCGGCGCGGACGGCGTCGTGGAAGTCGGTGCCGGGCTGCGGGTCGAGGTCGATGCGCAGCTCGTCCACGTGGTCGGTGTCAGAGCGCCGTACCGGCCAGGGGTGGAAGGTGAGGCAGCCCAGGTTGGCGGCCCACAGCACGGCGGCCGGCTCGGTGGGGCAGATCTCGTCGGCGGAGCGGCCGCTGGGGAACTCGATCCGGGCGGTGGGCAGCCAGTCCGGCAGGCCCTTGGGCGCCCGCTTCTGGTAGAAGAACTCGCCGTCCACGCCGTCCGGGAAGCGCTGCAGGGTGGTCGGGCGGTCGCGCAGGCCGCGCAGCACCCCGTCGGCGACGGCCAGGTAGTACTGCGCGACGTCCAGCTTGGTGAAGCCGCGCTCGGGGTAGTACACCTTGTCCGGATTCGACAGCCGGACGGTGCGCCCGGCGACTTCCAGTTCCACGGCTGAGCCCATGCCCCTCACGCTAAGCGCCCCGGGCCCGCCGCGCGTCCCGGGGCGAACCGGGCGAGGATCGGACGCATGGACCTGCCCGTGATGCCACCGGTGGCGCCGATGCTCGCCAAGTCGGTGGCCAAGATCCCGTCCGGCATGCAGTACGAGGCCAAGTGGGACGGCTTCCGCACCATCGTGTTCCGCGACGGTGCCGAGGTGGAGCTCGGCAGCCGCACCGGCAAGCCGCTGACCAGGTACTTCCCCGAGCTGGTGGAGGCCTTCCGGCGCGAGCTGCCGCCCCGCTGCGTGCTGGACGGCGAAGTGGTGATCGCCCGGGACGGGCGGCTGCGCTTCGAGGAGCTGCTGGAGCGCATCCACCCCGCCGCGAGCCGGGTGAAGCTGCTCGCCGAGCAGACCCCGGCCTCCTTCGTCGCCTTCGACCTGCTCGCCCTCGGTGACGACTCCCTGCTGGACGAGCCGCTGTCGGTGCGCCGCCCGGCCCTGGAGGCGGCGCTCGCCGACGCCGCCGACCCGGTGTTCACCGCCCCTGCCTCCACCGACCGCGACCTCGCGCAGACCTGGTTCGCCGAGTACGAGGGCGCCGGGCTGGACGGGGTGGTCGCCAAGCCGCTGGACCAACCGTACCGGCCGGGCGAGCGGACCATGTACAAGATCAAGCACGAGCGCACCGCCGACTGCGTGGTGGCCGGCTACCGCGAGCACAAGAGCGGCCCGGTGGTCGGCTCCCTGCTGCTCGGCATCAACGACGCGGACGGGAGGCTGCAGCACGTCGGCGTCTGCGCGGCGTTCTCGATGGCCCGCCGCCGCGAACTCGCCGAGGAGTTGGCCCCGTTGCGGATGGACGACCTCTCCCGGCACCCCTGGGGCGCCTGGGCGGACGAGGCCGCGCACGCCGAGGGCCGACTGCCCGGCGCGGTCAGCCGCTGGACCGGCGGCAAGGACCTCTCCTGGATCGCGCTGCGCCCCGAGCGGGTGGTCGAGGTCGCGTACGACCACATGGAGGGCACCCGCTTCCGGCACACCGCGCAGTTCCGCCGCTGGCGGCCGGACCGCACCCCCGAGAGCTGCACCTACGAGCAGCTGGAGGAGCCGGTCTCGTACGACCTGTCCCGGGTGCTGGGTATCTGACGGAAGCTCAAATTCCGTAGGCCCGACCTGTGTTCGGGTCGGGCCGACGGCGTGACGGCGGGTTCAGGAGATGTGCAGCGTGGCGGAGGAGCCGGGCGTGGACGGTGTCGTCCGCGTGGGGGAGCCCGGGGAGCTGGGCTTGGCCCCCGAGGACGAGGCCGAGGACGAGGCCGAAGCGGGCGGGCTGGGCAGGGTGTAGACGTTGTTCGGCGAGACGATCTGCGTGATCGCCCGGGCGAGGAACGTGGACGGCTCCGAACCGTCGTGCAGGATGTCGGTGTTGAGCAGGATGACCAGACTGGCCTGCGCCTCCGGCAGGTACAGCACCACGCTCTCGTACCCGGGCAGCGAGCCGTTGTGCCCGATCCACCCGTGCGTCTTGAACAGCCCGAAGCCGTACGCGAGGTCGGGGCTCGGCCCGACGTCCACGACCTTCAGCCGCTCCGCCTGGGTGGCGGGGGTGATCAGCGGCGTGCCGGTGGCCAGCACCTTCGACCAGGTCTGCAGGTCGGCGAGGGTGGAGATGATGGCCCCGGCGGACCAGGCCCAGGACGGGTTCCAGTCGGTGGCGTCCTCGACCGCGCCGCTGAGCGTCTGGTTGGTGTAGCCGTGGGCGTGCGGGAACGGGTAGGTCGCGTCGGTCGGCATGATCGTCTTGCCCAGCCCGGCCGGGGTGAACACCTGCTGCTTCAGGAACTCCGCGAGCGGCTGCCCGCCGATCTTCTCGACGACCAGGCCGAGCAGGATCAGGTTGGTGTTGGAGTACTCGAACTTGGCACCCGGCGCGAAGTTCGCCGGGTGCTTGAACGCGAACCCGAGCAGCTCCTCCGGGGTGAAGGGGCGGTTCGGGTTGCTGAAGAACGCCTGCTGGAAGTCCGGGTCGAAGGTGTAGTTGTACAGGCCGCTGCGCATCTCGCCGAGTTCGCGGATGGTGATCAGGTCGCCGCCGGGCACGTTCGGGATGTACTTGGAGATCGGGTCGTCCAGGCCGACCTTGCCCTGGTCCACCAGCCGCAGGATGCCCGTGGTCGTGAAGGTCTTGGTGACGCTGCCGATCCGCATGTACATATCGGGCGTCATCGCCGCGCCGGTGCTCTTGTCGGAGACGCCGAAGGTGCGCAGGTAGGTGTCGGTGGGCGTGGTGTAGCCGACGATCACCCCGGGGATGCCGACCTGGCTCATCACGTCCTTGATCGCGGCGTCGAGCTTGGCGGTGACGGCGGGGGTGAGCGGGACGACGCTCGCCGACGCCGACGCCGAGCCGGACGCCCCGCCGGTGGCGGTCGGGGACGGGCTGAGCGCGAGGGGTTCGGCGGTGACCGCGGGGCCGTCGGCCTGCCGGGCGGGCGTGGAGTCCCCGGAGCAGGCGGAGACGGCCAGCAGCCCGGTGAGGGCCAGGGCGGCGGCGGTCGCACGGCCGACAGAGCGGGGAGCGGCCGGGCGCGGCCGTCGGGTCTTGGTCATGGGTCGGGGCGGCCTCTCTGGGGCGGTGGGCCCCGGGGTGCTGCTCCACGGGGCCGCGGGGGAGCCTCGCCACCGTAAGCACCGCCCTCGAACGCCCGCGCGTCGGCTGCGGCCGGGCTGGCCCGAACGGGCCCGACCCCACCCGAGTGGCCCGGCTCGGCTGGCGGTGCCCGCCGTCGACGGCTCGGGAGCCTTGCCCGGCGTCGCCGAGTCCCGCCACGCGTCGGCAAGTGCTGTCGGGCGTTGCCGAGTGCTGTCAAGTACCCCCGCCCGAGCGCCGGTTGGTGTCGCGGCGGCCGCCCCGCGCTCGGCCGAAGGGGTGAGCACCGGCACGCCGCACCCGCCCTTGCCCGCTACTCGGGCACGATCGTTTAGCCCAGCTGTGGCCGCCCTTAAGAATTCCTCGATGGACCGCACCCGCTCCCACCAGGCAGATTTCTGCCTGCCCGGAGTGCGCCCGCCAGGAGCGGCCGAACCGGGCCGCCGCGGCCTGCCCGACCCCCGAAGGCCGTCCCACCCGCACGTCAGGAGCCGTCGCCCGTGAAGGCACTCGTCAAGCAGAAGGCCGAGCCCGGCCTCTGGATGATCGACGTCCCGAAGCCCGAGATCGGCCCCGGCGAGGTGCTGATCAAGGTGCTGCGGACCGGCATCTGCGGCACCGACCTGCACATCCGCAAGTGGGACGGCTGGGCGCAGCAGACCATCAGGACGCCGATGACGATCGGCCACGAGTTCGTCGGCGAGGTCGCCGAGATCGGCGCAGGCGTCGCGGACGTCGCGGTCGGCGACCTGGTCAGCGGCGAGGGCCACCTGGTCTGCGGCAAGTGCCGCAACTGCCAGGCCGGCCGCCGCCACCTGTGCCGCAACACCGTCGGCCTGGGCGTCAACCGCGACGGCGCGTTCGCCGAGTACGTGGCCCTGCCCGCCTCCAACGTCTGGGTGCACCGGGTGCCGGTCGACCTGGACGTGGCCGCGATCTTCGACCCCTTCGGCAACGCCGTGCACACCGCGCTGTCCTTCCCCCTGGTCGGCGAGGACGTGCTGGTCACCGGCGCCGGCCCGATCGGCATCATGGCCGCCGCCGTCGCCAAGCACGCCGGCGCCCGCAACGTCATGATCACCGACGTCTCCCCGTACCGCCTCGAGCTGGCCCGCGAGGTCGGCGTGACGCTGGCGCTCAACGTCGCCGAGCACACCATCGAGGAGGGCCAGCAGAAGCTCGGCCTGCGCGAGGGCTTCGACGTCGGCCTGGAGATGTCCGGCCGCCCCGAGGCGATGCAGTCGATGATCGCCAACATGACGCACGGCGGGAAGATCGCCATGCTCGGCCTGCCGGCCGACGACTTCGCCGTCGACTGGGCGCGGATCGTCACCTCGATGATCACCATCAAGGGCATCTACGGCCGCGAGATGTTCGAGACCTGGTACGCGATGTCCGTGCTGCTGGAAGGCGGCCTGGACCTCAGCCCGGTGATCACCGGCCGCTACGCCGCCGACGACTTCCAGACCGCCTTCGACGACGCCGCGGGCGGCAACTGCGGCAAGATCATCCTCGACTGGACCGCCTGAGCCACCCCGCCGACGCAAAAGGAGCCTGTTGTGTTCGACAACGTGCGCGCCGACATCGCCGCCACCCTCGACGAGATCCGCGAGGCCGGCCTGTTCAAGCCCGAGCGGGTGATCGGGACCCCGCAGAGCGCCGCGGTCACCGTCACCGGCGGCGGCAAGCCCGGCGAGGTGCTGAACTTCTGCGCCAACAACTACCTCGGCCTGGCCGACCACCCCGAGGTGCTCGCCGCGGCCAAGGACGCGCTGGACCGCTGGGGCTACGGGATGGCCTCGGTGCGCTTCATCTGCGGCACCCAGGACGTCCACAAGGAGCTCGAGGACCGCCTCTCGGCCTTCCTCGGCCAGGAGGACACGATCCTCTACTCCTCCTGCTTCGACGCCAACGGCGGCGTCTTCGAGACCCTCCTCGACGCCAACGACGCCGTCATCTCGGACGCGCTGAACCACGCCAGCATCATCGACGGCATCCGGCTCAGCAAGGCCCGCCGCCACCGCTACGCCAACCGCGACATGGCCGACCTGGAGAAGCAGCTTCAGGAGACCCAGGACGCCCGCCGCCGCCTGATCGTCACCGACGGCGTGTTCTCCATGGACGGCTACGTCGCCCCGCTGCGGGAGATCTGCGACCTGGCCGACCGCTACGACGCCATGGTCATGGTGGACGACTCGCACGCCGTCGGCTTCGTCGGCGCGGGCGGCCGCGGCACCCCCGAGCTGCACGGCGTGATGGACCGCGTGGACATCATCACCGGCACCCTGGGCAAGGCCCTCGGCGGCGCCTCCGGCGGCTACGTCGCCGCGCGCCGGGAGATCGTCGCGCTGCTGCGCCAGCGCTCCCGCCCGTACCTGTTCTCCAACTCGCTGGCCCCGGTGATCGCGGCCGCCTCGCTGAAGGTGCTCGACCTGGTCGAGCAGTCCAACGAGCTGCGGGAGCGGCTGGCGGCCAACACCGCGCTGTTCCGCACGAAGATGACCGAGGCCGGGTTCGAGATCCTGCCCGGCGACCACCCGATCGCCCCGGTGATGATCGGCGACGCGGCCAAGGCCGGCAAGCTCGCCGAACTGCTGCTGGAGCGCGGCGTGTACGTGATCGGCTTCTCCTACCCGGTGGTCCCGCACGGCCAGGCCCGCATCCGGGTGCAGCTGTCCGCGGCGCACTCCACCGAGGACGTCGAGCGCGCCGTCGCGGCCTTCGTGGACGCGCGCGCCGCGCTGGGGGAGTAACACCCCCGCCGGGCCCGGCAGGGTCCCGCACCGACTGCCCGCGGGCCGGACCGCTCGGAACCGGACCGGCCCGCGGGCTCATCAGCCCGCACGGGCTCACGAACTGCCGTGCGGCGGAGGCGCGTCGATGCCTCTCCGCCGCGCGGCGCCCAACCACCTGCCCCACCCTCCCGCACGGGGGCGGGACGCCGGCCCGGCCGACGTCCCGCCCCCGTCGCGGTTTCCGGGGCCGGCCCGCCGTCCGGGTCAGTCCTCGTCCTGGCCCTGGTCGTCGTCGTTGCCGTCGCCGTGGTGTCCGTCGGCGCGGGCGAAGACCTGGTTGTCGCCCGCCGGGGCGTTGCCGCCGGCGACCAGGTTGCCGCTGGTCGAACCGAAGACGACCGTGTCGCCGCGGGCGTCCACGAAGGGGTCGACCGAGGAGCCGTTGCCGAGGGAGCCGTCCGGTGCGGTGGAGACCCGCTCGGTGCGGCCGGTGCACAGGTCCTGGCGGTAGACGTCCCACCCCGGGTGCTGCGGGCCGGCCACCAGGTTGTCGGCGGCGGAGGAGAAGTAGATCCAGCGGTTGTCGGCGGTGATGCTGCCGTGGTCGGAGGTGCCGACCGAGGTGGTGCCGGGCAGGCCGCCGCTGACCTTGGTCACGGTGCCCTTCCTGAGGTCCCGGACGTACAGCACCAGGTGGTACCGGTGGCCGTTGGTCGACCCGCCGGGCTCGGGCAGGGCGTAGATCGCGCGCCGCCCGTCGGGGCTGATCGTCGCGTCGAAGCTCGCGTAGCCGAGCTTGCCGTCGAGGTCGAGGCTCGCGGCGGAGATGCGGCCGGACTCCACGTCGTAGGTGTAGTAGGCGCCGGTGGTCGGCCGGGCCAGGTTCGCCTTCGCCGGGCCCTCCTGGGTGCTGCGCGGCAGGGCCGGGGCGGTGCCGGGGGCCAGTTCGACGTCGGCTGGGGCGGCGACCGCGGGGGACGCGGGCGCGGCGAGGGCCGGGATCTGCGCGGCGGGCAGCAGGTTGGACGCGAAGGAGGTGAAGCCGATGGTGCGGCCGTCCGCGCTGATGGTCGGGTTGAGGGACATGCCGTCGCCCGGCTTGCCGTCCGCGCCGAGGGACACCAGGCGGGTCGTCCCGGTCCGGCGGTCGGTGACGTAGATGTTGTAGTCCCAGGTGTACGGCCTGGTGAGCGAGGGGTCGCCGCCCGTCATGCCCGGGACGAGGTCGGTGCGGCTGGACACGAAGGCCACGTAGCGGCCGTCGGCGCTGATCGAGGGCGCGTACGAGGCATGGAACTTGTCGCTGTCGGCGCTGTTCAGCCCGCTGCTGACCAGTTCGGTGCGGCCGGTCCTGCGGTCGCGGAGGTACACCTCGGTGCGTCCCGGCACCGGCATGCCGGGCAGCACGTTCTCGGCGTCGCTCTCGAAGGCGACGTAGCGGCCGTCGGCGTTGATCGCGACGTAGTCGGTGAAGCCGTTCAGCGCCGAGCCGTCGTCGGCCAGGTTGACCCGCTCGGTGCGGCCGGTGCGCAGGTCGCGGACGTAGGCGTCGCGTCCGCTCCTCGCGGGCTGGGACACCAGGTCGGTGGCCCACGAGGTGAACAGGGCGTAGCGGCCGTCGGCGCTCACCCCGTGGCTCTGCGACTGGTTGTCCGGCGCGGCGCCGTCCAGCCCGACGCTGACCTGGACGGTGCCGCGCGGCGCCGGGGCGGCCTGGGCCGGGGCGGCGGTCACGGCGAGCACGGCGGCGGCCGCGAGGATGCTGCCGCCGCCGGACAGCCACCGGTTCCGGGTGCTGCGGGTCCTGGGCGTGGTCATGGGCGTGGTCCTCCCCCTGTGATCGCCCCTGCGCCGGGCTCCCTCCCGGCGACGGGCTCGGGGAGAGCCAATCGCCGGGAGGGAGGGGTGGTCAACGACCGTGGGTGATATCGGCGGAAAATACGTCAACGGACGTATTCCGTACGGAGGATCAGGCCAGCGGGCCCATCGGCGGGCTCGGGGTCACAGGCGGCGCCGGAAGACGTCCGTGAAGGTGTTGGTGTCCCCCGGCACCAGGTCGCCGTCCTCGGCGTCGAAGAGCACGGTGTCGCCGGTGGCGTCGATGAACGGGTTGTAGGAGCCGACGGCGCTTTGGGAGCCGTCCGCGGTGACGCTCACCCGCTCGATCCGCCCGGTCCACAGGTCGCGGCGGAGCTGCTCGCCCCTGACGCCCTCGCTCACCCGGGCGGTGTCGCCCTTGGGCGGCCGGGCCTCGGCGGCGGGCATCGCGGCGCCGACCGCGGTGGCGGCGGCGAGGACGCAGGCCGTCCGCGCCAGCCGGCGGCGGGTGCGTGCGGTGGTCATCGATCATCCTCCCCAGATAGCGGTGCCGGGCCCGCTCGACCCCCGCGGCCCGGTAGGGCACGAGCCAAGCGCCGTACGGCCCGGTGGTCAACGAAGCGAAGCGATCCCGTCCGGAAATACGCCACCGGTCGTAGCTCCGCCCGACGGGCCGTTCCCGCCGGGGGAGGCCGACGGGACTCGACCCGTCCGGTCCGCTCCGCGGCGCTGGCAGAATTGGCATGTGATCGACGCACGACGGCTGCGGACCCTGCGGGCCGTGGCGGACCACCGCACCGTGACCGCCGCGGCGGCCGCGCTCTACCTGACCCCCTCCGCGGTCTCCCAGCAGCTGGCCGCCCTGGAGCAGGAGACCGGGCACCACCTGCTCGCCCGCGAGGGCCGGGGCGTGCGGCTGACCGCCGCCGGGGAGATCCTGCTCGGCCACGCCGATGTCGTGCTCGCCCAGCTGGAGCGCGCCGAGGCCGACCTCGCCGCGTACAGCGCGGGCGTCTCCGGCGAGGTCACCGTCGCCTCCTTCGCCACCGGCATCGGGCTGGTGCTCGCCCCCGCGATCGGGCTGCTGGCCGAGCGCGCGCCGGGCGTGCGGCTCAAGGTGCTGGACGCCGAGGGCGACGCCAGCCTGCCGATGGTCCTGGAGGGCCGAGCCGACCTCGCGGTGGCCGTCGAGTACCGGGGCGCCCCGCGCGCCGACGACGCCCGGCTGACCAGGGTGCCGCTGTACGCCGAGCCCTTCGAGGCCGTCCTGCCGCTCGGCCACCCGCTGGCGGGCGAAGACGGACCACTTGCCGTCGCCGCGCTGGCCGATGAGCCCTGGATCGGCCCCTACCCGGGCAACCCCTGCCACGACGTGGTGCTGCTGGCCTGCGAGCACGCCGGGTTCCAGCCCCGGCTGGTGCACTCCTCGGACGACTTCCGCGCCGTCGTCGCCCTCGCCTCGGCGGGCGCCGGGGTCGCCCTCGTCCCGCGCTCGGCGCTGCGCGGCGTGGACCTCGGGCAGGTCGCCGTCCGCCCGGTGGACAGCGAGCTCGCCACCCGGCGGGTCTTCGCCGCCGTCCGGGCCGGCGCGGACGGGCACCCGCTGATCCGCCCGGTCCTCGACGCCCTCGCCGAGGCGGCCGCCGCGGGCGCGTAGCGCTCCGGCCGGCGTCCGGAAAGGGGTCTCCGGAAAGGTTGTGCGGCTGCTCGGCGTCCCGGGTCGGGCGGCCGCGCCGTGTGCAGGTGGCGTGGCGTCCCGGCCCGGGCGGCCGTGCAGCCGCTGGTCCTCGGGGGCTGTCGGAGGTCCGACCGCGTCCCCCCGCTGTTCGGCTGTCCCCTGAACGGTGGTCCCCGAAGGGACCGTCCCTGGAAGGCTCTTCCCCCGAAACGGTACCGATCGGTTCCGTTCCGACGTCGAAGACGGTACCGATCGGTGCCGTTTGGCGTCAAGGGCGGTTAGGATCGCTGCCATGGCAGTCAACGCACGGGCGCGCCTGCTGAGCACGGCAGAGTCCCTCTTCTACGCCAACGGGATCCACGCGGTCGGTGTGGAGCGCATCCTGTCCGAGTCCGGAGTGGGCCGGGCCTCCTTCTACCGGCACTTCACCGGCAAGGAGGCCCTGGTGACCGCGGTCCTGGAGGGCCGCGACGCACGGTGGCGGGCCTGGCTCTCCGAGCGGGTCGCGGCCTTCGGCGGCCACCCGCTGCACGTCTTCGACGCGCTGGCCGAACGGTTCTCGGCGCAGGACTACCGCGGCTGCGTCGCCATCAACACCATGACCGAGATCGCCGACCGCGCGAGCCCGGCCCGCGAGATGGCGGCGCTGCACAAACGGCGCGTCATCGAGCTGGTCGAGCAGCTCATGCGCGACGCCGACATCCCCGAACCCGACTGCCGCGCACGGCAGTTCGCGCTCCTGATGGACGGCGCCATCGTCACCGCCCTGCGCGAGGGCACCCCCGACGCCGCCTGGCGCGCCCGCACCATCGCGGAGTCCCTCCTCGCCCCCCAGTCCCCGTCCGTAGCCGCCACCCGCCCCGGCCGGGACACCGCGCAGGTGACCGCGACGCGACGGTGATCGGAACCCGAGACCACCCTCTCGTGGAGGTCAAGGCCAGGCAAAGTGCGGGAATTGTGGGGGGATTCGCCGGGGCGCCGCTCAGTGGGCCGAGGAGGTGCGCCGAGTGACTACCCTTCGGTGATCACCATTCAGGTGGTCGCTCGCATTCGTCAGCCACGGGGGTTACCCACTCATGTCCGCACCGCCGCCCTACCCGCACCAGCCGTACGGGCAGTCGCCGGCCCCGCAGCCCTACGACGGCCGGCCCGCCTACGGTCAGCCCGGCTACGGCCAGCCGCCCGCGCCCGCGCCACGCCCGCAGGCCGGTCCGTCGGGGCCCCGGCGCCGCAGCCCGCTGCACTCGGTGCTGTCCGTCGGCATCGTGCTGGCGGTCTTCGGCGGCGGTGCCTGGTACGTGTGGAACTACAACACCAGCCCCACCGGCGGCAAGGCCAAGGCGGAGGCGTCGCGGTCCGCGCAGGCGGTGGAGGCCAAGACGCATGATCCGAACATCGGGGACTGCGTCAAGATCGCGGACCCGGAGGGGGAGCCGGTGCCGACCATCGTGGACTGCGCCTCTCCCGAGGCCCAGTACAAGACGGCGGACCGTCTGCTCGGCGCGGGCAAGCACTGCGGCAAGGACTTCGACTACGGCATCCAGTACTACGCCCGCCGCAGCACCGATTTCACGCTCTGCTTCACCAAGATCCGCCGCTGAGCCGGGTTGGTGGGGTGCGGGAGCCGGTGAATAGGGTGGGGTGATGGTGTCGGCGCGTCAATGGAGAATCCCATGAGTTCGACCTCTGTCCCCGACGGCGCCCTTCTTCCGGTCGGGGTGATCGGGCTCGGTGACATCGCGCAGAAGGCCTATCTGCCGGTGCTCACCGCGCTGCCCGGCCTCGACCTGCGGCTGATGACCCGGGACGCGGCGAAGCTGGACCGGATCGGTGATGCGTACCGGATCGCGGCGGAGAAGCGGTTCACCGATCTCGGGGAGTTGATCGGCAGCGGGATCCGCGCCGCCTTCGTGCACGCCGCCACCGACCAGCACGTGCCGATCGTCTCGCAGCTGCTGACGGCGGGCGTCGATGTGTACGTGGACAAGCCGCTGGACTACACCCTGGACGGCGCCCGCCGCCTGGTCGACCTCGCCGACCGCACCGGCCGCTCGCTGATGGTGGGCTTCAACCGGCGTCACGCGCCCGGTTACGTCCAGGCGAAGGAGCGGCCGCGGGACCTGATCGTGCTGCAGAAGAACCGGGAGGGCCTGTCCGAGGCCGCCCGCACCCTGGTCTACG
The DNA here is from genome assembly GCF_055560835.1 of Kitasatospora sp. NPDC023120. Classification (NCBI taxonomy): domain Bacteria; kingdom Bacillati; phylum Actinomycetota; class Actinomycetes; order Kitasatosporales; family Streptomycetaceae; genus Kitasatospora; species Kitasatospora sp. NPDC023120. The sequence continues at coordinate 194,583 of NZ_JBVHHY010000014.1, read as the reverse complement.
ACGACTTCATCCACGTGGTGGACCTGCTCCGCTTCCTCGCGCCCGGTGAGATCGAGCACGTGGACGTCCGTTCGCGGGTGCGCGACGGGCTGGTGGAGCACGTGGTGCTCACCCTCGGCGGGGAGGGGTTCACCGCGCTGGGCATCATGAACCGGCTGTCCGGCTCGACGGAGGAGGTGCTGGAGGTCTCCGGCGGCGACTCCAAGCGCGAGGTGCGCAACCTCGCCGAGGTGATCGACCACCGCGGCCAGCCCACCGTCCGTCGCCGGGGCGACTGGGTGTCGGTCGCCCGTCAGCGCGGCATCGAGCAGTGCGTGCTGGCGTTCCTGGACGCCGTCCGCGGCGGCAGGACCCTCGACGCCCATGACGCGCTGCGCACCCACGAGCTGTGCGAGCTGGTGGTGGAGCGCGTCGAGGGTTCCTGGGAGTCCGCTGGGAGCGGCCTGTGAACGGGCTGTGAGCTGCGCGGACTGAGCGGGCGTCAAGTCATGTGTACGGAACCGACAGTTCACTGACGGGGTCTTGTCGGGGCATTTTCTACGCGCGTATCTTGAGGGGCGCCGCGGGGGGCGGCGATCCGTCCCCTGCTCTTCTCTACGCGAGTAGCGCGCGCTCGAAGCGTGCCTCCGCCCGGACCGCCGTGCCACGACCGTGCCGCACGACGGAGCTAGGAGCCCTGCCCAGGTGACCACCGCCCCCGCACCCCGCCCGCACAGAACCCTCCTGCGTGCCGCCCTGATCCCGGCCTCGCTGGCCGCCTCGCTGGTGCTCGTCCCGCTCCCGGTGGCCAACGCCGCCGGTGCCGCCACCCCCGCCCCGACCGAGGCCGGCCCGCTGCGGATCCACGACGTCCAGGGCGCCACCCGGATATCCCCGCAGGCCGGCAAGCCCGTCACCGGTGTGCCCGGCATCGTCACCGGCGTGCGTGCGTACGGCAGTTCCAAGGGCTTCTGGATCCAGGACCCGAACCCGGACGCCGACCCGGCCACCAGCGAGGGCGTCTTCGTCTTCACCGGCGGCAACCCGACCGTCAAGGTCGGCGACTCGGTGCTGGTGAGCGGCAAGGTCACCGAGTACTACCCGAACTACTCCGGCGGCTCGCAGTCCCTCACCGAGATCTCCGCCCCCGGCATCACGGTCGTCTCCTCCGGAAACCCGCTGCCCGCCCCGGTGGTCGTGGACACCCGCAACATCCCCGGCACCTACAGCCCGGCGGCCGGTGCGGACGGCTCGATCGACGGCGTGAAGCTCGACCCGGAGAAGTACGCCCTGGACTTCTACGAGTCCCTGGAGGGCATGCTCGTCCAGGTCAAGGACGTCCGGGTGGTCCAGGCGACCGACAAGTACAACGAGCTGTGGGTCGCCGCCGACCGCCAGGACCAGCGCAGCAAGCGCGGCGGCGTCCTGTACGAGTCCTACCGCGAGCCCAACGTCGGCCGCCTGATGGTGCAGCAGCAGGCGCCGGCCGCGCAGCAGCCCTTCCCGGTGGCCAACGTCGGCGACGAGCTGACCGGCGCCACCACCGGCCCGCTGGACTACAACAACTTCGGCGGCTACACGCTCGTCGCCGGAACCGTCGGCACGCTGAAGGACAACCACCTCCAGCGCGAGGTCACCGCCCAGGCCGCGGACCGCGAACTCACCCTCGCCACCTACAACGTGGAGAACCTGGCCCCGAACAACCCGGACGCCAAGTTCGCCGAGCTCGCCAAGGGCGTCGTCACCAACCTGCGCTCGCCCGACATCGTCGCCCTGGAGGAGATCCAGGACGACAACGGCTCCAAGAACGACGGCACCGTCGGCGCGAGCCAGACCGTCGCCAAGTTCATCGCCGCGATCAAGGCGGCCGGCGGCCCCGCCTACGACTGGCGCTCGATCGACCCGCAGGACGGCAAGGACGGCGGCGAGCCCGGCGGCAACATCCGCCAGGTGTTCCTGTTCAACCCGCAGCGGGTCTCATTCACCGACATCCCGGGCGGCAACGCCACCACCGCCGTCGGCGTCACCGGCACCGGCGCCACCACCGCGCTGACCGCCTCGCCCGGGCGCATCGAGCCGGGCGACGAGGCCTGGACCAACAGCCGCAAACCGCTGGTCGGCCAGTTCGTCTTCCGCGGCCAGAAGGTCTTCGTCATCGCCAACCACTTCAACAGCAAGGGCGGCGACCAGGGCATCGACAGCCGCTTCCAGGCCCCGACCCGCAGCTCCGAGGTGCAGCGGGTCAAGCAGGCCACCGTCGAGCAGGCCTTCGTCGCCGGGCTGCTGGCCGCCGACAAGGAGGCCAGGGTCGTCTCCCTCGGCGACTTCAACGACTACCAGTTCTCGCCCGCCCTGGCCGCGCTCACCAAGGGCGGCGTGCTGCGCGACCTGGTGAACGAACTGCCGGAGACCGAGCAGTACTCGTACGTCTACCAGGGCAACTCGCAGGTGCTGGACCACATCCTGGTCAGCCCCGAGGTCGGCTACGCCAAGTACGACGTCGTGCACATCAACGCCGAGTTCGCCCAGCAGGCGAGCGACCACGACCCGCAGGTGGTCCGCATCAAGCCGTAGCGCGGGCCGGCGCCCGAGCCGCGGTTATGCTGCCTCCGCTGCCGGTGGTCACCGGCAGCGGAGGCTTTTTCACGGGGGGTCGGGCGAGGTGCGGTACCGGATCGAGCGGATCGGGCGCGAGGACTGGCAGCGGCTGCGGAAGGTGCGCCTCGCCCAACTCCTCGACACCCCGCTGGCGTTCGGCGAACCCTACGAGTACGCGAGCCACCAGGGCGAGGGCAAGTGGCGGGCCCGGACGAACTGGGTCAACGAACCCGACAAGGTCGGGCTGGTCGCGGTGGACGACCAGGGGGAGTGGGTCGGCACCATGCTGTCCGTTCCCGACAAGGACCACGCCGACGCCGTCGACCTGATCGGCGTCTGGGTGGACCCGGCGCACCGCGGCCGCGAGCGCGGCGTCGCGGACGCCATGCTGGACGCCGTCCTCGTCTGGGCCCGCGGCCGGGGCGCGCGGCGGATGCTGCTCGGGGTGCACGAGGCGAACCCCCGCGCCGCCGCCTTCTACCTGCGGCGCGGGTTCTCGTACACCGGGGGCGAGACGCCGTACGTACTGGACTCCTCGGCGCGGATCCTGGAGATGGTCCTCCCGCTGGACTGACGCCGGGCCAGGGGCGGCATCGTCCTCGACGACCCCTCAGCCCGCGTACGCCGCCAGGGCCTCGCCGGTCGGCGTGGAGCGGGCGGCGACCAGCTCGGCCGGGGTGCCCTCGAAGACCACCCGCCCGCCGTCGCGGCCGGCGCCCGGGCCGAGGTCGATGATCCAGTCGGCGTGCGCCATGACCGCCGGGTGGTGCTCGATCACGATCACCGACTTGCCCGATTCGACCAGCCGGTCCAGCAGCCCGAGCAGCTGCTCCACATCGGCCAGGTGCAGGCCGGTGGTCGGCTCGTCCAGGACGTAGACCCCGCCCTTGTCCGCCATGTGGGTGGCCAGCTTCAGCCGCTGCCGCTCGCCGCCGGAGAGCGTGGTGAGCGGCTGGCCGAGGCTGACGTAGCCGAGCCCGACGTCCGCCAGCCGCTCCAGGATGCGGTGCGCGGCCGGCAGCCTCGCCTCGCCGGTGCGGAAGAACTCCTCCGCCTCGGTGACCGACATCGCCAGCACCTCGGCGATGTCCCGGCCGCCCAGCCGGTACTCCAGCACCGCCGGCTGGTAGCGCTTGCCCTCACAGTCCTCGCAGGTGGTGGCGACCCCGGCCATCATCGCCAGGTCGGTGTAGACCACGCCCGCGCCGTTGCACGTCGGACAGGCGCCCTCGGAGTTGGCGCTGAACAGGGCCGGCTTCACGTCGTTGGCCTTCGCGAAGGCCTTGCGGATCGGCTCCAGCAGCCCGGTGTAGGTGGCCGGGTTGCTGCGCCGCGAACCCTTGATCGCGCCCTGGTCGACTGAGACCACGCCCTCGGCGGTGGCCCCCGACCGTCGGGACAGCGAGCCGTGGATCAGCGAGCTCTTGCCGGAGCCGGCCACCCCGGTCACCACGGTGAGCACCCCGAGCGGGACGTCCACGTCCACGTCCCGCAGGTTGTGGGTGTTCGCGCCCCGGATCTCCAGCTTCCCGGTGGGCTTGCGCACCTCCTCCCGCAGGGGCGCCCGGTCGGCCAGGTGGCGGCCGGTGACGGTGCCGCTGCTCCGCAGCCCGTCCACGCCGCCCTCGTAGCAGACCGTGCCGCCCGCCGTACCGGCACCGGGCCCGAGGTCGACCACGTGGTCGGCGATCGCGATGGTCTGCGGCTTGTGCTCGACCACCAGCACGGTGTTGCCCTTGTCCCGCAGGCGCAGCAGCAGCTTGTTCATCCGGTCGATGTCGTGCGGGTGCAGGCCGGTGGTGGGCTCGTCGAAGACGTACGTGGTGTCGGTGAGCGAGGAGCCGAGGTGGCGGATCATCTTGACCCGCTGCGCCTCGCCGCCGGAGAGCGTGCCGGACGGGCGGTCGAGGGAGAGGTAGCCGAGGCCGATCTCCACGAAGGAGTCGAGGGTCTGCCGGAGGGTGGTGAGCAGCGGCGTCACCGAGGGCTCGTCCAGCCCGCGGACCCAGTCGGCGAGGTCACTGATCTGCATCGCGCAGGCGTCGGCGATGCTGATGCCCGCGATCCTGGAGGAGCGAGCGGCCTCGCTGAGCCGGGTGCCCCCGCAGTCGGGGCAGTCGGTGAAGGTGACGGCCCGCTCCACGAAGGCGCGGATGTGCGGCTGCAGCGCGTCCTTGTCCTTGGACAGCATGGACTTCTGGATCTTGGGGATCAGGCCCTCGTAGGTGAGGTTGACGCCGTTGACCTTGACCTTGGTCGGCTCCCGGTAGAGGAAGTCCTGCAGCTCCTTCTCGGTGTACTTGCGGATCGGCTTGTCCGGGTCGAGGAAGCCCGAGTTGGCGTAGACGCCGACCGTCCACCAGCTGTCGGTCTTCCAGCCGGGGATGGTGATCGCGCCCTCGGAGATCGACTTGCTGTCGTCGAAGAGCTGGGTGAGGTCGATGTCGGAGACGCTGCCCCGGCCCTCGCAGCGCGGGCACATGCCGCCGGTGATGCTGAAGCTGCGCCGCTCCTTGACGGTCTTGCCGCCGCGCTCGAGGGTGACGGCGCCGGCGCCGCTGACCGAGGGGACGTTGAAGGAGAAGGCCTTGGGGGAGCCGATGTGCGGGGTGCCGAGGCGGCTGAAGAGGATGCGCAGCATCGCGTTGGCGTCGGTGGCGGTGCCGACGGTGGAGCGCGGGTCGGCGCCCATCCGCTGCTGGTCGACGATGATCGCGGTGGTCAGGCCCTCGAGGACGTCCACCTCGGGGCGGCCCAGGGTGGGCATGAAGCCCTGGACGAAGGCGCTGTAGGTCTCGTTGATCAGCCGCTGGGACTCGGCGGCGATGGTGTCGAAGACCAGCGAGCTCTTGCCCGAGCCGGACACACCGGTGAACACCGTCAGCCGGCGCTTGGGGATGTCGACGCTGACGTCCTTGAGGTTGTTCTCGCGCGCGCCGTGGACGCGGATCAGGTCGTGGCTGTCGGCGGCGTGCGGCACGGAGTGCGCGTCCGTCCTCTTGGGCATCGTCTCGTCTCTCCCTGTCGATCGGGCGGGCCCGCCCCGCGGTCACCGGTGGATCCCTTCGATCCAACCAGAATCCGGTGCTGCGGGGGCGGGCCCGTCGGGCGGTGGCTGCCGGGCTTCGGCTGCCGGATGGCCTGGCCGTCCGGTCAGCGAACCTCGTTGAAGCGGATCAGGTTGCCCGCCGGGTCGCGGAAGGCGCAGTCGCGCGCGCCCCACTGCTGCTCGGTCGGCTCCTGCACCAGCTCGGCTCCGCCGGACTTCAGCCGGTCGAAGAGCCCGTCCAGGTCGCGGGTGCCGAGGACGAGCCGGGCGTAGGTGCCCTTGGCCATCATCTCGGTGATGGTCCTGCGCTCGTCCTCGGTGACGCCCGGGTCGATCGCCGGCGGCTCCAGGACGAGCGAGACGCCGGGCTGGTCGGCGGGGCCGACGGTGATCCAGCGCATCGCGCCGCCGCCGACGTCGTTGCGGACCTCGAAGCCGAGCAGGTCGCGGTAGAAGGCGAGGGAGGCCTCGGGGTCGGTGTGCGGGAGGAAGGTCCAGTGGATGGTGATGTCGCTCATGACCGCAACGCTAGGCGCGGGCCCGGGGCGGATGCTTCTCCAATCCTGATCGGTCTGCATCAGTTCGGCGGCGAGACCGTGGTGACCGACGCTGACGCCGCGGTCGCGCGCGAGCTGCGCGATGCCCTGGTGACTCTGCTGCTCGCGCACTCGGGCGACGAGGAGAGCCTGGGTGAGCCGCTGCTGCGTGCCGAGCGGCACCTGCGACGGGTGGGTTCGCTCTACCCGCTGGCGAGGTGGTCACGGCCGGCGGTGTGGAGCTGGCCTGGCCGCAGGCGGGGGTGCCGCGCGTGTTCGGAACCGTCCTGGCTGCCGTGACGACGTTCGCGCAGACCGGCGACTGGAGCCGCATCAAGGCGTGCCGGAACCCCCCCCGTGCCATTTCGGTTTCTTCGACCGCACCCGCAACGGGGGAGGGCTGTACTGCAGTACCGGCTGCGGCTCTCAGGTGTCCATGCGCAAACACCGCCGACGGCAGCGCCAGGGCAGTGACGCGCCGTCGGAGGCGTGAAACCACGGCGGTTCTGAACGACCGGTTCGAGTTCCCCCTCGGACTGATGACGGACAACCTCACCCGGTGATGACCGCCGTGCACGTCACCAGGGCACTACTCCGGCGTCGTCGAAGAACCGGCCCGTCGGGCCGTCGTCGGGCAGGGCCGCGAGTTTGATGGCGATGGCCGCGCCCTGTTCGGGGGTGCGCACGCCCCGGAAGCCGTTGAGGTCGGTCGCGACGTAGCCGGGGCAGGCGGCGTTGATCAGGATGTTCGTGCCGCTCAGCTCCCGGGCGTACTGGAGGGTGACGGCATTCAGGAACGTCTTCGACGGCGAGTACGCCGCGGCCACCGGACCGGTGGTCAGCTCGCCGGCGGTCCCTGACTGCCGGGTGAGGGAGCCGACACTGCTGGACATGTTGACGATCCGCGGTGAGGCGGAGCGGCGCAGCAGCGGCAGCATCGCGTTGGTGACGCGGATGACGCCGATGACGTTGGTCTCCACGACCGTGCGGATGGTGGCGGGGTCGACGCGGGTGGGCTCCTGGGGCATGGCGCCGGTGATGGCGGCGTTGTTGACGAGCACGTCGAGGCGCCCGGCCTGTCCCTCGATCAGCCGTGCGGCGGCTGTCGCGCTCGCGTCGTCGGTCACGTCCAGCGGTACGCCGAACGCGTCGACGCCGGCCGCGCGCAGTCGCTCCACCGCGGCCTCGCGACGCTGATCGTCGCGGGCGCCGACGCCGACGCTCCAGCCGAGGGCGCCCAGGCCCGCGGCGATCTCGTAGCCGATTCCCTTGTTCGCGCCGGTGACCAGCGCAATCGTTCGTTCGCTCATGGGGACCATGCTGCTCTCGGACCCTGGCGGGGGTCCAAGACCGATTGGGTGGGCAGCGATACCTTCCAGGTATTGATCCGGAGTACCGTGGCCGGATGGAGACCAGGGAACTGCGCTACTTCGTCGCTGTCGCCGAAGAGTTGCACTTCGGGCGCGCCGCGCAGCGGCTCGGGATCGCACAGCCGCCGCTGTCACGGGCGATCCAGCAGCTCGAACGCCGACTCGGGGCAGCGCTGCTGGATCGGACCAGCCGTACCGTCACGCTGACCGAAGCCGGCTCGGTGCTGCTGGCCGAGGGCCGGGCGGCCCTCGACGCGGTCGACGCGGCCGAGCGCCGGACCCGCCGCGCCGCCCTTCCCCCGGCCGGCCGTCCCGGCCTGGTCCTGGTCACGAAGGCCAGCGCGTCCCGCGAACTGCTGGCGGAACTGCTGGACGCGTACGCTGCCGAACCCGGCGCGGTCCCCGTCGACGTCCTCCTGTGCGGCCCGGCCGAGCAGGAACGACTTCTGCGCGAGGGCCGGGCCGATGTGGCGCTGCTGCACCGGCCGTTCGACTCGACGGCCGGGTTCCACACCGAAGACCTCGGCACGGAGGGCCAGGTCGCGGTCCTGCCGGCCGGGCATCCGCTCACCGTCCGGACCCATGTGCACATGGCCGACATCACCGGGCTGCCCGGCCTGCCCCTGCCGCGCTGGCCCGACCCCGACGGCACCTACCCGCCCGGCCCCGGCCCGCAAGTCCGCGACCACGCGCAGTTGTTGCAGCTCGTCGCGCTCGGCCGGGCTTGCGCGGTCTCACCGGAGTCGTGCCGAGCCCAACTGCCCGGTGACCTCGCCGCCGTGCCCGTGCTGGACGCGCCGAACGTCACCACCGTGATCGCCTGGCCGCCGCACAGCCGGTCCAGAGCCGTCGCCGACCTCGTCCGGACTGCGACCCGTCTCCGGTAGTTCCCCCACGTGGCCGGCTGTCGCCGACCGTGGCCGTCCAACGGCGGCAGTCGCAGATGTCCGTTCTCAGTGGACATGGCGATCCGACCGGCTCGTGAGTCGTCGTTGAGCACCGTGTGCGTATCAGGTGACGGATGCCCAGTGACGGCCGGGTGCCGGTCAGTCGATGCCTTCGATGATGCGGAAGTCGCGCTCGAAGCCGTCGGGGAGGGCCACCAGCGCCTTCTGGTATGCCTCGCTCTCGTAGGCCGCGACGGCCTGTTCAAAGCTGTCGAACTCGATCAGAACGACGCGTTGCGCGATTCCGGCCTCATGGGCGACGACTCGACCGTCACGGGACAGGGTCCGCCCGCCCGCTGCCCGGACCGCCGGACCCGCCAGCTTGCTGTAGGCAGTCAGCGTCTCCGGGTCGGGAAGGGCGGGGTAGACACTGGCCCAGTAGCCCTTGGCCATGGAAACCTCCTGCGTTCGGCCGGACATGTCCGACGTCGAATGGACACTCGGATCGATCGATCCCGGCGACAGGAACTGCCGTCAGTCGGATCGTCATATGCGCACGCTAGGGCCTGCTGTGCGGTCGAGGGAAAGACCGGTACGGGATAGGCTCAGAACGAATCGTTATCAATCGGCACGGAGGGCACGTGGCGCCGGATACGGTGAGCCTGCAGTACTTCCTGGTGCTGGCACAGGAGTTGAACTTCACCCGCGCGGCCGCACGGATCGGTATCGCACAGCCCGCACTCAGCGCCCGGATGCGCCGATTGGAGTCGGAACTCGGCGCGGCCCTGATGGTCCGCAACACGCGCAGCGTCGTACTGACCCCGGCCGGTGCGGCTTTGGCGGAGTCCGCGCCGCCCGCGCTGGCGGCGCTGGATCGGGCATGGGCCGCCGCCCGGAGCGCGGCGGCCGGTGAACTGGGCACGCTGCGCATCGGATACAGCCTCAGCGCCGGGGCCGAGACGGCACCGGCTCTGGTGGACAGGCTGATTCGCGGCAACAGCGGACTCGAGGTCGGCGCGGTCCCGATGGCGACACCGGAGATCTCCCCCGCGGTCGCCGACGGCCGCATCGATGCCGGGATCACCCGCGGTGAACAGCCGGGCCGTGGCGTGCGCCGGTTCCTGCTGCGGCGTGCGCGCATCGGGGTCCAGCTGGCGCAGCACCATCCGCTGGCCGAACGCCCGGAGATCGAGATCGCCGACGCGGCCGCGTATCCGCTGCGACTCCCGCACCGTGCGGCCAACCCCGTGATCCACGATCAGCTGTCCGCGCTGTTCCGAGACATCCGACCGCGCCCCCGATTCCACACGCCCGCAGTCGCTTTCGACATGTCCCAGCGCGACCTGCGCGACGGGGTCACCCTCGCCCCGGCCGGAGAAGCCGCAGCCACGGTACAACCGGCCGGTCTCACCTGGCGACCGCTGCGGGACGCGCCCAGCCTGACGTTCCACCTGGTCCTCCCGCGCGAGCAGTCGCCGCTACACCGCCGCATCCGTGCCGTCGCCAAAACCCTGGCGCACGAGCTGCACTGGCTGCCGGACTGACGCGCAAGAGGCCAAGCGAGAGTTCAGCAAGTGCATCCACCAGATCACCTGCGAACGGACATCACGGAAGCTGTGACCGGACGTCGTCGTTGGTGGGCGGGTCTGCGGTTCGTCCCGGTTCATGCGGCTTGGAGTGGGTTGCCGTCGTAGGTCCAGCGGTAGGGCTTGGCGTCGAGTTCGTCGTAGGCCAAGACGAAGGTGGCGCTCGACGATGCCGGCGAAGGGAACCCCGCGCCGCACGACATACTCCCGGCGGATTACTCCGGTACCTCACGGGGGCTACGAACGACACCAGAGCGTTTACATCCATGGGCTGATTCGATACGGAGCTGCGGAACCTAGCGTCGATCCCATGAAACGCAATCGCCGTATCAGCGCTGTCGCGGCGCTGGCGCTCGCCGCCCTCGTCACCGGAACCGGCGCCGGGTTCGCCGCCACGACCGCACCGTCGGCCACACCGGTGGCCACGCACACGTTCGACACCGCACCGGCCCCGGCCACCGCGCCCACGCGGTCCTTCCAAGGCGCCCTCCCCGCGCCGACCGGCCCCTACGCCGCCGGCGAGGAGATCATCCACCTCACCGACACGAGCCGCCTCGACCCGTGGGTGCCGTCGTCCGGCCCCCGCCAACTGACCGTCACGATGGTCTACCCCGCCGTCCCCGGGACCGGGACTCCGGCCCCCTACATGACCCTCGCCGAGGCAGCCGGACACATCCAGCAGGCGAAGATTCCGGCGAGCTCCGGCATCACCCCGCAGAACGTTTCCAGCATCACCACTCACGCCTTCGACGGCGCGCGGCCGCAGAGGGGCAAGCATCCGCTGGTGGTCCTCTCACCCGGGTTCGGGGACCAGCGCATGGTGCTCACCTCGCTCGCGACCGACCTGGCCAGTCACGGCTACGTCGTCGCGCTCGTCGGCCACACCTACGAGGACAGCGGCGAGACGCTGGCGAACGGCCAGACGCCGCCGTGCGCGATCTGCGATCACCCGGAAACGTTCGACTTCGACTCCGTCGCCGCCAGCCGCGCGCTGGACGTGTCCTTCCTGATCGACCAGTTGACGCACGGCAATAGCGCGTGGCCCCTGGCACACCTCATCGACAAGCACGAGATCGGCATGGCCGGACACTCCATCGGCGGAGCGTCAGCCGCCGCCACGATGATCGCCGACCCGCGAGTACGGGCCGGGGTGAACATGGACGGCTCCTTCTTCCCGGCCCCGTTGCCCGGCCAGATCAACCGGCCGTTCCTCATGCTGGGCAGGGCCGACGTCCACTCGGCCGGCGGTGGCGACAACTGGGGGCAGGCCTGGGCCGCCCTCGGCGGCTACAAGAAGTGGCTGGCGGTCACCGGCGCCAACCACGCCAGCTTCATCGACGTGGACCTGCTCGAGGAGCAGGCCGGGTTCCCGGTGCCGCCCCTCGACCCCGAACGTGGAATCGTGATCACGCGTGAGTACGTGACGGCGTTCTTCGACCAGACGCTGAAGGGGATCCACAGTCCGCTGCTGGACGGCCCCTCGCCGAACAATCCGGAAGTAGCCTTCCAGTCCTAGTGCAGCGCCGCGTTGATCCTTCGGGGGTTCATGCGGCTTTGAGTGGGCTGCCGTCGTAGGTCCGGCGGTAGGGCTTGACGTCGTGTTCGTCGTAGGCCGAGACGAAGGTGTCGATGGCCGCGGCCAGTTCGTCGCGGGAGGCGAACTGGCCGCGGCGTCGTGGACGTCGGGCCAGGGTGTCGTGGCCGGCGATCGTCCTTCTCATCCTGCCCTACCGTCTACGCGGCACGAGTCCGGACTCGAAGGCGATGATCGCCAGGTGGACGCGGTCCCGAGCCTCGAGCTTGGCGAACAGACGCGCGACATGAGTCTTCGCCGTCGCCGCGCTGATCACCAGCCGCTCGGCGATCTCACCGTTCGACAGTCCCTGTCCGACCAGTGCCAGCACCTCGCGCTCCCGGTCGGTGATCCCCGCGATGGGACTCGAGTCCGCGGCGGGCTCGGCGTCCGGTTCGGGGGCCGCGGGGCCGGACGTTCCGGCGAAGTCCGCGATCAGCCGTCGGGTCACGCTCGGCGCGATCAACGCGTCGCCGGCCGCCACCACGCGGATCGCGTCCAGGATCGCGTCCAGGGCCATGCTCTTGAGCAGGAATCCGCTGGCGCCGGCGCGCAGTGCGCCGTAGACGTACTCGTCGTCGTCGAAGGTCGTCAGCACCAGCACCTTGGGCGGGTCCGGCTCGGCGGTCGCCTGCCGGGTCGCCTCGATCCCGTCCATGCCCGGCATCCGGATGTCCATCACCACGACGTCCGGCCGCAGTTCACGTACCAGGCGCACCGCCTCGCGGCCGTCGCCGGCCTCGCCGACCACCTCCAGGTCGTCGGTGTCGCCGATCAGGATCCCGAGCCCGACCAGCATCAGCGGCTGGTCGTCGACCAGCAGCACCCGCACGCTCATGCCGGGAGCCTCGCCGTCACCCGGAATCCGCCCTCCGGACGCCAGCCGGCGCTGAACTGGCCGGACAGCAACGTCACTCGCTCGCGCATGCCGAGCAGGCCGAAGCCGCTCCCGCCCGCCGCGGAGTGCCTCGGACGGCCCGGCCCGCCGAGACCGTCGTCCCCGTCGTCCACCACCTCGATCGTCACCCCTTCCGGCTCGTAACCGACCGCCACCCGGCACGCCCGCGCCCCGGAATGCCGCACCACGTTCGTCACCGACTCCTGGATGATCCGGAACGCCGACAGCTCGATCTCCGGCGGCAGCAGACGCCGCTCGCCCCGCCAGGCCACGTGGACCCGCACCCCGGCGTCGGCCGTGCGTTCGGCGAGCCGCGGGACGTCGGCCAGGCTGCCGGCCGGCGCCAGCGGAGCGGCCCGCGGCATGGCGTCGTCAGGCTCGGCGCGGCGGAGCGCCCCGAGCATGCGCTGCAGCCCGAGCAGCGTCTCCCGGCTGGTGGTCTCGATGCCGGTCAGCGCCTGCCGCGTCTGCTCGGGCTTGGTCTCCACCACCCGCGCCGCCGCTCCCGACAGCACCGTGATGATCCCGATGCTGTGCGCGACGCTGTCGTGAAGTTCACGGGCGATCCGCAGCCGCTCGGCCATGACGGCGCGGGCCGCGGTCTGCTCGTGGAGGGCTTCGAGGTATTCACGGCGTTTGCGATACACCCCGCCGAAGACCCACGCGACCGCGAACCACAACGCGAACTGCCCGGCCCACTGGGCCGCGTCGCCGAGGGTCTCCCCGGGGTAGACGTCGATGTTCTCGACGAACGCGGCCGCGACGGCCGCGACGGAGCCGACGGCGGCAGCCTTCGGCCGCCGGACGGCGAGGTGCCCGCCCAAGACGACGAGCAGGACGAACACGATCCAGGGCCGCACGCCGAAGATGTCGCCGAGGACCGATTCGCCCAGGATCACCGCGAAGACCGCCGCCGGCAGACGGCGCATCAGGAGAACCGGAAGGGCGAGCACGACACACAGACCCATCATCTGGAAGGGCCCGAGGCCGGGAAACCGGAACAGGCCGTCGTGGTCCCGAACCTGAGCGATCGACCAGCAGAGCATCAGCGCGTAGAAGCCAGTGGTGGCCAGCACCACGGCCCGGTCAGTCAGCCAGGTCACGCGCTTCGATGTCGAGAGACGCTGGAGAAGCTCTTCCATACGGAGATCGTATTCAGTGGCGTCGGCTCGCCGCGTCGCCCCGGGGATGTACGCGGGGTCGCGGGGTACACCCCCGGGCCGATGGCCAGGGAGAGGTACATCCGCCGGCCGACGCGATGGATCATGGTCCGTTCCGACCGTCCGCCCCGATGCTCGAAGTCCAGCTCGAACGGTTGTGGCAGGGCCTCCAGGACGCCGACCGGCTGGCAGGTGGCTGGCTGCGTCGCTGGACGACGTCCGGACCGCCGCTCACAAACCTGAGCTCGCATTCCCAATCCATCGATCGCAGTCACAGGAAGCCTGCCGACGTGCCGGGAGCCGGATGCCGAAAAACAAGCAGGCATGATTGCTTTTTTCTCCGGCCGGTGCCACGCTGCTGCCCGACGGTGCTCGTGTGGGAGCGTCGCCAACTCGGCGTCAGGGGAGGGGCATTGGTGCGCGAGCGAGCGGTCCTGCGGATCGGCAACGCCTCGGGGTTCTACGGGGACCGGTTCGCCGCGGTGCGGGAGATGCTCACCGGTGGGCCGCTGGACGTGCTCACCGGGGACTACCTGGCCGAGCTGACCATGCTCATCCTGGCGCGGGACCGGCTGAACGACCCGTCGCGCGGGTACGCCCGGACCTTCCTGCGGCAGATGGAGGAGTGCCTCGGCCTGGCGCGCGAGCGCGGCGTGACGGTCGTGGTGAACGCGGGCGGCCTCAATCCGGCGCGGCTCGCCGATGAGCTGCGCGAACTGGCCCGGCGCCTGGGTGTCGAGGCGGCCGTCGCGCACGTCGAGGGTGACGACCTATTGCCGCGCCGGGAGGAACTCGGTCTGCCCGAGGGCCTGTTGGCCGCCAATGCCTACCTCGGTGCGTTCGGCATCGCGACCTGTCTGCGGGAGGGCGCCGATGTGGTGGTCACCGGCCGGGTGACGGACGCCGCGCTGGTCGTCGGGCCCGGGATCGCCCGGTTCGGCTGGGCGCCGGAGGACCTCGACGCCCTCGCCGGCGCGGTCGTCGCCGGGCACGTGCTGGAGTGCGGCGCCCAGGCGACCGGCGGCAACTACGCGTTCTTCCGCGAGCACGACGTGACGCACCCCGGCTTCCCGATCGCCGAGCTGCACGCCGACGGCTCCAGCGTGATCACCAAGCACCCGGGCACCGGCGGCGCCGTCACCGTCGGCACCGTCACCGCCCAACTCCTGTACGAGACAGCCGGATCGCACTACCTCGGCCCGGACGTCACCGCCCGGCTGGACACCGTCCGCCTCACCGAGGAGGGCCCGGACCGGGTCCGGATCGACGGCGTACGGGGCGAGGCACCGCCGGCCACGCTGAAGGTGGGCCTCAACGCGCTCGGCGGCCACCACAACGAGGTGGTGTTCGTCCTCACCGGACTGGACATCGAGGCCAAAGCCGCCCTGGTACAGAGGCAGTTCGCCGCGGCCCTGCCGCCCGAGTCCCGTCCCGCCGAGCTGCGCTGGACGCTCGCCCGCACCGACCACCCGGACGCCCCGACCGAGGAGTGCGCCTCCGCCCTCCTCCGGCTGACCGCCCGCGACCCCGACCCGGCCAAGGTCGGTCGTGAACTCGGCAAGGCTGCCGTGGAGTTGGGGCTGGCCGGGTACCCCGGCTTCCACCTCACCGCCCCGCCGGGTCCGGGCACGCCGTACGGGGTGTTCACCGCCCGGTACGTCGACGCCAAGGCGGTCGAGCACACCGCCGTGCTGCCGGACGGCCGCCGGATCGCCGTCCCGCCCGCGCCGCTCACCGCCCAACCCGCCGATGCGGAACAGAAGTTGCCGGAACCGCTGCCCGCCGGGCCCACCCGCCGGGCCCCGCTCGGACTGGTGGCCGGCGCCCGCAGCGGCGACAAGGGCGGCGACGCCAACCTCGGCGTCTGGGCCCGCACCGAGGACGGCTGGCGCTGGCTCGCGCACGCCCTCACGGTCGACCGGCTGCGCAAACTCCTGCCCGAGACGGCGGAGTTGCCCGTCACCCGGCACCTGCTCCCGAACCTGCGCGCGGTCAATTTCACCCTCACCGGCCTGCTCGGCGAGGGCGTTGCCGCCCGGCACCGCTTCGACCCGCAGGCCAAGGCCCTCGGGGAGTGGCTGCGCTCCCGCCACCTCGACATCCCGGAGGCCCTGCTGTGACCGTCCTGCCCACCCGCGTCGACCCGGCCGGGCCCGAGTACGCCGAGCACCGCGCCGCGATGCTCGCCAAGCTCGCCGAGCTGGACGCCGAGCACGCCAAGGCGCTGGCCGGCGGCGGCCCCAGGTACCTGGAGCGCCACCGCAAGCGCGGCAAGCTGCCGGCCCGCGAGCGGATCGAGCTGCTGGTCGACCCGGACTCGCCGTTCCTGGAGCTGTCCCCGCTCGCGGCCTGGGGCAGCGACTACCCGGTCGGCGCCGCGCTGGTCACCGGCATCGGCGTGATCGAGGGCGTCGAGTGCGTGATCACCGCCAACGACCCCACCGTGCGCGGCGGCGCCAGCAACCCCTGGACGCTGCGCAAGGCCCTGCGGGCGAACGAGATCGCGCTGCACAACCGCCTCCCGCTGGTGAACCTGGTGGAGTCCGGCGGCGCGGACCTGCCCAGCCAGAAGGAGATCTTCATCCCGGGCGGCGCGCTGTTCCGCGACCTCACCCGGCTGTCCGCCACCGGAATCCCCACCGTGGCGGTGGTGTTCGGTAACTCGACGGCCGGCGGCGCGTACGTCCCCGGCATGTCCGACCACACCGTGCTGGTCAAGGAGCGCGCCAAGGTGTTCCTCGGCGGCCCGCCGCTGGTCAAGATGGCCACCGGCGAGGAGGCGGACGACGAGTCGCTCGGCGGCGCCGAGATGCACGCCCGGACCTCGGGCCTCGCCGACCACTTCGCGGTGGACGAGGCGGACGCGCTGCGGCTGGCCCGCCGGATCGTCGCCCGGCTCGACCACCGCAAGCCCGGCCCCGAGGCGGACCCGCTCGCGGAGCCGCCGAAGTACGACGAGGAGGAGCTGCTGGGCATCGTCCCCGGCGACCTCAAGGTGCCCTTCGACCCGCGCGAGGTGATCGCCCGGCTGGTCGACGGCTCCGACTTCGACGAGTTCAAACCGCTCTACGGCACCAGCCTGTGCACCGGCTGGGCCCGGCTGCACGGCTACCCGGTCGGCATCCTGGCCAACGCCCAGGGCGTCCTGTTCAGCCAGGAGTCCCAGAAGGCCGCCCAGTTCATCCAGTTGGCGAACCAGCGGAACACCCCGCTGCTGTTCCTGCACAACACCACCGGCTACATGGTCGGCAAGGACTACGAGCAGGGCGGCATCATCAAGCACGGCGCGATGATGATCAACGCCGTGGCGAACTCCACCGTCCCGCACCTGTCGGTGCTGATGGGCGCCTCCTACGGCGCCGGCCACTACGGCATGTGCGGCCGGGCCTACGAGCCGCGGTTCCTGTTCTCCTGGCCGAGCGCCAAGTCCGCGGTGATGGGCCCGCAGCAGCTCGCCGGGGTGCTGTCGATCGTCGCCCGGCAGTCGGCCGCGGCGAAGGGGCAGCCCTACGACGAGGACGCGGACGCGGCGATCCGGGCGATGGTCGAGCAGCAGATCGAGGCCGAGTCGCTGCCGGTGTTCCTGTCCGGCCGGCTCTACGACGACGGCGTGATCGATCCGCGCGACACCCGCACCGTGCTCGGCCTGTGCCTGTCCGCGATCCACAACGCGCCGGTCGAGGGCGCGCGGGGCTACGGCGTCTTCCGGCTCTGAGCGAGCCACCCCGAGCGGGCCACCCCGAGCGAGCACCTGAGCGAGCCCCTGAGCGACCCCCTGGGGGAATCCCCTGTAAGCGAGCACCTGCGATGGAGCCACTGATGACTTCCAAGACCGTGATCGGCAACCTGCTGGTCGCCAACCGCGGCGAGATCGCCCGCCGGGTCTTCCGCACCTGCCGGGAGCTCGGCATCGCGACCACCGCCGTCCACTCCGACCCGGACGCCGGCGCCCCGCACGTACGCGAGGCCGACGCGGCCGTCCGGCTGCCCGGGGCCGCGCCCGCCGACACCTACCTGCGGGCCGAGCTGATCGTCCGCGCCGCACTGGCCGCGGGGGCCGACGCCGTCCACCCCGGGTACGGATTCCTCTCCGAGAGCGCCGAGTTCGCGCAGGCCGTGCTGGACGCAGGCCTGATCTGGATCGGTCCGCCGCCCGCCGCGATCGCCGCGATGGGCTCCAAGACCGCCGCCAAACGCCTGATGGCCGAGGCCGGGGTGCCCGTCCTGGGCGCGCTCGCCGAGCCGACCGAGGCCGATCTGCCGGTGCTGGTCAAGGCCGCGGCGGGCGGCGGAGGCCGGGGTATGCGGGTGGTCCACCGGCTGGCGGACCTGCCCGGCGAGCTGGCCGCCGCCCGCGCCGAGGCGGCCAAGGCCTTCGGCCCCGACGAGGTGTTCTGCGAGCGCTACCTGCCCACCGGGCGGCACGTCGAGGTCCAGTTGCTGGCCGACGTGTACGGCACGGTGTGGGCGGTCGGCGACCGCGACTGCTCGCTGCAGCGGCGGCACCAGAAGGTGGTCGAGGAGGCCCCGGCGCCCGGCCTCCCGGCGGGCGTCCGCGCCGACCTGCACGCCGCCGCCGTGAGCGCTGCCCGGGCGATCGGCTACGTCGGAGCCGGCACCGCCGAGTTCCTGCTCGCCGAGGACGGCCGGTTCTTCTTCCTGGAGATGAACACCCGCCTCCAGGTCGAGCACCCGGTCACCGAGGCGGTCACCGGCCTGGACCTGGTGGCGCTCCAACTCGCCGTCGCCGAAGGGGTGGAGCTGCCGCCGGAGCCTCCCGCGACGCGCGGCCACGCGATCGAGGCCCGGCTGTACGCCGAGGACCCGGCCAAGGACTGGCAGCCCGCCACCGGCACCCTGCGCAGCCTCGAACTCACCGTTGCGCACGAGGAGTTCACCGGGCGCGGCCTGCGGCTGGACTCCGGGGTTGAGGTCGGCAGCGTGATCACCCCGCACTACGACGCGATGCTCGCCAAGGTGATCGCCTGGGCGCCGACCCGCGCGGCTGCCGCCCGCCGGCTGGCCGACGCGCTGGCCCGCGCCCGGATCCACGGACCCGCCACCAACCGGGAGTTGCTGGTTCGCTCGCTGCGGCACCCGGCCTTCCTGGCCGAGCGCCTGCACACCGGCTTCCTGGTCGAGCACGGCGCCGAGCTCACCGCGCCGGACGCCGAGGGCGCCGGACGCGCCGCCCTGGCCGCCGCCCTCGCCGACGCCGCTGCCCGCCGCACCGCGCTCCCGTCCGGCTGGCGCAACCTGCCCTCGCAACCGCAGCTCAAGCGCTACCGGGCGGACGACGGCACCGAGTTCGAGGTCCGCTACCGCCTCACCCGCACCGGTCTGCGGGCCGAGGACCACCCGGACGTCGAACTCGTGAGCGCCACACCGGAGTCGGTCGTCCTGCGGGAGGGCGAGGTGCAACGCCCCTACCGCGTCGCCCGGTACGGCGACCGGGTGTACGTCGACACCCCCGCGGGCAGTACCGCGCTCACCGCCCTGCCACGCTTCCCCGACCCCGCCGTCCGCACCGACCCCGGCGCCCTGCTCGCCCCGATGCCCGGCACGGTGCTGCGCACCACCGCCGCCGTCGGCGACGCCGTCACCGCCGGAGAGCCGCTGCTCGTGCTGGAGGCGATGAAGATGGAGCACCGCGTCACCGCCCCCGCCGACGGCGTCCTCGTCGAACTCCTCGCCACCCCGGGGCAGCAGGTCGAACTCGGCACGCTGCTGGCCGTCGTCAAGTCCCCGCAGTAACCCCCCCCGAGAGCCCTGAGGAAGGACCCGCATGTCCGCCATCGGCAGTCAGCTCCTCGAAACCCCCGAACGCCGGGCCCTGCGCCAGGCCGTCGGCGACCTCGGCCGCCGCTACGGCTCCGCCTACTACCTCGCCAAGGCCCGGGCCGGCGAACCCGCCGACGAACTCTGGGCGGAGGCCGGCAAGGCCGGCTACCTCGGCGTCAACCTGCCCGTCGAGTACGGCGGCGGGGGCGGCGGCATCACCGACCTCGCCATCGTCCTGGAGGAACTCGGCACCGCCGGCTGCCCGTTGCTGCTGCTCATCGTCTCCCCGGCGATCTGCGGCACGGTGATCGCCCGCTACGGCACCGAGGAGCAGAAGCAGCACTGGCTGCCCGGGCTCGCCGACGGCAGCCGCAAGATGGCCTTCGGCATCACCGAGCCGGACGCCGGCTCCAACTCGCACCGGATCTCCACCGTCGCCCGCCGCGACGGCGAGGACTGGCTGCTCACCGGGCGCAAGGTGTTCGTCTCCGGCATCGACCACTCCGACGCCGTCCTGTTCGTGGCCCGCACCGAGGACGCGCGCACCGGCAAGCTCAAGCCCTGCCTGTTCGTCGTCCCGCGCGACACCCCCGGCTTCGAGTACCGGGCGATCCCGATGGAGCTCGTCGCCCCCGAGAAGCAGTTCCAGGTCTTCCTGGACGACGTCCGGCTGCCCGCCGAGGCCCTGGTCGGCGACGAGAACGCGGGCCTGCTGCAGCTGTTCGCCGGGCTCAACCCCGAGCGCATCCTCACCGCCGCGTTCTCGCTCGGCCTGGCCCGCCAGGCCCTCGGCAAGGCCGTCGAGTACGCGAAGACCCGCACCGTCTGGTCCACCCCGATCGGCGCCCACCAGGGCCTGGCCCACCCGCTCGCCCAGTGCGCGGTGGAGATCGAGCTGGCCCGGCTGATGACCCAGAAGGCCGGGCTGCTCTACGACGCGGGCGAGGACCTCGCCGCAGGGGAGGCCGCCAACATGGCCAAGTACGCCGCCGGGGAGGCCGCCGCCCGTACCGTCGACCAGGCGGTGCAGACCCTCGGTGGCAACGGCCTCACCCAGGAGTACGGGCTGGGCGCGCTGCTGGCGGCCACCCGGGTCGGCCGGGTCGCCCCGGTCAGCCGCGAGATGGTGCTCAACTACGTCGCCCAGCACACCCTCGGCCTGCCGAAGTCGTACTGAGCCGGGCCGGGCCGTCACCTGGACGAGGACAGGTGGGCGAACACCACGGTGTTGGCCTCGTACCCGGTCTTCGGGTCGAACCTGCCGCCGCAGGTGATCAGCCGCAGCTCCGCGCGGTCGGCGCTGCCGCCGCCGTACACCAGGGCGTCCGGGAAGTCCTTCTTCGGGAAGACCTGGACGGAGTCGATGGTGAACACGGCGGTGTGCCGGTCCTTGCGGACCACCTCGACGGTGTCGCCCGGGCGCAGCAGTCCGAGCCGGTAGAAGACTGCCGGCCCGCTGCGGTTGTCCGCGTGTCCGACGACGAGCGCGTTCCCGGCGGCCCCGGGCGCGGCGCCGTCGCGGTACCAGCCGGTGAGGTTGCGCTGCGCCATCGGCGGGGTGGCGAGCTGTCGCTCGGCGGTCAGCCCGAGGCCGGTGACCGGGGCGTCGACCTTGATCGCCGGGATCCGGATCCTGGTCGGCACCGAGGCCGGCAGCGGCGGTGCGGCGGGCACCGGGGGCGCCGTGGCGACCGGCGCGGGCGACGGCGTGGCGGCGGCCGAGGGGGCGGGCCCCGAGGACGCGGGCGGCAGCGGTGGTCCGGTACGGCCGGTGGTGCCGTGGTGGACCACCCAGACGCCGCACGCCGCGAGCACCAGCGCGGCGACCCCGGCCCGCCAGGGGTCGGAGACGCCGCGCGGCGCTCGGTGCGGACGGTCAGGATTCGGCATTGTGCCCGGGACGGCGGCGCATCGCGCGGATGCCCAGCCCGCCCGCGCCGACGACCAGGGCGACACCGCCGATCACCTCGGCGGCGTCGGTCCCGGAGGTGCCGCCGCCACCGGTGCCGACCCCGCCGTGCGGGCCGGGCTTGGGCGAGTGGCTCGGGTAGCCGCCGGGGGAGTGGCTGTACGAGTGGCTGGGGGAGCCGGTGGGCGAGGGCGAGTTGGTCGGGGAGGGCGAGGAGGTGGCGCAGACGACGTCGAAGACCTTCTGCTTCGCGTTGCCGTTGTCGCCCACGAACGTCCACTCGAGCTTGTAGTGCCCGTCCGGAAGGCTGTACGTCTGGGTGTGGCCGGTGCCGTTGGTCAGCGCGATGGAGTCGGCCAGCACCAGCGCGGTGCCGGTCGGCGGCTGCTGCGAGATCGTCCAGCTCACCAGCTGGACGGTGTCGAAGTCGAAGGCGTCCAGGTAGAAGGTGCAGACCTTGGAATCGTCGCGGGTGTCGGCCACCGGGGTGGTGTCGCTGTGGATCTTGACGTCGCCGTTGTCGCCCGGCGCGGCGAACGCAGCGGGGGCCGCGCCGAGGGTGAGCGCGAGGGCGGCGCCGGCGGCGGCGAGCAGCCGGCGGGCAGGGGGCATGGAAGTGGAATGGGAGACGGTGCTCACGGTGGGGTGCTCCAGGGTTGGGGGGCCGCTCCTGGGCAAGGGCGGCCGTGGTGCAACACCGTCCGGGCGGGCGCCCCCCGGAGCAAATGTGCCACGCGTGCTCCACCCCCGGTTCCCCACAATGGCCCAGCCTCCCCCCTGGCTGTCCGTATGCTCCTGAACGCGCCCTCGCAGGTTTTGTTGCCGCGTCAACTTCCTTACTGGAGGCTTACCTTGGTGTTCCGAAGCGAGTTCCCGGACGTCCCCGTGGTCGACCTGCCGATCCATGACGCGGTCCTCGGCGCCACGGCCCGCTACGGCGACCGGCCGGCCCTGATCGACGGCCTCACCGGGGAGTGCGTCAGCTACGCGCAGCTCGCCGACGCCGTCGAACGGCTCGCCGCCGCACTCGCCGCGTCAGGCCTGCGCCGGGGCGACGTACTCGCCCTCTTCAGCCCCAACTCGACCGCCTACCCGATGGCGTTCTACGGCGCCACCCGGGCCGGCGCCACCGTGACCACGGTGTCCTCGCTGGCCACGCCCGCCGAACTGGCCGGCCAGCTGCGCGACAGCGGCGCCCGCTGGCTGGTCACCGTCTCCCCGTTCCTGCCCACCGCCCGTACCGCCGCCGAGCTGCTCGCCGAGCAGGGCCGGCGGCTGACCGAGATCGTCGTCCTGGACGGCGCCGACGGCCACCGCTCGCTCGCCGACCTGCTGGCCGTGCCCGGCCCCGCCCCCGAGGTCGCCATCGACCCGGGCGAGGACGTCGCCGTGCTGCCGTACTCCAGCGGCACCACCGGCCTGCCCAAGGGCGTCATGCTCACCCACCGCTCGATCGCCACCAACCTCGCCCAGTGCGACGCCCTCTACCGCCCCGCCGAGGGCGAGCGGGTGCTCGCCGTCCTGCCGTTCTTCCACATCTACGGCCTCGCCGCCCTGCTCAACCAGCCGCTGCGCTGCGGCGCGACTGTGGTCGTGCTGCCCCGCTTCGAGCTGGAGCAGTTCTGCCGCGCCGTCCAGGAGCACCGGGTGCAGGCCCTGGTGGTGGCGCCGCCGATCGCCCTCGCCCTGGCCAAGCACCCGGTCGTGGAGCGCTTCGACCTGTCCTCCGTCGAGTACCTGCTGTGCGCGGCCGCCCCGCTGGACCGCGAGCTCGCCGACGCCTGCGCCCGGCGCCTCGGCCTGTCGCACCTGCTGCAGGGCTACGGCATGACCGAGCTCTCCCCGGTCACCCATGTGGTCTCCCCCCGGGAGGGCGACCCCTCGCGCGGCTCGGTCGGCCGAATGGTCCCGTCCACCGAACTGCGGATCGCCGCCCTGGACGGCTCCGACGGCGACCTCGGCGCCGGGCAGCGGGGGGAACTGCTGGTCCGCGGCCCCCAGGTGATGAAGGGCTACCTCGGCCGCCCCTGCGAGACCGCCGCGGTGATCGACGCCGAGGGCTGGCTGCACACCGGCGACGTCGGCTACGTGGACGAGCGCGGCTACCTGTACATCGTCGACCGGGTCAAGGAGCTGATCAAGTACAAGGGCTACCAGGTCGCCCCCGCCGAGCTGGAGGCCGTATTGCTCGGCCACCCGCAGATCACCGACGCCGCGGTGATCGGCGTCGTGGACGCCGAGGGCACCGAGTGCCCCAAGGCCTTCGTGGTCCGCGCCCCGGGCAGCGACCTGACCGCCGAGGAGGTCACCGGGTACGTCGCCGGGCTGGTCGCCCCGTACAAGAAGGTCCGCGTGGTGGAGTTCGTGGACGCCGTGCCCAAGTCCGCGGCCGGCAAGATCCTCCGCCGCGAACTGCGCGCCCGCGAGGCCGCGCGCGCCGCCGTCGGCTGAGCCCGCTGCCGTCCATCGGAGCTGCCGCCGCACCGGACCGGGCCGCACCGGACCGGGCCGCACCGGGACCCGGCGGGCGGAGACCGGCAGCCGTCTGTGAGGATCGACCCGCCGCGCCCCCACCGGAACAGGAGCCGCCCGCAGCCATGACCAGCCACGCCGCCGCCCGCACCCCCCAGCAGGACCGCAGCCGCGCGACCAGGGCCCGGCTGCTCGCGGCGGCCGTGGACTGCCTCGCCGAACTCGGCTGGCACGGCTCCACCGTCACGGTCGTCGCCGAGCGGGCCGGCGTCTCCCGGGGCGCCGCCCAGCACCACTTCCCGACCCGCGAGGACCTCTTCACCGCGGCCGTCGAGCACGTCACCGCCGAGCGGCTGACAGCCGTCCGCGCCCACGCGGACGAGCTGCCCGCCGCCGGCCCCGACCGGACCCGCGCGGTGGTCGACATGATCGTCCGCCTCTACACCGGACCGCTGTTCCGCGCCGCCCTGCACCTGTGGACGGCCGCCGCCACCGAGCAGGCGCTGCGCGAGCGGATCATCGCCCTCGAGGGCCGGGTCGGTCGCGAGGCCCACCGGGCCGCCGTGGAGTTCCTCGACGCCGACGAAACCCGCCCCGGCGTGCGCGAATCCGTGCAGGCCACGCTGGACCTCGCCCGCGGGCTGGGCCTGGCCAACCTGCTCACCGACGACAGCCTCCGACGATCCGGAGTGATCCGGCAGTGGGCGGGCGTTCTTGAGGGTACGCTGCGCCCGGTACGCCCATGACGCCCGTACACCAGGAGCGGCCGGACAACCCCTGACCAAGGGGTCGCCGGGCGGCCGATGTCCGTGCAGTCTGGAGAAGAACCCCGGCCGGCACGGACCGAGAGGCCGACCCGGCCGGGCACGAGCCGAACCGGGGTGCTGCCTGATCATGCACGGACACGAGTGGGACGCCACCGCCGCCGACCCGGCACCGGGCGGCACTCCGGCACGTCCCGAGGGCATACCTCCCGAGGGCACCCGTCCCGAGGGCATACGCCCCGGAGGCGCCCGCCCCGAAGGCCACCGGGTCGTCCCGCTCGCGACGGCCCTGCTCCAGGACGACGGCCTGATCCTGCACTGGAGCGAGGACGCCGAGGCCCTGCTCGGCTACACCACCGACGAAGCCGTCGGCAGCTACGCCGCCCAGCTGCTCACCGACGGCGGCGACCGCGCCGAGGTGCTGGCCCTCTTCGAACGGATCATGAGCGGCACCGGCTGGTCCGGCGTCTTCCCGGTCCGCCACCGCGACGGCCACAAGATCGACCTCGAGTTCCGCACCTACCCCATCGCCGGCCCGGGCGGCACCCTGCTGCTCCTCGCCACGGCCTCCGACACCCGCGCCCTGCACGCCGTCGAAGCCGACCTCGCGGTGCTGGACGGCATCTTCGGCGGCTCCCCGATCGGCATGGCCGTCTACGACACCGACCTGCGCTTCGTCCGGATCAACGAGGCGCTCGCCCGGATGAACGGCGTGCCGGTCGCCGCCCACCTCGGCCGCCGGATATCGGCCGTGCTGCCCGGCATCAACACCGCCGAGATCGAGCAGACCATGCGGCAGGTGCTGAAGACCGGTAAGCCCGTGGTGGACGCCCGCTCGCACGGCCGCGTCCCCGGCGACCCCAAGCGGGACCGCGCCTGGTCCGCCTCCTACTTCCGCCTGGAGGACTCCACCGGCCGGGTCTTCGGCGTCTGTTCCTCGATCATCGACGTCACCGAGCGCTTCCAGGCCGAGGCCCGCGCCGCCCGGGCCCAGGAGCGGCTCGCCACCATCGCCGAGGCCACCGCGCGGATCGGCACCACCCTCGACCTCCAGCGCACCGCTGAGGAGCTGATCGAGGCCGTCGTCCCCCGGTTCGCCGACTTCGCCACCGTCGACCTGCTGGAGCCGGTGCTGCGCGGCGCCGAGCCCACCCCGATCCCCTCCGACCGGGCCGTCACCCTGCGCGCCGTCGCCGTCGGCGAGTCCTACGAGACCGGCCTCGCGAGCGCCGTCGACGTCGTCGGCGAGACCTCCGAGTACGCCCCCGACCGCAGCTACACCCAGTGCCTGCGCAGCGGGAAGCCCCTGCTGCGGGCCCAGGTGGACGAGGAAGTGCTGCGCGGGCTGGTCTCCAGCGACGACCGGGTGGCCCCCGGCATGGCGGCGGGCATCCACTCGTACCTGATGGTGCCGATCACCGCCCGGGGCATGGTCCTCGGCGGCTCCGAGTTCATCCGGATGCGCAACCCCGAGCCCTTCACCGCCGCCGACGTCGCCCTCGCCGAGGAGCTGGTCGCGCGCACCGCGCTCGCGCTGGACAACGCCCGGCTCTACCGCCGCGAGCGCGAGACCGCCCTCACCCTGCAGCGCAGCCTGCTGCCGCAGGAGGTGCACCGCACCCTCGGCCTGGAGATCGCCTACCGCTACCTGCCCAGCAGCGTGGTCAGCGAGGTCGGCGGCGACTGGTTCGACGTGGTCCCGCTGTCCTGCGGACGGGTCGCCCTGGTGGTCGGCGACGTGATGGGCCACGGCATCCGGGCCGCCGCCACGATGGGGCAGCTGCGCACCGTCGCCCGGACCCTCGCCACCCTCGACATGCCGCCCGAGCAGGTCCTCACCCGGCTGGACGAGACCGCCTCCGGAATCGGCGAGGGCCAGTTCGCCACCTGCATCTGCGCGGTCTACGACCCGCTGGAGCGCACCGTCCAGGTCGCCGCGGCCGGGCACCTGCCACCGGTCCGGGTCTCCCCCGACGGCACCGCCGAGAAGGTCGAGGTGCCGCCCGGCGTGCCGCTGGGCGTCGGCGGGGTGGCCTTCGAGTCGATCGAGTTCACCATCCCCGAGGGCGGCATGGTCGCGCTCTACACCGACGGCCTGGTGGAGCGGCGCGGCCAGGACCTGGACGACGGGATCGACCTGCTCGCCCGCACCCTCTCCGGGCCCGGCCGGACCCTGGAGGAGAGCTGCGACGCCGTGCTCGCGGCCCTGGTCACCGACGGCACCGAGGACGACATCGCGATGATCATGGCGCGGGTGCTGCCGCTGCCCGCCGACCGGATCGCCACCCTCCCGCTCAGCGGCGGCGGCCGCCTGCCCGGCAAGGCCCGCCGCTTCACCCGCACCACCCTGGAGGCCTGGGGCCTGTCCGCGCTCACCGACTACGCCGAGCTGCTGGTCAGCGAGCTGGTGACGAACGCCCTGCTGCACGCCGACGCCCCGCGCCGGCTGAGACTGTTCCGCGACCGGGTGCTCACCGTCGAGGTCTCCGACGCCGGCGGGCAGACCCCGCAGCTGCGCCCCTTCGCCGAGCAGGACGAGGGCGGGCGCGGGATGTTCCTGGTCAGCGAGCTGGCCCAGCGCTGGGGCAGCCGGCTCACCCGGGACGGCAAGGTCGTCTGGGCGGAGCTGGAACTGCCCTTCGGGGTGAACTAGCCGTCCCCGAGGACACCCGCGCGGTGGTGGCGCGGGAACGGCCGTTCTCGCCAGGAGAACGGCCGTTCCGTGTGCAGCCGATCCGAGAAGGACGGTTCCCCGTTCCCTGCCGTGACGGCGAGGGTGCGGAGACGCGGCACCGCGGGTGCGCGGGTTACGCGTGCACCTTCTCCGCGGTCGTCCCGACGGTGGCCTCGGCTGCCGCCGCCGCAGCACCCGGCCCGGACAGCCCGCGCAGCAGCCGCCAGGCCATCACGGCCGCGCCGACCAGCAACGCGGCGGCCAGCAGCCCGGCGCTGTTCATGCCGCCGACGAAGACCTCCTTCGCGCTCGCCAGCAGCGGCTGCGCCAGCTCCGGCGGCAGCCCCTGCGCGGACTCCACCGCCGAGCCCAGCGACTCGCCCGCCCGGGCAGCGACCGCCGGGTCCGTCCCCGCCGGGACGGACAGTCCGTTCGCGTAGATCGAGCCCACCACCGAGCCGACCACCGCGATGCCGAGCGCGGTGCCCAGCTCGTACGCCGTCTCCGAGACGGCCGAGGCGGCTCCGGCCTTCTCGGCGGGCGCGGCGCCCAGCACCAGGTCGGCGCCGAGCGTGTAGACCACGCCCTCGGCCGTTCCGACCAGCAGGAAGGAGGCGGCCAGCAGCAGGTAGGTGGTGTCCTGCCCCAGCCACCCGAGCACGCCGACGCCCAGACCCATCGCCAGCAGACAGGCCGTCAGCGCCGATCGGGCGCCGAAGCGCCGGGCCACCCGGGCGGTCAGCAGACCGCCGACCACCGAGCCCGCGAAGGCCGGCAGCTCGGCCAGACCCGCCTGCAGCGGCTGGTAGCCGCGGACCAGCTGCAGGTACTGCGAGACCACGAAGATCACACCGGACAACCCGACCAGGGATATCAGCGAGGCCGACACCGCCGCCGTGAACCGAGGGTCGCGGAACAGCCGGACGTCGAGCAGCGGGGTCTCCAGCCGCAGCTGGCGGCGGACGAACACGGCCAGCGCGGCGGCGCCCAGGAAGAACGCGACCGGGACGTCCCAGCGGGCCACACCGTGCGCGGCGGCCTCCTTGATCGCGTACACCACGCCGATCACCCCGGCCATCGACAGGGCGACGCTCAGCACGTCCCAGCGGCCCGGCTTCGGGTCCTTGGACTCCGGCAGCAGCCAGATGCCGAGGCCCAGCAGCAGGAGCAGCACCGGGATGTTCAGCAGGAACACCGAGCCCCACCAGAAGTGCTCCAGCAGCGCCCCGCCGACCACCGGCCCGAGCGCGGCGCCGGCGGTGGCGGCCGCGCCCCAGATACCGATCGCGGTGGCCCGCTCCCGGTCGTCCGGGAAGAGGCTGCGGATCAGCGACAGGGTGGAGGGCATGATCGTCGCCCCGGCCACGCCGAGCAGGGCGCGGGCCAGGATCAGCCAGCCCGCGCTCGGCGCGTAGGCGGCCAGCAGCGACGCGGCGCCGAAGGCGGTGGCACCGGCCAGCAGCAGCCGCTTGCGGCCGATCCGGTCGCTCAGCGCGCCCATGCTGACCAGCAGGCCGGCCAGTACGAAGGAGTAGGAGTCGCCGATCCAGAGCAGCTGGGTGCCGCTGGGGCGCAGCGTCTCGCTGATCGACGGGAGGGCGAGGGAGAGGACGGTCGCGTCCAGGGCGACCACGGTGACGGCCAGTACGAGGACGGCGAGGCCGGTCCAGCGCTGGCGGGCGGTCAGGGGCGTGTTCATGGCTTATCGGTGTCCGGTCTGCCGTCGGAGGTGCTGCGGTCCGAGGTGCTGTGGGCGGTGGGCGTGGCGGCGGTGGCGTCCGGTCTGCGCAGCGCGCCGCCGAGGAAGAGCTCGGTGAGCGAGAAGGCGGCGTCGCGCGGGGCGAGCCGACCGTCCTGGATGGACCAGCCGACGCCGGCGACCAGGTCGAAGAAGGCCTCGCTCAGCCAGGCGGCGCTGAGCTCGATGCGGAACACGCCCTGCTGCTGGCCGCGCAGGAAGAGCGCGTGCAGCCGGGCGATCTGCAGCTCCCAGAGGTCGTTGATGTCGTCGTTCTCGTAGAGCTGGTTCTCGCCGGCCAGGAAGGCGCAGAGCATGGCGTCCGGTACGGAGGCGTCCACCAGGCGGCGCAGCGCGGCCTCGGCGTCGCCCTCCTCGACCCCGGCGGTGTCCAGTGCGGCGGCGAACCGGCGCAGGCCGAGCAGTCCGACCTCGCGGATCAGTGCCTCGCGCCCCGGGAAGAGCCGGTGCAGCGTGGCGCGGCTGATGCCGGCGGCGCGCGCGATCTCGTCCAGGTGGGCGGTCGGGCGGCGGGAGAGCACGCCGACGGCGGCTTCGAGGACGGTGTCGCGGTCGGTTGCCATGAGTCGAGTCTAGGTCATATGAGACATGGATGTCTCAGAATTTCGCGGCGAGTCTCAAATGAGCCGCTGACCTGCGGGTTCTTGGGCAGGCGGAGGTCCGGGCAGCAAAAAACCGGGGACGGCGGGTGCCGTCCCCGGTCGGGGTGCCGCTGCGGTGCTTGGCGCTGCGGCTCAGCTCTGGTTGTAGAAACCGGTGTCGTCGAGCGGGCGGTCGATCACCATGACCTCGACCTCGGCCGGGGTGAGCAGGAAGACCCTGCGGGCGATCCGCTCGATGCCGCCCCGGGTGCCGAAGATCAGCCCGGAGGCGAAGTCGACCATGCGCTTGGCCTCGGCCTCGTCCATCTCGGTGAGGTCCATGACCACCGGGGTGTTCGCCCGGATGTGCTCACCGACCGTGCGGGCCGCCTCGAAGCCCGTCGGCCGCAGGGAGACGATCTTCGCGGGCGCGGCGACGGACGGTACCGTCTCCTGATCCACCCACTCGTCGTCGTACACCGCGGCCGGGTAGTTCCCGGAGGGCATCAGCCACCCGTTGTGGTGCTCGTCGCGAAGTGCTCCCATGCCGCGCCTCCCTGCCTCGTCCCGTCTGGTCCCCCGGGGGTGGGTGCCGTTTTTTGACACGTCATCCACTCGTCGGAACTGTCCGAGTATCGCACTGTTCACCGGTCCCGTGCCCGCTCGCGACCCCCGTACGAGTCGTGCCGCGCCGGAAACCCGGGCGGACCCGGGCAAAGAGAGCAGACGCGGCTGGGCTGAGTACGGTTGCGCGCGTAGACCATATCGGTAGCGGTCACCGCTTAATTGACCTTCTGTCAACAATGCGGAAACGATTTCGCGCGGCGGTTCACTCGCCGGTCGAGCCGTCCACGGATTCGCGCAGAAGATCGGCGTGGCCGTTGTGTCGCGCGTACTCCTCGACCATGTGCGCGAGGATCCAGCGGAGCGTCACTTCCTCGCCGCGGCGCGGCCGCTTGCCGACGGTCTCCGGCGGCAGGCCGGCGGCCGCGCGGCGGGAGGCCTCGACCTCGGCGCGCCAGGTGGCGAAGTCGGCCGCGACGTCGCCGGTGTCGACGTTGTCGAAGTCGCCGTCCGGGTCGGCCTTGGTCCAGTAGTGGCCGTTCTCGAGCTCCTCGCCGAGCAGGACGCACTGGAACCAGTACCGCTCCACCTCGGCCATGTGCCGGACCAGCCCGAGCAGCGAGAGGTTGGACGGCGGGACGGCGCGCAGGCGCAGCTGGTCGTCGGTCAGCCCCTCACACTTCAGCGCGAGGGTGCTGCGGTGGTAGTCGAGGAAGGCGGTGAGGGTGGCGGTTTCGTCGGCGGCCATCGGCGGGTCCACCCGCAGGTTCGATTCGGTCATGCGGGCCATCCTGGCGCCCGGCGGCGCACGGGCGCGAACGATTTCCCGGCGGATGCCCGGGTGGAGAGCCCGGAGAGCCCGGAGAGCCCGGAGGGTCCAGGGGGCCGCTCAGGCTGCCGTCGCGCGGCGACGCGCCTTCGCCGCCCGCCAGAGCCCGGCCACGCTGCCCAGGCCCAGCAGCGCGATCACGCCCGCCGACAGCAGGAACGCCGCCGAGCCCGGCTCGCCCGAGCTGGCCGCCGCCGTCACGTACACCGCGGTGGTCGGCACCGCGCCGACCGCGGTGGCGAGGACGAAGGGCAGGAAGCGCGTCCCGGAGAAGGCCGCGCCGTAGTTGATCGCCTGGAACGGCACGCCGGGCAGCAGCCGCAGCACCAGCACGCTGCGGAACCCCTGCTCGGTGAACCGCCGGTCCAGGGCGCCGAGCACCTTCCCCCGCAGGTACGGGCGCAGCGCGTCCCGCCCGAGCCCCCGGCCGAGGCCGAAGGCCAGGGCGGCGCCCAGCGTGGTGCCGAGCACCGCCATCGCGACGCCCTGCTGGACGCCGAGCAGCAGCCCCGCCGCCGCGTTCAGCGCGGGCCGGGGCACGAAGGCCAGCGTTCCCACCGCGAACACCAGGGCGAACAGCGGTCCGAACCAGTACCCGGGCATCCGGTCCGCCAGCCCGCCGGACAGCAGCTCCGTCGGGCTCCACAGCAGCAGCGACCCGGCCGCCGCGCCGAGCAGCGCGATCAGCAGCGCCAGGCGCCACCAGGACGACCGGGGCGCCGCGGCGGGAGCAGGGGGAGCGGGGGGAGCGGGGGTGGCATCGGGCTGGGACACCGCCCGAGCCTAACCGGGACCGACGGGCGGGTCGGTCCCGGGCGTCAGCGGGCGGTCCGGGGGATCAGCTGAACGGGTCCTTCTCCGGGTTGTAGTGCCAGAACTGGTTGGTGCCGCCGTGGTACTCCCACTGGATCACCGGAGTGCCGTCGACCAGGGCGCCGCCGGGGACGTCGAGCACGAGGCCGCTGTAGGCGTTCACGATGCCGCGCGGGGTGCCGGGGTGGCCGGCGGGCGGGTCGCTCCACTTCTGGTTGGCGCCGCCGTTGCAGGTCCGCTGGTCGGCCTGGGTGCCCCAGGTGGTGCTGAAGGCCGGGATCTCCAGGCACTTGCCGCTGTGCAGGTTGATCCAGCCGTGGGCGGTCTGGGTCCACTTCTGGTTCTCACCGCCGGTGCAGGTCCAGATCCGCACCGGGGCGCCGTTGTCGGTGCGCCAGTCGGCGACCTCCAGGCAGAGGTCGTGGGGCCCGGGGAACCCTCCGGTGCGGATCTCGGCGGGGCCGAAGTCCGCGGCGGGAGAGGGGGCCGCCGGGGCGGCGAGGGCCACGGCGGGGGTGGCGAGGACGGTGGTGGCGAGGACGGTGGTGACGGCGGCGAGCCGCGTACGACGGAACATCGGTCGACCTCCGGTGGTGCGGTTCAGCGCGACCTGGCCAGGAACCCCAGCAGACGGTGCCAGGAGTCCCGGGCCGCGCCGCAATGTTCGACGGCCGAGAGTTCGAAGAAGTTGTGCGGAGCGCCCGGATAGGTGACGAATTGGTGCGGAGTGCCCGCCTCGGTGAGCGCCGCGTCGAAGGCGTCGACGGCGGCGGGCGGGATGTGCTCGTCGGCGCCGCCCCAGAAGGCGAGGATCGGGGCGGTGAGGCCGGCAGCGAGCTGGGTGGGCCCGGGGGCGCCGGCGATGGTGTCGGGGTAGCCGTAGTAGCCGACCGCGCCGGCCAGGCCGAAGCGGGGTGCGGCGGCGCGGAAGGCCTGGCGGCCGCCGAAGCAGAAGCCGAGCGCGACCACCTCGGCCGGTCCGGCGGTGCGCAGCCGCTCCAGGGCCGCGGCGAGGTCGGCGTCCAGGTTCTCGGGGGTGAGCGCGAGGAGGTGGGGGAGCAGGTTCGGCAGCTCGCCGAATTCCGGCGGACGGTTTTCCGGGGCGGCGCCGGCGGTCCGTCCGTAATAGTCGAGGACGAGCGCCGGGTGGCCCTGTTCGGCGAGCCGGGCGGCGGTCTGCCGGTAGAACGCGGAAAGGCCCTTGTTGTCCGGCAGGACGAGTACGCCGACCCCGGTGGCGATTTCCGGGCGGGCCAGGAAGGCGCCGAATTCGGTGCCGTCCGCCGAGGTCAGGGTGAGCGGTGCGGCCTCGGCCAGGGGCTGGAGGACGGGGGAGAAGGCGGGCGGAGCGGCGTCCGGGTCGTAGCACACGGGAATCCCTCTCGCGGTACGCGAAACCGCCGGGCGCGGCTGCGCCCGACGGCTGGTGATGCTAGCGGGGAATTCCCTCGGGAATTCCTCACCATAGCGAAGAGAGATCTATTCCGGAAGGCCTCTCCGATTCCGGTGCGGTCACGATTTCTCCGTTCGTGATTCCGGTGGCCGCGTTCTCGCCGGGGGTATTCCGTTCGGCCAGGCGCAGCGCCCCGGCGCTCAGCAGCAGGGCGAAGGCAAGGGCGGTGACCAGTGCGAAGGAGACGGTCAGCGAGGTGGCCTGGGCGAGGGCGCCGATGACCGCGGGGGCGATCAGGCCGGAGGTGTAGGTGACGGTGGCGACGCCCGCGATGGCCTGGCTGGCGTTGGTGCCGATCCGGCCGGCGGCGGCGAAGGCGAGCGGCACGATGACGGCGATGCCGATGCCGATGAGCGCGAAGCCGGGGATGGCCAGTGCCGGGCTGTCGGCGGCGACCACCAGCAGGCCGCCGGCGGTGGCGACGGCGCCGCCGATCCGGGTGGTGCGGACGGCGCCGAGGCGGCGGATGGCTGCGTCCCCGGCGAGGCGGCTGACCGCCATGGTGAGCGCGAAGGCGGTGTACGAGGCGGCGGCGACGGTGGCCGAGGAGCCGGTGACGTCCCGCAGGTAGACGCCGCTCCAGTCCATCGAGGCGCCCTCGGCGAAGACCGCGCAGAAGCCGACCAGCCCGATCACCAGCGAGCTGCGCGGCGGCAGCGCGAACCGCGGCGGTGCCTCCGCGCCCTCCTGCGCCCGCAGGTCGGGCAGTCCGCGGCAGACCGGCTGGACGAGCGCGAGCAGGACCAGCGCGGTGACGGCCAGCTGCAGCCGGGCGTCCAGCTCGAGGTGGGCGGCCAGGATGCCGAAGCCGGAGGCCAGCAGGCCGCCCGCGCTCCACATCCCGTGCAGTCCGGACATGATCGAACGGCCCAGTCGCTCCTCGATCTCCACGCCCTGCGCGTTCATCGCGACGTCCGCCATCCCGGCGGTCGCCCCGTACACCAGCAGCACCGCGCAGAGCACCGGCAGCGAGGGGGCGAGCGCGGGCAGGGCGAGCGCCAGGCACCAGAGCGCGATCAGTCCGCGCACCGCGGCCCGCCCGCCGTAGCGGTGGACGAAGCGGCCGGCCAGCGGCATGGCGAGGGAGGAGCCGATGGCGGGCATGACCAGCGCCAGGCCGAGCTGTCCGGCGGAGAGGTCCAGGCGGTCCTGGATCCACGGGATACGGGTGACGAAGCTGCCGCTGACGGCACCGTGGACGCCGAAGACCAGGGCGATGCTCGCCCGGGCCCGGCGCGGGGCGGTCAGTGGTTCCGGCGGCGGTGCGGTCGTGCGGCTCATCGGCGTTCCCTCCCGGGCGGGTGGTTCGGTCGGACTGTTCGGCTGGACGCTTCGATAAACTATCAGGAAGGGACCCTGATAGAAACACTCTGGAAGGATGAGCTGCCATGACCACCGCGCGTACGGCCACGCCGAGCACCGCCCGGGCGATCAACGACCGGCTGGCGCTCAACCTCCTGCTCGAACAGGGCCCCCTGACCGCGACCGAGCTGCGCGACCTCACCGGCCTGTCCCGGCCGACCGTCGCCGACCTGCTCGACCGCCTCCAACGCACCGGCCTGGTGGCCGTCGTCGGCGAACGCGGCGAGCAGCGGCGCGGCCCCAACGCCCGGGTCTACGCGCTGGTCGCCTCCCGCGCGCACATCGCCGCCTTCGACGTCCGCTCCGGCGGCGTCAGCCTGGTCGTCGCCGACCTGGCCGGGCACGTGCTCGCCACCGCCGAGGTCCCGGTCGAGGGCGACGGCGGACCGGACACCGCGGCGGCGATCACCGCCACCCTGCTGGACGCCGCGCGTGGCGCCGGCGTCGAGCGGCTGCACACCGTCGCGGTCGGCGCCCCCGGCCTCGTCGACCCCGCCACCGGGCGGCTGCAGAGCACCGGCAAGCTCCCCGCCTGGCACTCCGAACTCCTCGCCGCGCTGGAGGAGCTGCCCGGCACCGAGGTGATCCTGGAGAACGAGGTCAACCTCGCCGGGCGGGCCGAGTACCGGGTCGGCGCCGCGCGCGGCCGCGACACCTTCGTGCTGATGTGGCTCGGCCACAGCGTCGGCGCCGCCGTCATCCTGGACGGGCGGCTGCGCCGCGGCTTCTCCGGCGGCACCGGCGAGATCTGCTTCCTGCCCGTCCCCGGGACCGTCGGGCTGCCCAGTGCCGACAGCTGCGAGGGCGGCTTCCACGGGCTGGTCGGCAGCGCGGCGATCTGCGCGCTCGCCCTCGCGCACGGGCTGCCCGCCGACCCGGCGGGGGACGCGGCGGCCGCCGAAGCCGTCGTCCGCGCGGCGGTCTCGGACGCGGCGGAGGGCGAGGCGGCGGGCGAAGCGGAGGGTTCGGCCGCCGGGCGCTTCCTGGACGAGCTGGCCGAGCGGATCGCCATCGGCGCGGCGAGCGTCTGCGTGGTGCTCGACCCCGGCTGCGTGGTGCTCGGCGGGGAGATAGGCCGGGCCGGCGGCGCCGAGCTGGCCGGCCGGGTGGAGCGGCGGCTGGCCCGGCTCTCCCCGCTGAGCACCGAGGTGCGGGCCGGTACGGCGGGCGGCGGCGCGGTGCTCGCCGGCGCGGTGCTGACCGCCGGGGACGCGGTGCGGCGGGACCTCTTCGGCGAGCCGTAGGGCCTGTCCGGCGGCCCTGGCTTTCCCGTAGCCGTCCCCGGTACGGCAGGATGGCGGCGGGGTGCGCGCAGTGTCCGTACGCCCTGTTCCCCGATCGTCGAACCACCGTCAGGAGTCGCACATGGGCCAGTCCGAGGCGCCGGTCAACCCGTACCGGATCGGCGAGGCCGCGGCGCTGCTCGGCGTCAGCGCCGACACCATGCGGCGCTGGGTGGACGCCGGGCGGGTCGCCGCCACGCGGGACGAGCACGGGCACCGGATCATCCCCGGTGTCGAACTCGCCGCCTTCGCCCGGGAGTTGGCGCGCCCGGAGAACGCCGAGGCGGAGGGCCGCCCGTCCTCGGCTCGCAACCGCTTCCCGGGGATCGTCACCGAGGTGGTGCTCGGCGACGTGGTCGCGCAGGTGGAGATCCAGGCCGGGGCGTTCCGGGTGGTGTCACTGATCAGCCGGGACGCGGCGGAGGAGCTCAACCTGGTGCCCGGTGCGCCCGCCACGGCGGTCATCAAGTCCACCAATGTGATGGTCGAGCGGCGCTGACGCGCCGCCGACGAGACCCGGAACCGAACGAGAGACCCGGATGCCGCCCGCACACCTGCCGACCACCCGGAGCGCCGTGCTCGCGATCGAGGCCGTCGCTGCGGAGCCGAGCTACCGCGAGGCTGTGATCCGCCTTGGCAGCGAAACGCCGATCGCCGACCTGCTCCGCATGTCCTCCCCCGGCTGAAGCCG
This sequence comes from Kitasatospora sp. NPDC023120, assembly GCF_055560835.1. Taxonomy (NCBI): domain Bacteria; kingdom Bacillati; phylum Actinomycetota; class Actinomycetes; order Kitasatosporales; family Streptomycetaceae; genus Kitasatospora; species Kitasatospora sp. NPDC023120. The sequence continues at coordinate 158,012 of NZ_JBVHHY010000014.1, read as the reverse complement.
GGGTCTCCTCGAAGGATCCGATGAACACCGACCGCAGCCCCCGGGTACAGGCCGTCGCCCACCGCGGCGACCCGTACCGCCACCGCGAGAACACCCTCCCCTCCGTCGAGTCCGCCCTCGCCGCCGGGGCCGACGCCGTCGAGGTGGACGTCCAGCTCACCCGCGACAAGGTGCCCGTCCTGCTGCACGACCCCACCCTGGAGCGGCTCTGGGGCGACCCGCGGTCGATCGACCGGGTCACCGCCGAGCAGCTGGACGAACTGCGGCAGGGCCCGCTCGCCGTCCCCACCCTCGCCGAGGCGATCAAGGCGGTGACCGCCGTCGAGGGCCGCCGACTGCTGATCGACCTCGACACGCCCGGGCCGGCCGCCGCCACCTGGTCCGTGGTCACGGGCCTCGGCGCCGAGCGGCAGGTCGCCTTCTGCGGCCCCGTCACCGCGATGCTCGCCGTGCGCGAGCTGACCCCGGACGCCGAGATCGCGCTCACCTGGAAGCAGCCGCGGATGCCCGTCCGGGCCCTGCTGGACGACCTGCGCCCGCGCTACCTCAACCCGCCGTTCGGCCTGGTCACCCCCGAGTTCACCGCCGCCGCGGCGGACGCCGGGCTCGCCGTCTCCACCTGGACCGCCGACCTGCGCCGCACCATGCGCCGACTGAGGGACACCGGGGTCGCCTCCATCACCACCAACCGGATCTCCCTGCTGCGCTCGGTCCTGGACGGCCGCCGGTGACGGACCAGGCGGCGGAGTCGGTGAAGACCCTGGGCCGTCGGGCGCTGGGCCGCGCCCTGCTGGCCCGTCAGCACCTGCTCACACGCAGCCGCCTGGCGCCCGCCGCGATGGTCCACCACCTCGGTGGCCTCCAGGCCCAGGCCGCGCCCCAGCCGCCCTACCTCGGGCTGCTCGCCCGCCTCGACGGCTTCACACCCGAACCGCTGAGCACCCTGATCGAGCAGCGCGGGGCGGTCCGGATCGCACTGCAGCGCGGCACCATCCACCTGGTCACCGCCGAGGACTGCCTGACGCTGCGTCCGCTGCTCCAGCCCGTCCTCGACCAGGCCCTGCGCACCACCTACGGCAAACGGCTTGCCGGGCTGGACCCGGACGCGCTCGCCGCCGAAGCCCGGGAGCTGGTCGAGGCACAGCCGCGCACCTTCCGGCAGCTGGGCGCCCTGCTCGCCGCGACCCGCCCGGACCGCGACCCGGCCGCGCTCGCCCAGGCAGCCCGCTGCCTGCTGCCGCTGGTCCAGGTGCCGCCGCGCGGCCTGTGGGGGCGCGGCGGCCCGGCCGCGCACACCACCGCCGAGGCCTGGCTCGGACGCCCGCTCGACCCGGCGCCCTCGCTCGACGACCTGGTCCTGCGCTACTTCGCCGCCTTCGGGCCCACCACCGCGGCGGACCTGAAGAAGTGGTGCGGCCTCAGCGGGCTCTCCCCGGTGCTGCGGCGGCTCGCGCCACGGCTGCTGACCTTCCGGGACGAGCAGGGCCGCCTGCTGTACGACCTGCCGGACGCACCCCGCCCCGACCCGGACACCCCGGCGCCGGTACGGCTGGTCGCACCCTTCGACAACCTGCTGCTCTCGCACGCGGACCGCACCCGGGTGCTGCCCGAGGAGTACCGGGGGCGGGTGATGACTCAGAACGGGATCGTGCTCGGGACGCTGCTGGTGGACGGGCTGGTCGCCGGGTCCTGGCGGCTGACGGACGAGCAGGAGGTCGTCGTGCAGCCCTTCGCGCCGCTGCGGCGGGCCGACCGGCAGGCGGCGGAGGCCGAGGCGGAGCGGGTGCTGGCCTTCGCGGCCGGGAGCGGGAGCGGGAGCGGGAGCGGGGACGGCAGCCGGGCCGGGAGCGGAGGCGGCACCGGCCGCGGAAGCGGGACGGTCCGGATCGAGCCGCCGGCGTAAGGAGGTCGCGCAGAGAGGCGGGTGGTCCCGGGTGCCGCCAGGGGGCGAGTGGCCCGGCAAGGTGACCCAGGCCCGGTGGATCACGTTGCGCACCTGGCTCGGCGAACCGCACACACGTACGACGAACGGCCGACGAGGTGAACCTGGCCAACCTGCAGGCAGGAAAAGCAGCGGACAACGCAGGGGGGAGGTCTGATTGTGTGCGGCCATTCTGGCGGTCGGTTCGGCACAGGCCTGCCCTGATGCCGACGAAGGGCCGTCCCGCCTCCGCACCGGCAAAACATCCGAGGAGCAGGAACGACGATGGCACCCGATCCGACAATCGCCCAAGTGACCATGACCCTGGCTGCCCTTGCATCCACCGGGGCCACCCCGCGTCCGTCCGGGGAAACCCTGGAGCATCAGACCGCACGGATCATCACCGGCATCAACGCGCAACTGAACGATCCCGGCCTTGCGACGCAGGGCGCGTGGCAGCTGGTGTGGCTCGCCCTGAGCGAGGCCAACGCCAACATGGCTTACATCGCGAAGAGCACCAACGGCTCGAACGAGTTCGCCGTGGCCGCTCGCGGAACGGACGCCGATTGGACCGACATCCTCGAGGACCTCGAGGTCGGCACAGTTGTCCCGTTCCCCGAAAGCGGATCACCGAAGCCCCGCGTTTCCAAGGGGGCGAAGGACGCGTTCGACCGGGTTGTCAACGCCCTCTCGATCGCCTCACCCTCCCCGAACGTCACGCTCGTTCAGGCGCTCGCCGCCGCGATCAAGGCGGCGCCCTCCTCGCCGCAGCCGACCGTCTATCTGACCGGTCACAGCCTGGGCGGCTGCATCGCCTCCATGCTCGCGCCGTACCTGCAGGCACAGGCGCAGACGTGGCCGAAACAGCCGAAGTTCGCGGTGATCACCTATGCCGCTCCCACCGCCGGCTTGCAGAGCTTCGTCGACTACGTCAACTCCCTGCCGTGGGTCATCGACGAGCGCCAGAACAACGCCTACGACCTGGTACCGCACGCGTGGGCCGATCTCGACACCACCGCCGGCTGGTACCCGAGCCCGGGGCCGGAGGCGACCCTGGAGGTGAAGGCGCTCATCGGGGCGTTCTCCCAGCGCACCAAGGGCAATACCTACGTCCAGCCCGGCACGCTCTGCCTGATGAACACCGGATACACGAGCCTCAACAAAGTCCTGGTCAACAAGACCACCCAGGACTTCCTCGGCCAGGTCGGCTTCCAGCACGCCAACTCCACCTACCTGGACCTGGTGGGGGCGCCTGACGTCCCTTCCGGGCCGGAGGTGACCGACGTGACCCCCACCTTCGGCGCACCGGGCGCCACGGTGACCATCAACGGCACCGGTTTCAGTCCGGACAGCGTGGTCGACTTCGGCCAGTTCGCCTGCAGCAAGACCGACATCGACCCCTCCGGCATCAGGATCACCGCTCAGGTCCCGGACGGAACCGGCGTCGTCCACGTCCGCGTCACCAACACCCTCGGCACTTCCCAGCCCGCCGCGATGGGGCAGTTCGCCTACGGCGGACCCGCACCTGTGGTGGTCAGTGCGGTCAGCCCGACCAGCGGAAAGGTCGGCACCCCGGTCACCATCAGCGGCTCGGGCTTCGCCGACGGCGCCACCGTGAAGTTCAAGGACAAGGCGTCCGGTTCGGTCACGTTCGTCTCCACTGGCGAGATCACCGCAATCGCGCCCGGTCTGCTCGACGACCAGCAGACGGTGGACATCACCGTGACGGTCGGCAAGGCCACCTCTCCCACCAGCCCGGCCGACGAGTTCACCTACACCGGACGGTAGCGACCGCACGGCCTGTTCCCGGGGTGGCCCTTCGGGCGGCCCCGGGCTCTTGCGCCGTTCGGTCGAACCGTGCCCGGGAGAGGGATCGCCGCAGGACCGTGCGCCCTGCGGCGAGCAGGGCACGGCGCTGTGCGGCACGGCCGAGCAGCGTCGATGGGCGGAGCCGTCGCAGGGGTCGCCGCGGGCGGAGTTGCCGGACCTGGGCCCGGACTGGTGCCGACGACCCCGACCGCGCCCATCCGCGAGACCTCCACAACGGGCGGATCGTCACGTTCTCTGCTGAGATGGGTCGGTTCTTACTGGTCGACGATCCCCGGCGGAGGTGGCCGTGTCCGTGGAGCGCCCGCCCGACAGCCGGCCCGACCACCGCAGGCCGTACCTGATGCTGCCGCCCGCGCTGCGGCGGGCGGCGGCCTGGTCGGTGGCGGTGATCCTGCTGATCGCCGTCGCCTCGCTGGTGGTCTTCGCCCTGGTCGAGCTGCGGGCCGCGACCGTGCCGTTCATCCTGGCGCTGCTCGGAGCCTCGCTGCTCTACCCGGTGGTGCCCTGGCTGGTCCGGCGGGGCGTCGGGCGCGGCCTGGCCGCCGGGCTGACCTGCGCGGTGCTGGTCGTCGCGGTCGGCGGGGTGATCGCGCTCCTGGTCAACTCCCTGGTGCACAGCGCCCCGCAGATCGCCGAATCGCTCCCGGCCGCCGGTCGGCGGCTCGCCGAATGGCTCGGCCCGGCCGGAGACAAGATCCGGCACGCCCTGAGGAACGCCAAGGGCGAGACCAACTCCCTGGTCTCGACACTGACGAACGGGGTGCTCTCCGGGCTCGGCCTGTTCACCCAGCTGGCCACCGGCGCGGTACTGGCCCTCGCCCTGGTCTTCTTCTTCCTCCGCGACGGCCACCGCACCGGCGACGCCATCCGCTCCTACCTGCCGGGGCACAGCGGCGAGACCGTCATCGCCTGCGCCGAGCGGGCCTTCGACGCGATGGCCGGCTTCATGCGCGGCACCACCCTGATCGCCCTGATCGACGCCGGCTTCATCACCATCGGCCTGGTCGCCCTCGGCGTCCCCGGCGCGCCCGGCCTCGGCGCGCTCGTCTTCATGGGCGCCTACATCCCCTTCGTCGGCGCCTTCCTCTCCGGCGCCGTCGCCGTCCTGGTCGCCCTCGCCGACGGTGGCCTCGGCACAGCCCTCTGGGCCCTCGGCGTGGTCCTCGCCGTCCAGCTGATCGAGGGCAACATCCTGCAGCCGGTCATCCAGAGCCGGACGGTGGAACTGCACCCGGCGACCATCATGGTCGCCGTCGTCGCCGGCTCCGGCATCGCCGGAATCATCGGCGCCCTGCTCGCCGTCCCGGTCTGCGCGGCTGTCACGGGCGTCATCTCCGTCCTGCGCGGCGCCCCGGGGCGCCCACCGGAGGCGGGGGAGTAGGGCCTCCGCGGTCGCCGGCGGGGGCAGCCGCTCGCGCGCGGCGTACCTGCGGATCCCGGCGAGGATCTCCTGATCGGTGAGTGCGGCCGGATCGGTCATGGTCCGCATCGTAGGGGCGGCCGCTGACATGGCGTCGAATCGGGTTGCCGTCGGTGGGGTGGTCGTGACAGCATCACTAATGCGACGGAAGTTGCGATAGCGCTGGGAGGGTGCAGATGGAACTGTTCGGGGTGGCCGAGGCCGGGGCTGGGCCGTACGGGGTTGCGGTGGGGGCGGGCGGGGACGTCTGGTTCACCTTGGTGCACAGCGGGGAGGTCGGGCGGCTGGCGGCGGACGGTTCGGTGGCGCGGTACGGACTGGGGGCGCCGGAGTGCGGCCCGGCGGTGATCACTGCCGGGCCCGACGGGGCGATGTGGTTCAGCCGGATGCGGGACCACCGGATCGGGCGGATCGATCCGGACGGCAGGGTGGGCTCGTTCGCGCTGCCGGGGGAGAACGCCGGGCCGTACGGGATCGCCGCCGGGCCGGACGGGGCGGTGTGGTTCACCGAGATGAACGCGAACCGGGTCGGACGGATCACCGTGGACGGCGAGGTGACGGAGTATCCGCTGCCCCTCCCCGAGGCGTTCCCCTCGCTGATCACGGCCGGGCCGGACGGCGCCCTGTGGTGCACGCTCAACCGCGCGGACGCGGTGGCGAGGGTCGCGACGGACGGGGAGGTGACCGTCCACCGGCTGCCCACCGGGGGCACCGCGCCGGTCGGGATCGCCGCCGGGGCGGACGGGGCGCTCTGGTACGTCGGCATCGGCGGCGGACTGGTCGGGCGGATCACCGTGGACGGGGAGGTGACGGAGTATCCGCTGGCCGACCGGGCCGCCAGGCCGCACGCGATCGCGGCGGGACCGGACGGGCGGCTCTGGTTCACCGAGTGGGGCGCAGGCCGGATCGGGGTGCTGACCCCGGGCGGGCGGCTCGACGGCCACCCGATCCCGGGCGAGGGCGCCGAGCCGCACGGGATCGCCGTCGGACCGGACGGCGCCGTGTACGCGGCGCTGGAGCGCGGCGAGCTCCTCCGGCTGGCGCCGACTCGGGGCTGACGGCGGAGGAGGCGAGGGGGCGGCGCGGAGGCGGGCGGAGCCGTACGGAGGGCGGCCGCAATGGGGCCGTTCGGCCCTGGGAGCAGGCCGCCCGGTGGGCGATGATGCCCTGGGCCCCGCTGGGAGTGTGCGGGGGTGACGAAGGTGGAGCCGCGTGATGGCGACCAAGACGGAGGGCGCCGAGGCCTCGGCGCCGGTCCGGGTGTTCCTGCTGGACGACCACGAGGTGGTGCGCCGCGGCGTGCACGACCTGCTGGACGGCGCGCCGGACCTGGAGGTGGTCGGCGAGGCGGCGACCGCCGAGCAGGCGCTGGTCCGGGTGCCGGCGCTGCGGCCCGACGTCGCCGTGCTGGACGTCCGCCTCGGTGACGGGGACGGCGTCTCCGTCTGCCGCGAGCTGCGCTCGCGGATGCCCGACCTCGCCTGTCTGATGCTCACCTCCTTCGACGACGAGGAGGCCCTGCTGGACGCCGTGATGGCGGGCGCCGCCGGGTACGTGCTGAAGCAGATCAGCGGCACCGACCTGGTCGCCGCCGTCCGCACCGTCGCCTCCGGCCGCTCGATGCTCGACCCCGGCGCGGCCACCCGCCTGCTCAACCGGCTGCGCAGCGATGCCGAACCGGCCCAGCCGGTCACCACCGGCCCCGGGCTGACCGTCCGCGAGCATGAGGTGCTGGCGCTGATCGGCGAAGGGCTGACCAACCGGCAGATCGGCGAGCGGCTCTACCTCGCCGAGAAGACCGTCAAGAACCACGTCTCGCGGCTGCTCGCCAAGCTGGGCGTGGAGCGGCGGGTGCAGGCGGCGCTGATCGCCACCGAGCTGCGCCAGGCGTCCGCCGCCGCGCAGCCCTCCCCGCTGCGCGCCGGGCGCGGCTGACCGGCCCGGGGCCCGGCCGACGGTGGCCGGAGGCCCCGGGGGTGCCGCTACGAGCCGACCGGGGCGTCCCACGACAGTCGGGTGCCGCCGCCCTCGGCCGGGGCGACCGTGAAGGACCCGCCGACCCGCTCGGCGCGCTCGGCGAGGTTGCGCAGGCCGCTGCGCCGCCCGCCCTCGGGCACGCCCACGCCGTCGTCCGCGACGGTCAGCACCACCCGCCCGGCGATGGCGCGCAGCGTCACCTCGACCCGGGAGGCGCGGGCGTGCCGGGCGGCGTTGCTGAGCGCCTCGGCGAGGACGGCCACCACGTGCTCGGCCAGCTCCTGCGGCACGTCGGTGTCCAGCAGGCCCTCCATGCTCAGCCGGGGCGCGAAGCCGAGCGTGCCCTGGGCGTCGGTGACCACCCGGGTGGCGCGGGCACGCAGGCCGCGGTCGGGCTCGCTGTGGGCGCGCAGGCCGAAGATGGTCGAGCGGATGATCTTGATGGTCTCGTCCAGGTCCGCCACCGCCCGGGCCACCCGGTCCGCGGCGGCCGGGCTCTCGATCAGCCGGCCCGCGCTCTGCAGCGTCATGCCGGTCGCGAACAGCCGCTGGATCGCCAGGTCGTGCAGGTCGCGGGCGATCCGGTCGCGGTCCTCCAGCAGGTTCAACTGCTCGGCGTCGCGCCGCCGTTCGGCCAGCTCCAGGGCGAGCGCGGCCTGGTCGGCGAAGCCCAGCAGCGGGCCGGTCTCCTCCGGGCCGAAGGCGGGCTGCCCCTGCGCCCGGGCCAGCAGCAGCACGCCCCGCCCGTACCCGGACCCGGTGCCCAGCGGTACCGCCACCGCGGCGCCCAGCCCCTCGAAGCGGCCCGCCGGGCCGGCCGGGAAGCGGGCGTCGCAGGACAGCTCGTCGCTGGTGACCGGCGAGCCGGAGGCGTACGCGGCGCCCGACAGCGTGCCGTCCACCGGCACCGTCACCCCCAGCCGCGCCGACGGCGTGCCGCCCAGCGCGACCTCCACCGCCAGCTCCTCGGCCCGCTCCTGCGGGCCGGCCAGCGCCACCGACACGTCCGCCAGCTCGGCGCCGGAGATCTCCCGGGCCCGACGGGCGATCAGCTCGACCACCTCCAGGCGCGGCGCGCCCGACAGCAGGCTGCGGGTGATCTCGGTGCTCGCCCGCAGCCAGCGCTGGCGCAGCTGCGCCTCCTCGTACAGCCGGGCGTTGTCGATCGCCACCCCGGCCGCGACCGCCAGGGTGGCGATCACCGCCTCGTCGTCCTCGTCGAAGTCCAGCCCGCCGCGCTTGTCGGTCAGGTAGAGGTTGCCGAAGACCTCGCCGTGCACCCGCACCGGCACCCCCAGGAAGGTGTGCATCGGCGGGTGGTTGGACGGGAACCCGACCGAGGCCTGGTGGTCGGACAGCACCGGGCAGCGCAGCGGCTGCGGCTCGCGGATCAGCTCGCCGAGGATGCCCCGGCCGGACGGCGGCGGGCCGATCTTGGCGATCTCCTCCGCGGTCAGACCCACCGTCAGGAACTGCGACAGCGAGTGCCCGTCCGGGCCGATCACCCCCAGCGCGCCGTAGCGGGCGTCCACCAGGTCCGCGGCGGCCTCGATGATCCGGTGCAGCGCCTGCGACAGGTCCAGCTCGCGGCCGACCGCGAGCACCGCCTCCAGCAGGCTGTGCACCCGGTTCTGCGTCCCGCGCGCCGCGTCGATCCGCCACTGGAGCTCCTCCAGCAGCTCGTCCAGGCGCAGCCGGGGCATCCGCGCGTCGTCACCCGCCGCGCGGTCGTCCGCTCCGCCCACCGCTGTCCTCCTCGTCTCCCGCCCTGACCCCGCGCCTGCCCGACACGGGTGCCGTCCGACCAGCGGGATTGCCCCGTTCACGGTAGTGGCAGGGTGTCGCGGGCGGGTACAGGGGGGTCGCTGCTCGTAGGCTCCGTCGGGCGGGCCTTTCGTCCCGTCGCGGAGGGTCCTGCGGCCTCTGTCCCGGGCCGGACGCGGCTGCCAGGGTGGGGGAGGAGCGGACGGGGCGTCAGCGGACCCCGCCGCCAGCGCCGAACCACCGAGTGCCGACACCGTGGAGGAACGTCCCATGAGCGAGCGAAGCGAGCCGAGGTCGACCGTGCTGGCCGGGATCGACGGCTCGCCGCAGAGCGCCGCCGCCGCCCACTGGGCCGCCGAGGAGGCGATGCGCCGCGGCGGATCGCTGAGGCTGGTGCACGCCTGGCCGTGGCTGACCGACGGCGTGTCCGCCTTCGCCGAGCCCGACGACCTGCCCGAGGCCGTCCAGCGGACCCTGGAGGAGGCGGCCGAGGACGTCCGCGGGCGCCACCCAGAGCTGGCCGTGCAGACCGACGCGGTCCTGGACGCGCCGGTCGACGGTCTGGTGGCCGCCGCCGCGGACGCCGGACTGCTGGTGCTCGGCTCGCGCGGCCGCGGCGGCTTCACCGGACTGCTGCTCGGCTCGGTCAGCATGGCGGTGGCCGGGCGCAGCGGGGTGCCGGTGGTCGTGGTGCGCGACGCCCACGAGGGTGCGCGGGGCGCGGCCGAGGTGGTGGTCGGCGTCGACGCACACGGCCCGGAGGAGGAGGTGCTCGACTTCGCCTTCCACGAGGCCGCCCTGCGCGGTGCCCCGGTACGGGCGGTGCACGGCTGGGACCTGCCGCCGCTGTTCGGCTACGCGGGCGGGGCCCTCCCGGCGGGCGAGATCGCCCAGTTGGAGGCGCTGGAGGCGAAGCTGCTCTCGCTCGCCCTGGCCGGTCCGCGCGAGCAGTACCCGGGCGTCGCGGTGGTCGAGGACGTCCGGCTGGGTGCGGCCCGCGGTCTGGTCGGGGCCTCGGCGGGGGCGGCGCTGGTCGTGGTCGGCCGGCGCCGCCGCCCCTTCGACTTCGGCCCCCGGCTCGGCGGGGTCGCGCACGCGGTGCTGCACCACGCCGAGGCGCCGGTCGCGGTCGTCCCGCACGGGTGACGAAAGCCCCGCCGGACGAAGGCCTCAGGGCCTGTCTTCGGCCCCCGGCTGCGGGGCGAAGCCAGGCCCAACGGCTCCGTCGCCCGCCGGGTACGGCGCGCACGCTCGGAAGCAGTGAGGGCCCCGCGGTCGCGCGAGCGGACCGCGTTCCGGTCGAAGGAGTGGATCGTCATGACGCTCCGGCTGGTCCTGCGCGTCGGCTACGGCCCGCCCGGGAGGGCCACGCCCCGCCGCCCGGTCACCGAGACGCTGGACGGGGCGTGATCACGGCTGCGGGAAGGCGTTCGGGTCCACGTCGCTGGTCTTGGCGTTGCCGTCGACCGTCGGCTGGAGGGTGATCTCCCACGAGGTCGTGGTCCGGCCGGTCTCGAACGCGAAGGTGTCCTCGAACTTGGTGAACACGCAGCTCCGGGTGAAGCCCTTGGCTTCGGCGTCCCAGTCGACGCCGTCGGAGACGTAGACCTGGTACGTCCCGTCCTCCACGCCTTCGACACTGGCCTTCGCACCCTTGGCGACGAACACCGAGTGCACCGCCTTGCCGTTCAGCGCGAGCGAGACCACCGCGTCCGTGGTGCCGCCGTTGTCGACCTTGAACACGCCCTCCCCGCGCAGTTTCCCGCTGCGGACCATGGTGCCGTTCTCCAGCGAGCGGGACTGCTGCTTGGGGAACTGCGGGACGGTCAGGGTCGCCGACTGGCCGGCCGCCGCCAGCTTGGTGAGGGCGGCCGACACATCCGTCAGCGCCGGGGAGGAGCCGAGCTCGGCCTCGGCGGAGCCCAGAGCGCAGACCTTCCGGCGGTCCACGTCACGGCGCACCGACGAGGCGGAGGTGGACAGCGACCTGAGGGCGAACACCAGCTGGCTCTTCGCTGTCGCCGCTCCCGCGTCGGCCGGATCGTCGGTCAGGCCCAGCGTCTGACCGTTCAGGCTCGCCTCACTGCTGAGCGCGTCCAGCGCGGCGCCGAACTCGGTCAGGTCCTTCGCCGCGGCGGCCTTGGCGAGTTCGGTGTTGACGGAGTTGACGGCCTCGGTGACAGCCGGGCCGTACGGAGGCTTGCCGGACGACCGGTGGTCGGAGGACGTTCCGCTGCCCCCGGGCGTGCAGGCCGCCAGGACCAGCGCCGTGCCGACGGCCAGAGCGGCCTTCCCGGCGAACCTGTCGGACCCAGCGAACCCCATGACCCACCCCTTCGGAACCGTTTCTGCGCGCCTTCGCGCCCTCGCGCACTCGCGCGGCGACACATCGTCCCGACTACGAACCACCTCGTCAACCCGGGACCGGGCGTTCACCCCTGACGACGCAGGGCGCGCAGGGTGGTGTGGGCGGGGATCCAGGTGCCGAGGGCGGCGAGGGCGGCGGCGCCGGCGAGGACCAGGGCGAGGCCGGTGGCGGGGACGGCGGCTCCGGCGGTGCCGCGGGTGATGCCCTGGGCGTAGGTGGTGAGCACCGCGAAGGAGATGGCGAGGCCGAGTGCGGCGGCGATGGCCACGGAGGTCGCGGTCTCCCAGCCGAGCATGCGCCGGATCTGGCCGCGGGTGGCGCCGGTGAGCCCGAGGGCGGCGAACTCGGGGCGGCGGTCGGCGATGCTCATGGCCAGCGTGTTGAGGACGGCGATGGCGACGAAGGCGATGATCAGCCCGAGGGTGACGTAGCCGATCTGCGCGCTGACCCGGGTCTCCGAGGCCTGGGCGGCGGCGCGGTCCAGCACTCCCAGGCCGGGCTCGGCGTGCAGGGCCGCGGCGAGGGACTCCCGGGTGGGGCCCGCGCCCTGACCGTTGCCGCGTACCAGCAGCTCGCTGTCGAGCGGCACGTCGACGTGGGCGGCGACCAGGGAGTGCGCGAGGGTGAGGTCGCCGAAGCCGAGGCCGCGGCCGTAGAGGGCGACGACCGTCACCTCGGCCGGGGTGCCGTCGGCGAGGACCAAGCGCACCCGCTGGCCGAGCCGGTAGCCCAGCCCGTCGGCGGCCGCCGCCGTACCGTCCGTCAGACGGCCGAGGTCGCCGGCGGTGACGCCGAGGTCGAGGGTGTCGGACAGGCGCTCGGGCGTGACGGCCTGGACGCTGCGCTTGGTCAGCCCGTCACGGACCTGGGTGTGGAGCACCCGGGTGACGGTCCGTACGCCCGGGACGGCGGCGAGCGCCTCGGCGGCGGTGTCCGGCACCCGCGGTCCGACGACGAAGTCGGCGGTGTTCCCGCGCTCGCGCTGCGCGCCCGCCGCGCCGTCGACGGTGGTCTGGGTGAACAGGATGGTGCAGGCCATCGCGATCAGCAGGGTCAGCGGGGTGACGACCGAGGCGAGCCGGTGCGCCCCGGCGCGCAGGTTGTGGGCGGCGAGGTAGCCGCCGACCCGGGACGCCCGCAGCGGCAGCCCGAGGATCCCGGTGCCGCCCCGGACCACCAGCGGGCCGAGCAGCGCGAGGGAGGTGCACCACAGCAGGACGGCGATGAAGCAGACCGGGGTCGAGGCCTGGTCGGAGTGCAGCGCGGTGAGCAGGGCGGTGAGTGTGACGGCGCCGGCGGCGGCGAGGACACCGAGGAGGATCCGGGGCCAGGACAGGCGCAGCGGCTTGAGTTCGGCTTCGCCGAGGGCCTCGACCGGCTTGATGGCGGTGGCGCGCCGGGCGGAGATGCGGGCGGCTCCCCAGCCGGCCAGCAGGGTGGTGGCCGTGGCGGCGATCGCCGGGAAGGGCGAGAGGACGACGGGCAGGTTGGCCGGGATGACGTCCAGGGCGACGAAGCGTCCGTGCAGCCAGTCGCCCAGCGGCAGTCCGGCGGCGGCGCCGAGGGTTCCGGCGGCCAGGCCGATGGCGAGTGCCTCGCCGCCGATCATCTTGCGGACCTGCCGGCTGGTCGCGGCCACGGCCCGCAGGACGGCGATCTCCCGCTGCCGCTGCTGGATCGACAGCCCGAAGGTGCCGACGACGACCAGCAGCGCGACCAGCAGCGAGGTGCCGGCCAGGACGGCGCCCATGCTGACCAGGCGGACCTGGGCGTTGGCGGCGTCGGGGAACTCCACCCGGCCGCGGTCGTCGCCGGTGCGGACCACGGGGGCCGGGGTGGTCCGGGTGCCGGCGAGCAGCGCCCGGACGTCTTCGGCGGCCGACGGCGCGGCCGGGAAGACGCCGATCGCGCCGACCAGTCCGTCGTGCCCGGCGAGCCGGCGGGCCCGGTCGGGGGCGAAGTAGACCGCGGCCTGGCTGTCGAATCCCTGCGCGGTGACGCCGACCACGCGGACGGTCAGCGTGCCCGCGGCGGTACGGGCGGCGGTGGTGGAGCCGGGCGACAGGTGGGCCCGGGCCGCGGTGGCGGCGTCGACCACGACCTCGTCCGGTCCGGAGGGTGCGCGGCCGGCGGCGAGGGTGAGCCCGCTCAGCGGCGCGGACTCCCAACCGTGGCCCCAGGAGCCGCCGTCGGGCCCGCCGGGCAGCAGCACCGGGAAGGTCACCTCGGTGGCGACCGACCGCACCGACGGCAGGGCGGCGATGCGGGCGGCGAGGTCGGCCGGCACCCAGGCGTGGCCGGCGAACGGCTTGGCCTTCTCCTTGACCTTCCCCTTGCCCTTGTCCTCGACGGTGTGCACCTCCTGGTCGCCGGACACGACGATCGGGGCGGCCGCGTAGCGCTCGGGCCGGACGGTGCCGGTGAGGCCGGTGGCCAGGAGGGTCCCGCAGCCGCAGACGAGGGCGGCCGCGCAGAACAGGGCGACGAAGGCGCCCGCGAAGCCGGCCGTGCGGTGCCGGAGGGTGGTGAGGGCGAAGCTCAGCATCATCGGTTCCACGCTCCCAGGCGGATCATGCGGTCGGCGACCTTGGCGGCGGTCGGCTCGGACATGGTGTCGGCGACCCGGCCGTCGGCCAGGAAGAGGACCTCGTCGGCGTAGGACGCGGCGACGGGGTCGTGGGTGACCATGACGATGGTCTGGCCGAACTCGTCGACGGTCTGCCGGAGCAGCGTCAGGACCTCGCGGGCGGTCATGGTGTCCAGCGCGCCGGTGGGCTCGTCGGCGAACACCACCTCGGGGTCCGAGATGAGCGCCCGGGCGATCGCCACCCGCTGCTGCTGGCCGCCGGACAGCTGACCGGGCCGGTGCCCGGCGCGCTCCTGCAGCCCCACCCGGCGGATGAGTTCGGCCAGCCGCCCGGCGTCGGCGCGCCGCTTGGCCAGCCGCAGCGGCAGGGTGACGTTCTGTTCGACGGTCAGCGAGGAGATCAGGTTGAAGGCCTGGAACACGAACCCCGCGCGCTCCCGGCGCAGTTCGGTCAGCTTGGTCTCACTCAGCCGCGACAGGTCGGTGTCGCCGAGGCGGACCGTCCCGGAGGTCGGACGGTCCAGGCCGGCCGCGCAGTGCAGGAAGGTGGACTTGCCCGAACCGGAGGGCCCCATCACGGCGGTGAAGCCGCCCTTGGGCAGCCGCACCGTCACCTCGCGCAGGGCGGCGACCGCGCCCCGCCCCTTGCCGTAGACCTTGCTCACGGCGTCCAGAGTGATCGCTTCGTTCATGTCCCCAAGCCTGTCGACCTGCGAACTCCCTTCCCAGGGAGCGGATCACGGGGCACCCGTGACATCGTCACGGGTAGGGTCGGGACATGATCAGACTCCTGCTGGCCGAGGACCAGCACGTGGTACGCGGCGCACTGGTGGCGCTCCTGGAGCTGGAGCCCGACCTCGAGGTGGTCGCACAGGCCGACTCGGCCGACGACGTGGTGGACCGCGCGATGGTCTTCACGCCCGACGTCGCGGTGCTCGACATCGAGATGCCCGGCCGGACGGACGGTCTGCAGGCCGCCGCGGCGCTCAAGGAGCGGCTGCCGGGCTGCCGGACGCTGATGCTGACCTCGCTCGGCCGCCCCGGGCTGCTCCGCCGGGCCCTGGACGCGAAGGTCGACGGCTTCCTGCTGAAGACCGCCCCGCCGGCGGAGCTGGTCGCGGCCATCCGCCGGGTCGCCGGCGGCGGCCGGGTACTGGATCCGTCGCTGGCGGTGGTGGCCTGGGACCTGGCGGACAATCCGCTCACGCCGCGCGAGAACGACGTGCTGCGGGAGCTGGCGGAGGGCGCCGAGCCGCCCGAGATCGCCGCGCGGCTGCACCTGTCGACGGGGACGGTGCGCAATGTGCTCACCGCGGTCGTCGGCAAGCTGAACGCCCGGAACCGGACGGACGCGGTGCGCATCGCCCGCGAGGCGGGCTGGCTGGTGGCGTAGGGCAGCTGCCCGTCGTCACACCACGGGGACCGCTGCTCCGGCTTCGTGCCGCCGGTTCAGCGGCAGTTCGGCGCGCAGCAGGTACCAGCCGTCGTCCGGGCCGGCGCTCAGGGTGCCGCCGGCCTCGGTGAGGCGTACGGTCAGGCCGCCGATCCCGGAGCCTGGCGCGGTGACGCCGGCCCGGACGCCGTCGTTCTCCACCTCCAGGCGCACCGAGCCGCCGGTGACGGAGGTAGCGATCCTGGCATGGCGGGCGGAACTGTGCCGCAGGATGTTGGTCACGGCCTCGCGCAGGGCCACGCTCAGCACCGTCCCCGCCTCGGCCGGCACCGGTGCGTCGTCCAGCTCCACCGTGATGGCGGCCGCCTCCAGGACGGCCGCCGCCGAGGCGAGTTCGGCCGCGAAGGAGAGCCGGGGGCTCTCGCTCGCCACCGCGCCCAGCTCGGCCTGCCCGCGTGTGGCCAGCCGCGCGATGTCCGCCAGCTCGGCCCGGCAGCGGTCATCGGCTGCCGCGCGGGCACTGCCGCCGGGCCCCCGGGAAGCCCCGGTACCGGGGTCCGTCGCGGCGTCCGCCAGACGCCGGGCGAGTTCGGCCTTGAGCAGGATCGCGGCCAATCCGTGCCCGAGCAGGTCGTGCAGGTCCCGGGCGGCGCGCAGGCGCTCGGTGACGACGGCGGCGCGGGCCAGTCCCGCCCCTGCCCGCTGCAGCTCCCGTACCAGCCGGACCAGGCGCAGCACCGCGAAGACCACCACGCAGGTGATGGTCACGTTGACACCGGTCAGCAGCACGGCGGCCGGGCCGCCCCCGCCGATCACCCCGGCGGCCAGCGCCATAGCGGCGGCCAGGGCCGCGCCCGCGCGCAGCGGCAGGGCGATCAGCAGGGAGCCGGCCAGGATGCCGGCCGCGCCGATCCAGTTCCGCCCCAGCCAGGGCAGCGGTGCCAGGGCGAGGACCGCCGAGGCGAGCAGGGCGGGGCGGGCGTGCCGGGTGGCGTCCTTGATCGAGAAGCGGACCTGGAAGGCACAGAACGCCAGTGCGCAGGCCAGGCCGAGGGCGAGTCCGGACACCGACCAGGGGACGAACAGCAGCGCCTTGGCGCAGAACGCGGCGAGCAGGAAGTAGTAGAGGCCGAGCGCGGTGCGCAGCTCGGGCGGGTCGGCGGCGGCCGCCGGGGCGGGGGTGGCGGCGACGGTCGCCTCCACGGCGAAGCGCCCGTCCGGTTCCAGACCGGCCGTCAGCCGGCCGCCCACGGCGCGGACCCGCTCCGCGAGGCCGTCCAGGACGTCCGCGCCGAGTGCCGCCGTGGGCACGCCGTCGCTGACCACGCGCAGGACCACCCGCCCGGTCCGCTCACCGGTGGTGACCTCGCACCGGCGGGCGTCGCCGACCCGGACGACCGCCGTGACCGCCTCGCGCAGCACCACCGCGAGCACCGTGCCGGTCGGTCCGAGCGGCTCGCGGTGCCCGACCCGGATGTCGGCGGTGATGCCGGCGGAGGAGAGCAGCGCGCGGGCGCTGGCCGCCTCCGGGGCGAGCGAGAGGCTGCGCAGCTCGGCGGTGGTGGCGCGGGCGGCCGCCAGCGTCGTGCGGGCCGCGTCGATCAGCCGGTCGAGGGCGGCGGGACCGCCTTCGACGGCCAGGCCGTGGATCCGCGCCAGCCCCTCGGACAGCTCGCTGCGCAGGCTCGACGCGATGCGCAGCCGCTCGTCGGTGACCGCGGCCGCGGCCAGGGTGAGCCGCGCGGTGTGGACGCCGGCCGCCAGCAGGGCGAGCGTGGTGACGGCGTACAGCATGACGCCGCCGAGCGCGACCGTCACCAGCAGGTCGGCGGTGTCGCGCACGTCGGCGGACCGGACCGCCCCGGCCAGGACGGCGCCCGCCGCGAACGGCGGCAGCAGCAGCCGGCGGCGCTCCAGCAGGAGCGAGGCCGCGGGCAGGCAGAGCAGCCCGATCGAGACGCCGAACGGGCCGACCGCGAGGAAGCCGACCGCCAGCTCCACGACCGTCCAGCCCGCCCACGCGGGCACCCCGCCGGGCTCGGGCCGGGTGTGCCGCAGCTGCAGCGCCACCAGCGCGAGGCAGGACGCCACCACCGCGGCCCCGGCGACCGGCTCCGCCGGTATCCGCGCCAACCCCCTCAACAGGTGCGCCGCCGCCAGCGCGACAGCCACCGCGACCACCAAGGCCCGCGCCGGCCGCAGCCGGACCTCTCTCCCCGCTCTCCCCGCCACCGGGGCATCGTACGCGCGCGGCGCGAGCACCGGCGCTGCCGAGCCCGGGGCCCGGGCGGAGCTCAGCGCGGGCGGTCGGCCGGTGCCAGCACCCGGGCCCCGAGCCGGAGTTCGGGGCTGTGGCGGAAGGTGAGGGTGAACTCCACCCACTGGCCGGCCCGCAGCGGCGGCGGGTCGGCGATCATCAGGTCGGCGTCCTCCGGGGTCATCGCGAGTTCGCCGCCCCCGGGGACGGGCAGTGCCGCGACCGGCTCCCAGCGGCCCGCCGCGCCCTGGTGGAGGTGCCGCTTCAGGGTGATCGGCCCGCCGAACTCCCAGCGGGCGCCGATCAGTTCGTCCGGCACGTCGCCCGGGTTGCGGACCGTGAAGAAGGCCGCGGTGGCCGTGGCCGCGCCCGCCGTGGGCAGCAGCACCCAGCCGGGCCCGGCCTCCACCGGGCGGGTCCGGCCCGCCCCGCCGACCGCCGTCCAGCCGGTCAGCAGCACCAGCGCCAGCACCGCCGCGCCGACCGGCGGGCCGGCGACCTTCAGCCGTCCCAGCGCCTTCACCGTCGAGCCCCCTTCAGCCGTTCCAGCGCCTTCACTGTCGAGCCCCCTTCAGCCGTTCCTGTGCCCTCACCGTCGAGCCCCCTTCAGCCGTCCCAGCGCCTTCACCGTCGAGCCCCCTTCGCGCGTGCCGGGCTGCCCCGCCCCGGCTCCCAGGTGCGCAGCCGCAGGCTGTTGCCCACCACGAGCAGGGAGCTGAGCGACATCGCGACCGCCGCCAGCATCGGGTTGAGCAGCCCGACCGCCGCCAGCGGGATCAGCACCAGGTTGTAGCCGAAGGCCCACAGCAGGTTCGCCCGGATCGTCGCGAGGGTCTGCCGCGCCAGCCGTACGGCGTCCACCACCGCCTCGATGTCGCCGCGCACCAGGGTCAGCCCGGCCGCGCCGATCGCGGCGTCGCTGCCCGAGGCCAGCGCCACCCCGAGGTCGGCCGAGGCCAGCGCGACCGCGTCGTTGACGCCGTCGCCGACCACCGCCACCGTCCGCCCGGCGGCCCGCAGTTCGGCCACCACCTCGGCCTTGCGCTCGGGCGAGGCGGAGTCGTGCACCCGCTCGATGCCCAGCTCGGCCGCCACCGCCCGGGCGGCGCCCGGCCCGTCCCCGGTCAGCAGGACGGTCTCCAGGCCCATCCCGCGCAGCCGGTGGAGTGCGCGCCAGCTGCCCGAGCGCAGCGTGTCGCCGACCGCCAGGACGGCCGCCGGACGCCCGTCCAGCTCGACCACGACGGCGGTGCGGCCCGCGTCGCCGGCCGCGCTGACCGCCCCGGCCAGCGCCGGGGGCAGCGCGGTGCCGTCCGGGCGGACCACCCGGACGGCCCGGCCCTCGACCGTCCCGGACACCCCGAGCCCGGTGGCCGCGGCGAAGCCGTCCACGGGCGGCGGGGCGCCGCAGCGCTCCCGGGCCGCCGCGGCGACCGCCCGGCCGATCGGGTGCTCGGAGCGGTGCTCGACCGCGCCCGCCAGCCGCAGCACCTGCGCCTCTTCGACGTTCTCCGTCGTGGTGACCGCCGCGAGTTCCATCCGGCCGGTGGTCAGCGTCCCGGTCTTGTCCATCACCACGGTGTCCACCCGCCGCAGGCTCTCCAGCACCTCCGGGCCACGCACCAGCACACCCAGCTCCGCACCACGCCCGGTCGCCGCCAGCAGCGCCGTGGGCGTCGCCAGTCCGAGCGCGCACGGGCAGGCCACCACCAGCACCGCGACGGCCGCCGTCACCGCCGCCTGCGGGGCCGCGCCCGCGCCCAGCCAGAACCCCAGCACGGCGGCCGCGACCGTCAGCACGCAGGGCACGAAAGCCCCGGCCACCGCGTCCGCCAGCCGCTGCGCCCGCGCCTTGCCCGCCTGGGCGTCCGCGACCAGGGCGGTGATCCGGGCCAGTTGGGTGTCCTCGCCGACGGCCGTGGCCCGGACCACCAGCGCGCCGCCGACGTTCACCGTCGCGCCCGCCACCCGGTCCCCGGGGCCCACCTCGACCGGCACGCTCTCCCCGGTCAGCAGGCTCAGGTCGAGCGCCGAACCGCCCTCGACCACCACCCCGTCGGTGGCCACCCGCTCGCCCGGGCGCACCACGAACTCCTGCCCGGGCAGCAGCAGTTCGATCGGCGCCAGGCGCTCCTCGCCGTCCGCCCCGCGCAGGCACACCTGCTTGGCGCCCAGCTCGGCCAGCGCCCGCAACGCGGAACCGCTGCGCCGCCGCACCCGGCCCTCCAGCAGCCGACCGGCCAGGACGAACAGCGGCACGCCGACCGCCGCCTCCAGGTACACGTGCGCCGTGCCGCTGCCGTCGGCGGTCAGCGAGAACGGCATCCGCATGCCCGGATCCCCGGCCCCGCCGAACACCAGCGCGTACGCCGACCAGCCGAAGGAGGCCACCACACCCAGGCTCACCAGGGTGTCCATGGTCGCCGCCGCGTGCCGCAGCCCCTGCCAGGCCCGCCGGTGGAAGGCGGCCGACCCCCAGGTCACCACCGGGACGGCCAGCGCGAAGCAGACCCACTGCCAGGCGGTGAACTGCAGCGAGGGCACCATGGACAGCACCAGCACCGGGACGGCGAGCAGGGCGGTCATCAGCAGCCGCCACCGCTCGTCCGGCTCCTCCTCCACCACCCCGACCGGCACCCCTTCGGGTGCCAACTCGGCGGTGTAGCCCGCCCGTTCGACCGCCGCCACGAGGTCCTCGACCGGCACCCCGGCCGGGTGCAGCACCCGGGCCCGGCCGGTCGCCAGGTTCACCCCGGCCGTCACCCCGTCGATCCGGCCCAGCCGCTTCTCCACCCGGCCCACGCAGGCCGCGCAGGTCATCCCGCCGACCGCCAGGTCGGTGGAGACCAGGGCGTCGGACCCCGGGGCACCGGCATCGGCCCCCGCGACGGCGCTCACCGCATCCCTCCCATGTCGTGCCCGCCCATCCCCGGCGAGGCGCCGCCCCCACTGCCCGGCCGCAGCCCGGGCGCCACCGGCCCGACCTGCCTGCCCACCCCGTAGGCCACCACGAACACCACCACCAGCAGCAGGGCGAACCCCACCAGCACACTCAACGGCCGGACACCCGGCGACTTCGCACTCACCCCCCAGCAGTCGGACGGGCAGCGCCGTCGGTTCCCGTACGCTCCGAAATCCCCGCCCGAACGCGTCGAAAACAAATCGGATGACACGCCGTGACCCGACCGGGTAGCGTCCGGAACGGCGCCTCCCGATGCGCCCGGCCCCGGTTACTTCCTGACGAAAACAAGTGCCACCGGTGCCACTTCTGATCCCGGGAGGCGCCGTCTCCGCGCCTGTTCGCGCCGCTCCCGTCCCGCCCCAGCCGCTCCACCCACCAGGGGGACCACTGCATGACCCGGTTCAGCCGTCAACGGACCAAGGCCGCCACCAGGGCCGAGATCCAGCGAGAACTACCGGGACTCACCAGGCGCGGGGTGTCCTCCCCGCTCGCCACCGACGGCCTGTGGCCGGTGCCGGAGGTCGCGCACCTGCGCTCGGTGCCGCCGCCACCCGCCCCGCACCGGGCGCCCACCCCGGGCGGGCCGGTCGCCAACCACCAGGGCGGCACCGGGTACGTGCGGGAGCCGAAGTCGGAGCTGTTCCTCCTGGCCGTCTCCCACCTGTTCGGCCAGGAGAGCTTCTACGAGGCGGCCGCCGAGCGCGACGAACGCTACCTCCGGCTGGTCCGCGAGCACGCCGTGAGCGACCCGCAGTGGACCCTCGGCCTGCTGCACTGGCTGCGCACCGAGGCCCGTATCCGCACGGCAGCCCTGGCCGGGGCCGCCGAGTTCGTCCACGCCCGGGCCGCCGCAGGAGCCGCCGGGTACTCCCGGCAGGCCGTCGACGCGGTGCTCCAACGCCCCGACGAGCCCGGCGAGTTGCTCGCCCACTGGACTTCCCGGTACGGCCGGAGGCTGCCCCAGCCGCTGCGCCGGGGCATCGGCGACGCGGTCCGCCGCCTCTACACCGGCCGGGCCCTGCTGAAGTACGACACCCCCTCGCACGCCTTCCGCTTCGGCGACGTCCTGGAGCTCACCCACCCCGCACCCGCGCCCGCCAGGCCCTGGCAGCACGCCCTGTTCCGCCACGCCCTGGACCGCCGCCACCACCCGGACCGCGCCCTGCCGCCCGCCGACGAGCCCCTGCTGACCGCCCACCACGCCCTGCTCACGGTCCCGCCGGCCGACCGCCGCGCACTGGTCGCCGAGCCCGGCGGCGCACAGCGCCTCGCCGAGGCCGGGATGACCTGGGAGGCCCTGGCCGGCTGGCTGCAGGGCCCGCTGGACGCCGCCGTCTGGGAGGCCGTCATCCCCTCGATGGGGCCGATGGCGCTGGTGCGCAACCTGCGCAACTTCGACCAGGCCGGAGTCCGCGACGAGGTGGCGGCGGAGGTGGCCCGCCGGATCTCCGACCCGGAGGAGGTGCGACGCTCCCGGCAGTTCCCGTTCCGGTTCCTCGCCGCCCACCGCGCCACGCGCTCCTCGCGCTGGTCCGAGCCGCTGGAGACCGCCCTCGGCCACTCGCTGGCCAGGGTCCCCGCGCTGCCCGGCCGCACCCTGGTGCTGGTGGACCGCTCGGGCTCGATGTTCGACCTCCCCTCCGCCCGGACCCAGCTCAACCGGGCGGACACGGCCGCCGTCTTCGGCACCGCGCTCGCCCTGCGGGCAGAGCAGGCCGACCTGGTCCAGTTCGGCAGCGACAGCCGGGTGGTCGAACCGGAGCCGTCGGTGCTGGAGACCCTGCGGCGCTTCCGCAGCCTCGGCGGCACCTCCACGGCCGCCGCGGTCCGGCAGCACTACCGGGACCACGACCGGGTGGTCGTGGTGACCGACGAACAGGCCCACTGGTCGGCGTACAACACCTTCGCACCCGTCCCGGAGAGCGTCCCGGTCTACACCTGGAACCTGGCCGGCTACGCCTTCGGCCACGCCGCCCCGGGCCCGCACCGCCACACCTTCGGTGGGCTCAGCGACGCGTCCTTCGAGCTCATCCCGCTGCTGGAACGCGGCAGCACCGTCGCCTGGCCCTGGGAGGAGTGATCAGGGCCGCACGCTGCGCGGGCCGGTCGCCGCTGCGCCCAACGCGCCGACGCGGGCGCGCAGTTCGCGGTCGGCGGTGACGACCAGGCAGTCCCGCCCGGGGTGCTCGGCCCGCGCCTCCCGGACCAGCTCCACGATCCGGTCGTCCCCGCTGCCGCTCGCCTCCACCACCCGCACCTCGGGCAGCCCGGCGACGCCCCGGGCCGCGCCCTCCACCACCAGGACCACCTCCAGCGGTCCGGGACGCTCCGGCAGCCCGCGCCCGGCGACGGCGACCAGCGCGTCCCGCAGCCGCTCGGCGGCGCCCCGGCGGTCCCGCCACCAGCCGTCGGGCACCGACCCGACCACGTTCGCCCCGTCCACCACCAGCAGCGTCGGAGCGCGCCCGTCCTCTCCCACGGCCGCCACGGCTCCTCAGTCCGCCAGCGTGATCCGGATGCCGACGGTGCCGCGCTCGCCGCGGCGCAGCCGGCTGCCGAGCAGGGTGAGCACGCCGAGCAGGCCGTACTTCTGGCGCAGCAGGGTGCGGTACGCGGCGGTGCGCTCGGGGCCGAGGATCTCTGCGGTCGCCGGGTACTGCTCGCCGGTCGGGCGGCCCTTGACGTCGCACGGGCCGACCAGCACGTCGGCGCGGTTGCGGATCCGCTTGACCTTCCAGGAGTCCGCGACGGTCCAGACGCCGAGCGCCTCCCCGTCGCGGACCACCCACACCGGGGTCGGCACGGTGGTGCCGTCCTTCTTGTAGGTGGTGACGAGCAGGTAGCTGCCGGAGGAGAGCCGGACGATCCGGGCGAGCCGGTCCGCGGCGGAGGGGTCGGGCGTGGTCATGGGCGGAAGTCTAGAGGGGGCCGGACCGGGCCCGGGACCGGCGGGTGCGGGCGGTGTGCACCACCGCACGGGCGCGGCGGGTCAGACGGCGGCGGCCGCGGCCGCCGAGACCGGTGGAGCCGCCGCCGAACGCCGGTGCGGCAGCGGCCGGGGCGGGCGCGGGCCGGCGGCGGACGGCGGTACGGGCGGCGGCCCAGACGGCGAGGGCGGTGCCGAGGACGGCGGCCGACCAGACGGCGGGGGCGATGCCGGGGCCGCTGCCGCCGATCACGGGCGGGCGGGACCACGGTGGCAGCTGGGAGGCGGCAGCGGCCTCCGGGGAGCCGCCGGGAGCGGCGGCCGCGGGGGCGGTGTCCTCGGCCAGCTGCCCGACCGGCTGGACCTTCCCGGCCGCCGCGAAGCCCCAGTCGAGCAGGGCGGCGGCCTCGTCGTAGACCTTGCCCTGTGCCTCCGGGTGCATCACCGTGACCAGCATGGTGCGGCCGTCGCGCTCGGCGGCGCCGGTGAAGGTGGCGCCGGCGTTGGTGGTGTAGCCGTTCTTGACGCCGATCAGCCCCGGGTACTTGCCGAGCAGCCGGTCGGTGTTGGCGATGTCGAAGCTGGTGCGCTGCCCGGTGACGTTGTCCATCCCGCCGGGGAAGCGCGCGATGCGGGTGGCGCAGTAGGAGCGGAAGTCGGCGTTGCGCAGCCCGGCGCGGGCGAACAGGGTGAGGTCGTACGCGGAGGAGACCTGGCCGTCCATGTCGTAGCCGTCGGGGGAGACCACCTTGGTGTCCATCGCCTGCAGCGTCCGGGCGCGGGCCTGCATCTCGGTGACGGTCTGCTGGAGGCCGCCGTTCATGTGGGCGAGGACGTGGACGGCGTCGTTGCCGGAGCTGAGGAAGACGCCCCGCCAGAGGTCCTCGACCCGGTACGGCAGGTTCTCCTTCACGCCGACCAGGCTGCTGCCGGCTCCGAGGTTGGCCAGCTCGGCCGGGGTGACCTGGTGCTCCAGCGAGCGGTCGAACTTGGGCAGCACGGTGTCCGCGAACAGCATCTTGAGCGTGCTGGCCGGCGGCATCGGCAGATGGGCGTTGCGGGCGGCGAGCACCTCGCCGGTCTTCGCGTCGGCGACCAGCCAGGAGCGGCCGGTCAGCTCGGACGGCAGCGCGGGCGCCCCGGCCAGCGGCGCCACCTGGACGTCCGGACTGCCGAGCCGCTCCCCGCCGACGACTCCGCCGGCGGTTCCGCCGGCGCCCCGTATGAGCGCCGCGAGGGCCATCGGGGTGCCGACGGCGAGCACCAGGACGGAGGCGGCGACGCCAGCCGCGGCCCTGCTGGCGTACGGGGACTTCCGCTGCACGCGCCTGGGGCGCACGCGCCTGAGGTGCCCGTATTCGGCCTGTACGCGCCTGAGGTGCCGGCGCTCGGGCTGCTCGTGCTCGGGCTGGGCACGGTCGGGATGCACACGATTGGGCTGCACACGGCGAACGTACCCGGGCCGCCGTCGGGCCGCCGCGCCTGCTGCTCCGTCCGGATCCCCGCACCCGGGCCCCCGCGCACGACTTTGGTGGTGCCCGGTCGCGCCGAAAGTCGGATGCCCGCGCGGTGGCGGATTCCTAGGCTCGGGGCCATGAAGACCCTGCTCGGCTACCTCGGATTCGTGCTCGTCCTCGGCGGGGCCTCCGGCCTTCTGTCCGGTTGGCTCGGGGGCTTCCGGCTGTTCGGCTTCGTCCGCTACCTGGTGCCGGACGGCCACGAGACCGCGGGGTACGCCACCCTGCTGGTGCTCGGCGTCCTGCTGTCGATCCCCGCCGCCCGCCGCGGGTAGGCGCGGGCGGCGGGCGACGGAGGTGGTTCGGGTGGGTCAGAAGGTGAGGTTCCAGGCGTCGATCGCGCCGGTGTCGCCGGCGGCGCCGTCCTTCACCCGGAGCTTCCAGGTGCCGTTCGCCACGCTCGCGGTGGCGTTGACGGTGTAGGTCTTGTTGACGTTGTCGGTGCTGTCGCTGTTCGGGAAGTCCTCCAGCAGGTACACCGTGCCGTCGGGGGCGACCAGGGAGAGGACCAGGTCACCGCGGTAGGTGTGCTTGATGTCCACGCCGACCTTGAGCGTCGCCGGGGCGTTGCCGGTGACGCCGGTGACGGTGATCGGGCTCTCCACCGTGGTGTTGTCGGGGATCGCCACGTCGGTGAGGTTCTCGAAGTACTTCCCGGTGGGCGGGGTGGTGCCGCCGACCGCCTTCAGCGCGTCGACCTGGCCCTCGCCGAAGAAGGAGTTGTCGGCGGTGGTGCCGGTGCAGCGGCTGTCCGAGGCGGGGCAGGCCAGGTCGTTGGCCTGGCTCGCCAGCCGCGCCCGGATGTCGGCCGGGGTGAGCGACGGGTCGGTGCTCGCGATCAGCGCGGCCACCCCGGTGACGTGCGGGGAGGCCATCGAAGTGCCGCTCTTGGTCCCGTACTTGCCGCCGGGCAGGGTCGAGTAGACGCCGGTCGCGCCGTCGCCGCCGGGCGCCGCGACGTCGATGACGCCCTGACCGTAGTTCGAGTAGGAGGCCTTGCCGCTGCCGCTGCCCGTGGCAGCGACGGTCACCACACCCGGAAGTTCGGTGGGGATGTCGAGGCAGGCGTTGCTGATGGTCCGGGTGACCTTGGTGGAGTCGTTCGGGCTCTCGGTGTCGGTGGTCTTGTTCGCCAGGTCGTAGTCGGCGTTGCCGGCGGCCGCGACCTGCAGCGAGCCCTTGCCCTCGGCGTACTCCTGGGCGCGCTTGACGCCCTCGATGATGGCCGCCTGGTCGAGGTCGTTCGGGCAGTTGAACTGCCACGGGTCGGTGTAGTAGCTGTTGTTGGTCACCTTGAAGCCGTGGTCGCCGGCCCAGACGAAGCCGCAGACCGTGTTCTCGGCGTAGAACAGGGTGCTGCTCGGCTCGGCGATCCGGACGGAGGCGATCTTCACGCCCGGCGCGACGCCGATGACGCCCTTGCCGTTCTTCGCGGCCGCGATGGTGCCGGCCACGTGGGTGCCGTGGGTGTCCACGTCGCGCCAGGCGCCGGTCCGGGCGTCGGGCTTGCCGTACGCGCAGGAGACCGAGTCGGCGGCGTCGAAGTTCGGCGCGAGGTCCTGGTGCTGGTCGTCCACGCCGGTGTCGAGCACACCGACCTTGACGGACGGGGAGCCGGTGGTCACGTTCCAGGCCTGGTCGGCCTTGATCTGGGTCATGTCCCAGCGGTTGGACTCGGTGAGCGTGGTCGCCGACTGGGCCGGGTTGGCCGGCAGGGCCGGGCTGTAGGCGTCGGCCGGCACGTCGGACGTGCGGGTCGCGCCCACCTGCTGGATGCCGGCGACGGTCCGCAGTGCGGCGGCGAAGCCGGTGCTGGTCGAGTGGGCGACGATGACGCCGATCGCGTCGTAACTCGCGAAGACCGTACCGCCCTTCGCGGCGACGGCGGCCTTGGCGGCGGCGACGTCGGCGGGTGCGCTGATCACCAGGTAGGCGCGGGTGCCGGCGGCCCAGCCGGCGGCGGTGCCCGCGACGGTGGGGGCCTGCGCGGCCGCCGGGGCGGCGGGCACCGTGACGCTGCCGGGGACGGCGGGCGTGGTGGAAGCGGGGGCGGCGGTCGCGAACGCGGTGGGAGCGGCGAGCGCCATGGCGGAGAGAGCGGCGAGGGCTGCGGCGGGGCGGCCGAGCCGCCCGGATATCAGGGGTGACACGTGTCCTCCGATTCGGCCCGCGCGTGAGGGGGATCGCACGGGAATTGAAGGAAACATGCCAGATTGGGGAGGAGTTGGGGAAGACTTTACGCCTGACGACTTTTCACGGAAACGTTACGTTTTGATGTCGCGGGGCACTCAGAGGACGGGCGAGGTGGCACGCATGGCGCACCACGGCGTCTGCACACGCGAGGACATGCTGCGCGACGAATGGCGCTTCGAGATCACCGGCTACCCGCATCCACGACCAGCAGGAGGTGGGAGGTACCGGGCGACGCGCACAGCACGGACGCGACCGCGTCCGGGCCCCCTCGATCGCACGACGGACCTCTGGGGCAGTGGCAACCCCGACAAACTGCTCCAGCCGGGCAGTCAGTTCGTCGACCGGCCGCTCGGTGGGTGTCAGCAGCAGCCGGCTCCAGTCGGCCGAACCGGGCAGGCGGCCTGCCGCCAGCGCCGGCAGCACCCCCGCCCGTAGCAGCGAGGACTTCCCCGCCCCGGAGGGAGCGACGATGACGCTCTTGAGCTCCGGAGCGGGACAGTCCGATGCTTCGCCGCCGAAGGGCGGCCGGGGATCCTGGGAACTTCGGGACGTATGAAGCGAATTCAGCTCCTTGAACTGGTCCGGCTGAACGAGAGTACGGCTGACTCGCTGCCACGTTCACGCCCTGGGGGCAGGGGCTGCCGGGCCATCGGATACGGTCACGGTTCACGTCCGCTCAGTTCCGGTGACGGTCCGTCCGGATCGCCACCGGGGAGCGGTGAGTCCCACCCCAACCGTGTAACCCCTAGGGAGCTTCCTCGTGCACCAACTCCTGCGCCGGAGCCTTCCGGCCCTCGCCGCCCTCGGCATAGCCGTCGGCGCTCCGCTGCTCACCGCCGGCACCGCCCAGGCCCAGGCCGAGCACGGGTGCGGCGCCGTCGGCGTCCAGTTCTCCGTCGACGGCGGCAAGGGCTGGATCTCCGACGGCCGGATGTCCCAGCCGCACGGCGTTATCCAGGTCCGCCTGGTCGGCGACGTCGTGGACGGCTGCGACTACCGGGTCTCGCTGGCCTCCTACGACACCGAGGGGCCGACCTGGGCCACCTCGGGCAAGCAGACCTTCCTCGGCTGGGCGACCACGACGCTGCGCAGCGGGAACCGCCAGGCGACCCTGGACGTCTCCGCCCACCTGCCGAAGTGCTACGGCCAGATCGACCTGTACAACGGCGACAAGAAGTTCGACGGCGTCGCCAACCCCGCGCCGAGGTACCCGGACGGCGTCTTCCCGGACAACCTGATCTCGGCCTGGAACGGCGGCAAGGCCTGCGTGCCGACCCCGACCGGCACGCCGACCGTCCCGGTGCCGACCTCCTCGGCGTCGCCCACGGCCACCGCGACCCCGCACCCGACCGGGACGCCCACCGCCACGACGACGCCTTCGGCCACCGCCACCGCGACGGCCACCGCCTCGCCCTCCACCACCGCCAAGCCGTCGGCGCCGGCCACCACCGGGACGCCGTCCAGCGGCACCCCGTCGACCGCCCCGGCCATGCCGGCGCCGTCCGCCCCGGCGGACACGACCGGCCCGGTCGGCAAGCCGACCGCCAATCCGGTCTCGACCACGCCGGCCAGCACCCTGGCCAGCACGGGTGGCAACAGCAGCCAGATGGTCGTCTACGGCGCTGGTGGGGCCGCGCTGCTCGCCGTCGGCGGGGGCGCGCTGGTGATCGCCCGCCGTCGAGGCGCCCGCCGCTGACGCGGCACCGCTGAGGTACCCAGGACGCCCGCGGTCCCCGGACCGCGGGCGTCCGTCGTCCGTTCGCCCACGGATGGTCAGCAACCGGCGCCGGTACTCCGTCTGCGTCGTACCGAGCGGGCGGCGCAGCGGCGAGCCACGTTGGAGGAGATCGACCCGTGGTGGTGCCCGGCCTCGCCGATCACCTGGTAGCGCACGTACGCCACCGCCCGGCAGTGGTGGCTGGAGTCGGACGGCCGGGTCGACTGGGCCGGCCTGCCGCTGGAGACGGCGTTCGAGGGCGAGCAGTTGGACCAGTGGGTGAGGGCGCAGCGGGCCGGGCGGGGGTGCCTCTATGGGGTTCGTCAAGGAAATGGCCACCCGCGCACCCAGCTTGGGGTCGTCGTACTGGGATACGGTCTCGGTCAGCCGCTTCCGGCGCTGGGCCATGACCGGCAATCGGCATGCGTGACGGATCTGGACGGGAGATGCCCCACAGGCGCGTATCCCCGAACAGTCTCCATCCGGGGGATCTGGTGAGGCATTGTCAAATCCTGTGGACTGACCCGACAGCCCAATGGCCGGTCGATCAAGCAAGCGGCTTGCGGTACCGGACGTACTCGTTCCGTCGCCGGAACCCCACACTCTCGTAAAGGTCGTAGGACCGATGCGGATTTGCCGTGCCGGTGAACAGCCGGGCGGTCGTTGCACCCTGCGTGCGAAGGCTCCGCAGCCCGTCCAGCAGCAGGACCCGGCCGATTCCGAGGCGTCGCTGGTCCGTCCGGACACTCAGCTCTTCCACCTCGCCCACGGTGTGGTCGTGATGGCGGATGGAGCAGAGGGCGACGCCGACCATGTCCTGCCCGTTCCAGGCAGCCCTCCAGCATGCCGGGTCGGCGGTGTCGACGAAGTCCTGGAAAGGCCATCTCTGAGTGAAGCCGGTGTCCGCATACGAATCGACGACCGTCCTCCAGGCTGCACGGTAGTGGCTTGTCCCGATCGGCCCTGTCCGTATCCCGGCCGGCAGTTCGCTGCCCGGCCCGGGCACCTGCTGCAGATCGCCCAGCTCCAGCTCGACCAGGCTGAAGACACGTCGGTAGCCGGCTGCGCGCAGAATTGCCGTGGCGTCCTGCTCGGAGGCCATGGCGTTCGCGCCGATCACTGCCGTCCGCGCCGTTCCATGCTGTTTGACGAGCTGGCGGATCCGCTCTTCGGCCCAGTTCAGCATGGCTGAGCCGATGCCCTGGCCGCGATGCTCGGGCAAGAGGTAGCCGCGGTGCAGGTACAGCCACGTATCGTCCCGCTCTTGCCACCACCGGATCGTCGAGTAGCCGACGACGCTCCCGTCGAGCACCACCAGGATCTGGTTCTTGGACGGCTCCTCCAACTTGGCAGAAGCTTCGGCGATCTCGGCCGCTGTCGGGAGCCCTTCCACAACCGAATGGACATCGACCCGGTCCCGTTCAACACACCCCAGCCGCACCGCGGCCATGGCGCCGTGGTCTTCGTCGCCGCGATACGGCCGGAACCCGAAGCCGAACGGAAGGTCCTGTCCCGCCGTGCCATCCAACATGACCGGATGTTCTCGAACTTCGAGGCAGGTCCGCCACCCTATTCACGCCGCGGTCGTCTGCGGCCGTTCAACGAGCCGGCCGCGTTCAAAGCGGGCCCCGGCACGGACGAGGGCAACGAGGTGGGGTGCATTCACGGCTCGCCAGCGGGCCTGGGCGGACTCGACGCCGGACAGGGCCCAGCGGTCCGGGGTGGTGTCGGCCCGGAAGTTGTCCACGATCATCTGCGGGACGTCGCGCGAGAGTCAGGTGTCGGCGTTGACCTTGCCGGGAGTGTCGGCGCACCCGGTGTCGGTCTTGCCGAGGAGGGTGACGCGCGGTGCGACCAGGATGAACGGCGTCACCTGACCGGACTTCATCAGCGGTTCGAGCTGCTTGGCCGCCTCCATGGCCTCGCCGAACCAGGCGCTGGAGGATCCGGGGAAGCCGGCGAGCAGTTCGACCACCGGGAAGGTCTTGTCCTTGTAGGCCGGGTCGTCGTACTGCGGCGGCGTCCAGACCAGCACCTCGCCGTCGACGCCGGAGAGCCTGCCCTTGAGGTCGGCCTGCTTCACGCTCCTGGGCACCGCGTCCGAGTCGGGCGCGTGGAAGGCCTGCACCACCTTCGGCGCGGGGGTGCCGGACGGGCCGGCGGAGGCGGCGACCTGGTCCCCGGCGAGCCCCTCGTCCTTCGGGGGCACGGGCACGGCCCGCACGTGGCTGGAGGTGCCCAGCGGTCGCCCCAGCTGTCGTAGAGCTGGTTCTCGTCGTTGACGACCACGAAGACCATGGCCACGGCAGTGAACTGGCAGAGCAGCACGGTGGTGCCGAGGTGCGAGAGCGCGCGCAGCGACGTGCGCCGTCGCTCCGCTCCGAAGAGGGCTCCTGTGGGCCCGTGTGCCCGGTCGCACGGGAGACGGCCTGGAACGGCCGTTCGGTTGCCCTTCCCTGAGTGCTTCCTGGGAACCGTCCAGGGGCCGTTCGATCGTGCACCCGCGGCGGCGCGCCGACCGGACGCCGACCAGCCCGCTCCGGGTGCAGTGCATCGAGGGTGGTGTGTCGGGTGCGTAGGCCATCAAGAAGGGCCAGACCGGGTACCGACCGGCAAGACAGACCCGAACGGGTATGGCTCTGGCCGTTTGGTGGGCTACCGAACGCGCTTGTCCGTTATCAGTGTTTCGATAGCATTTGGGACGGTGGTGTGCGGGCACCGTTCTGCCCGCAGGGGGCTATGGAACCGCAACGAGGAGAAGAACATGGACGCCACCACACTGATCAGCCGTTCCGACTACCGCCTCTTCAAGGGTCCCCGCCTGGCTGTCATCGACACCCAGAACGGCAACCGCATCGCCTTCGACGGGGAGATCAGGGACCACGGCACCTACCAGCAGATCCCGGCGGAGTTCAAGCAGGGCATCGACGCGACAACCTGGTTCGGCCCTTCCGACTACCGCCTCTTCAAGGGCCCCCGCCTGGTCGTCATCGACACCCAGAAGGGCAACAGCATTGCCTTTGACGGGAAGATCGCCGATCACGGCACCTACGAATACCTGCCTGAGGAGTTCAAGCAGGGCATCGACGCCACCACACTGATCGGCCGTTCCGACTACCGCCTCTTCAAGGGCCCCCGCCTGGTCGTCATCGACACCCAGGACGGCAACAGCATCCCCTTCGACGGCCTTATCGCCGATCACCCCACCTACCAGCACATCCCGGCGGAGTTCAAGCAGGGCATCGACGCGACAACCTGGTTCGGCCCTTCCGACTACCGCCTCTTCAAGGGCTCCCACCTGGTCGTCATCGACACCCAGAACGGCAACAGGCTCTCCTTCGACGGCCCGATCGCCGATCACCCCACCTACCAGAACCTCCCGCCTTTCTGGACCAACTGACCCCCGGTGCCTCAGACGCCTCTCGAGGCTGGCCCTGAGGCACTGGCTCGGAGGGTCCGCGCGTCGACGAGCGTGCGCGGGCCCTCAACCGGCCCGCAACCGAGCGGCCGGTTCAGCAGGAATGCTGAACGAGAATCTGCCGGCTTGCGTCATCCGCAGGGGTGAGGGGACAGCAGCCCGAGGGGCAGCCGAGCGGGTCGTCGGTGGATCCGGCGGCACTCCGCCGAAGGCGGGCGGTGGCGGCGGCGAGATCCGCCGGGCAGGCCCTACGGGATCCGCCACTCCTGGAACTTGTTGGCCGGGGTGCAGGTGGTCATGGTGACCTGCTTGCCCGGGCCGTTGTCGGTCAGGCAGGTCGATCCCGAGTAGTCCTTGAGGTAGTAGGCGCCCGAGGTGCTCGCCCCGACCACCGACCAGTTCGTCATGACGCTGAAGCCCGGCGAAAGCATCACCTTCCTGTTCTGGCCCGACCAGCCATCGCCGTCGCCCTGGACGAGCGCCGGACTGCTCAGGTTGCACGGATAGATCTGGTACCACGCGCCGGGGTTCGGTGCGGAACGGACCCACCCGTAGGCGGTCGTCCCGCCCATGACGGCCGCGGCGCCCGCCGACGGGCTGTCGGTGGCCAAGCCGAGCTTCTGACCGTCGGCCACGTTGATGATGGCGCCCCAGTTCGCGCCGCCGCACCCTGCGGGCACGGTCGAGGTAGGCGGCTTGGACACGGTCGGATTGGGCGCGGGCGCCGACGGGACAGGCTGGTTGGGAACCGGAGCCGGCGGGGCCGGCTGGTTGGGCGCGGGTGCGGCCCCGCCACCACCGCCGCTGGCACTCCCGCCACCGCCACCGCCACCGCCCGCCTTCGGCGGAGTGCCGCCGGATCCACCGACGGACACTCCCGACGAGCTGGTGCCGCCCGCCGACCCGCCGCCGGGATTCTGCGCCGGGGCCGGGGGCTGACCACCGGCGTTCGGCGCCGGGTTGGCCTCGGACGGGGCGGGCGGCGGAGTGCCCGGCGTCGTCTCCCCGCCCGGTAATGTGGTCGGGGGCTGCTCGGTCGGCGGCGCGCCGGGCGTCGGCGAGCCGGTGATCGCGGAGGCGGACGCTGAGACGGCGGGCTGCGCGCCGCGGGTCTCGCCCTGCGACTGGAACGGGCCCCGGTCGACCAGCAGGACCGTGGCGGCGCTGGTGGTGACGATCACCGGGACGACGACGGGCACCAGGAAGCGACGCCACGGCCGCCTCGTGCCGGGCTCGGCGGCGGCTCGGGACGACACCCGGGCGATCTCGACCGACGAGCCCGCGGCCCCGGCCACGGCGAGGGCGGGCGGAACGGCCCGCACCACCGCGGCGACCGGCACCGACCGGTCGCCGACCGCGGCCCGCGCTGCGGCCGCCATCGCCGCGGCGTCGGCGAACCGGTCCCCCGGTTGCTTGGCCAGGGCCCGCGCGACGAACTCCCGCACCGCCGGCGCGAACTCCTCCGGCAGCTCCGGCGCGGGCTGCTGGACGTGCTTGAGCGCGACCTCGACCACACTCTCGCCGGTGAACGGCGGTGTGCCGGTGAGCAGTTCGTAGCAGACCACGCCGATCGAGTAGAGGTCCGAGGCCGGCGTGACGCCGCCGCCACCGGCCTGCTCGGGGGCCATGTACAGCGCAGTGCCGATCACCACGTTGGTCGCCGTGAGCGTGGTGCTTGCGAGCGCCCGCGCGATGCCGAAGTCCGTCACCGTCACCTGGCCGTCGGCCCCGAGCATCAGGTTGGACGGCTTGACGTCCCGGTGCACGATCTCCTGCTGGTGCGCGGCCTGCAGCGCGTCGAGCGCCGTGGCGAGCATGCTCAGCACCCGCTCGGGCGGCATCGGGCCCTCTTCTGCGAGGACCTTGTCCAACGGCCGCCCGTCGATGAGCTCCATCACGATGTACGCGATCCGCTCCCCCTCCGCGCCGCCCTCCGCCTCACCGCTGCTCTCCCCGTAGTCGTGGACGTCCACGATGCCCGGGTGGCTGATCGCCGCGAGCAGTTGGGCCTCGCGCCGGAAGCGCCGGGCGAACGTCCCCTCCTGCAGCAGCCCCGCGTGCAGGACCTTGACCGCCACCTGCCGCCCCAGCACCCGGTCGTCGGCGCGCCAGACAGCACCCATGCCCCCGCCGCCGATCCACTCGGTCAGTGTGTAGCGACCTCCGAGTACGGCCCCCCGACCAGTCATGTCCCGCCCCTTCGCGATGCCCGGCTCCAACTGGTTGCCACTAGCGCGTCATGTCCTGCCATCAGTCCTCCTCACCTGTCACCCCGCCCGTACCGCCGTACCGCCCGGCTCGGACGGTTCGGGCCGCAGCGAGCGCCAGATGCTCTCCGGCAGGATTCGCGCGACCTCACCCAGGTCCAGCTCGTAGGTGTCGGACAGCCAACGGCGGGCCGCCTCCGCGACCGGACCCATCACCAGGACCTCGACCAGTGGACCGGGAACGGGCAGGATCTCGCCCCGCTCCATCCGGGGCTGCATCCAGGCGCCGATCACCGCCAGCTTGGCCGCCTTGGCGGCCTTGATCTGCTCGGCCCGAGCGGCCAGGTAGCCGGAGTAGGCGGAGGCGTGCAGGAAGAGCGCGGCATCCCGGTGCTCCTCGGTGAAGCGCAGGTAGGCCTGGACGAGCGCCCGCACCCCGGTGCGCGCGGTGCGGCTGCGCTGCAGCGCGACGATCATCTCGTCGAACAACTGCTCCATGCAGCGGATGTAGAGCGCGGCGGCCAGGCCGTCGAAGCTCCCGAAGTGGTGGTAGAGGCTGCCCAGGCTGACCTTGCTCGCCGCGGTGACGGCACTGACGGTGAACCCCTGCTGGCCCGCCTCCGCGTACACGCGCAGCGCGCTGGTCAGGAGCAACTCGACGGTGGCCTCGCCCCGTTGCTGCTTGGGGGGCATCTTCGGACCTCCGCTCGACCGTCGCCCCGGCCGCCAACTCGGCCAGCATAGAGCAGAACTGAAGAAGTTCTCTAGAACAAATCTCTATTTTTGACGCTTCATCAGGTGGCCGCCGTCCTGGCGTTCCCGGGAGCGCCGATGGCTCCCTCGACGTCGATGACGGTCAGGCCGCCCGAGCGGCCCGTGCTCGGCCCGGGTCGGCGACCCTGGCGGCTTGGAGCGCGTCTTCCAGGCGGGGGTCAGTGGTGGCCAGGTGGACGCAGTGATCGACAAGTCCACACTGGCATCACCAAGAGCCCGTCCGGCGCGGCCTGTCCGCACCGATCCGGCGCCCGCTCAGCAGCTGAGACCCGCTGGGGCGACGGGCCGTCGAATCGACCGAACCCGGTATCGCGAGGCCAATTTGAACTCGTTCAATAGTGGGGCGAGCCCATGGAAGCCTCGAACGTGCGTCGGCCGGTGCCGAGCCGGACGCCTTCCCTCGCCGCTGAGGCCTGGCGCAGCGTGGCGGGGCCGGGGTGGTGACTTCCACCTTGACAGCCACTCGCCACGGCACCTGACCTGCGGATTCACTCGGACTCCGCAGCCGCTTCCGTTGTCCCCGTCCGCCGCAGCACGCATGGTGGTAGGGCAGCTCTTCCGCCCCCAGCGGGTCGGCTCAGCCATCAGGAGCATCCCCATGACCGAATCCTCGGCTCCCCGGCACGAAGCCCCGGTAGAGGACCATCGCCTTCGTCTCACCCCGCTCGACATCGTCGGCCCCCTGTAGGTCCTCAGCCTGCTGACCAAGTTCGGGGCGATCCCGGTGGCCGAACGCTGGGTGAGGGACGGGAACGTCATCACCGCCGCCGGGGTGTCCGCCGGCATCGACATGGCACTCCACCTGGTCGGCGAGCTCGCCGGCCAGGACATCGCGCGCAAGGTCCAGCTGTTCGTCGAGTACGACCCCGAGCCTCCGTTCGGCCCGATCGACTGGGAGGCCGCCGACCCCGGTCAGTACGCCCCCCAGCGCCAGAAGGTTCTTCACCAGGCCCTCGCCAACCATCCCGAACTCCTGGAACGCATGACCGGCTGAGCGAAGGCTCCGAGGGCCGCCGCGGTGCTCTTGCCAACGGCCAGGTCTCCTTCCTCCACCGTTCCACGGCCGCGTCGTCGCGCTCGATCGCCCGACGCGCCGGCTGCTGCCACGACCAGCCGTGCCGCTTCAGCAGCCGCCACGTGCCCTCCACCGTGTAGCTCACGTGGAAGGCGGGCGTCGGGCGCGATGACGCGGTGTCGGTCCTGTTTCCAGGCCGTGATCATCGGCTCGATCAACACCCACTGCTCATCAGATAAGTCGCTGGGATACGGCTCTCGCTCCATGCCCCAGATCCCAGCATGCACATGCTGAACACCTGGCCCGTACGACAATCAGTACCACGAACGAGCGATCACCAACCGAGAGAAAAGGGACTTAACATCCTCTCAGGTCGATCCGCGGGGCACTCGGGGCCGGGGCGGAAAATCCGTTGGAGGCCTGCGCCGCCGCTGGGAGGATCCCGGGGTGACCGACCATCGTGACGCCGTCCTCCGCCTGTGGGCGCGTCAACTGTACGAGCGCCAAGGCGAACCACTGGCCTGGGCGGAGGCGGTCCTGCGGGCCGCCGCCCGCCCGCCCGGCGCCGTCGCCGCGGCGGTCTCCGGCCGGCTCGGCGCCCTCGCCGACGACCCGTCCGACCACGCGCGGCTCCTGTTCCGCACGGTCGCCAAGCTGGCCGCCAACCTGCGCGGCGACGGCCGCTACGACGCGGACGTCGGCGCCCGAATCGGTCCACTGGCCCTGCGGCTGGGCGCGTCCGAACCGCCCCTCGCCGCCCCGCTCGGCGACGCGCTCGGGCCTGCGCCCGACGGGCCCGCGTCCCTGGTCACCGTCCACGCCGCCGAACTGCGGGGCGGCCGCGCGACCAGGCTGCGGGCGATCGACGCGCTGCTGGAGTGGGTCGAGCTCGGCCACCCGCAGGCGCGGGCTGCCCTGTCCGAGGTCGCCGCCGACCACCGGACGCAGGACGTCACCGTCTGGACCAAGGCGCTCAACCGGATCGAGCTGTTCGGCGACGAGGCGCTGGAGCCCGGCCTGCTGCGCGCGCTCGCCGACACCGGGCACGGCGGGGTGCGGTGGTCGGCGCTCGCCTGCGCCGAACTCGGCTTCCACCGGGCCGCTCCGCTGGTGACCGCCCTGCTGGAGCACCCGGACCCGATGGTCCGCGAGGGCGCCTGCGAGGCGCTCGGCATCCTCGGGGAGCGCGCCGCCGTGCCGGCCCTGGCGGCCCGGCTGGACGACGAGACCGAGTGGGTGCGCAGCATGGCCGCCCGGGCCCTCGGCGAGATCGGCGGAGACCAGGCGCTCGCGGGGCTCTGGCGGGTCATGACGGAGCGCCGGAACCCGAAGGCCGGTCACCTCGCGGCGGCGATCGCCGCCTTCGGCCCGCCGGTGGTGGACGACCTGATCGCCCTCACCGCCGACCCCGACCCGGACCTGCGGGCACTGGCCGCCCGCGCCCTCGGTTCCACCGCCGACGACCGCGCCCTGCCCGTGCTGGAACGCCTCGCCGCCCACGACCTCGCCAGGACCAGCCTCGGCGGCCTGGTCGCGACCGCCGCCAAGCACGGGCTGCGCACCGCCCACCGCACCCGCGCCCGGCGGGAGTTGTCAGACGGACCCTAGTCGGCGGGGACGGCGATGCCGTCGAGCAGGACGGCGAGGCCGGTGCGGAAGGCCTCCCGGTGGCTGTCCTCCGGGGGGCCGCCGGCGGAGCTCTGCAGGGCGGTGAGCAGGGGGAAGCGGTCGGAGAAGTCCGGGGCCAGCTCTGCGAGTTGGGTGGATCGGGCGGTCCACCAGTCCTCGTCGGTGACGCCGGTGGCGGCTGCGGCGGCGCGGGCGTCGGCGGTGGTGGCGGCGAGGCCGCGGACGAACTGCCAGAGGGCGGCGACCGCTCCGCGCAGCCGCTGCGGGGGCAGGGCGGCCGGCCGGAGGGCGTGCAACAGGGCTTCCATCGCCGCGAGTTCGGCGGGGCCGAGGACCGGGCGGGCCTGGGAGACCTGGAGCACCCAGGGGTGGCGCAGGTAGCAGGCGTACAGCGCCTCGGCCCAGGCGGTGACGGCGGCACGCCAGTCGTCGGCCGTGTCGTCCGCCGTCGGTGGCGCGGGTGGGAGTTCGGCGAGCGCGCGGTCGTGCATCAGGTCGAGGAGCTCGGCCTTTCCCGGCACGTACGTGTAGAGCGCCATCGCGGTGCGGCCGAGTCGTTCGCCCACGGCGCGCATCGAGAGCGCCGCCATGCCCTCGGCGTCGGCCACCGCGATTCCTGCGGACACGATCGCGTCCACACTCAGGCCCGGTTTAGGGCCGCTGCGCCCGGTGCGCGGCTGCTCGGGCGTGCCCCACAGCAGGGCGAGCGAGCGGCGGGCGTCGCCCTGCCCGGCGTAGACGGTCATCCGACATCTCCTTATGGCGTAAAGTATCGCCTCGGCGGCAACTCTTTATGCCGTAAGGTTACCAATCGAAGGGGTTTCTCGATGACACTGCCCGTCACCCTCGTCGAGGTGGTCGAGGCGCGCCGGATCACGCCGCGCACCGCCCGGATCACCTTCGAGGCCGAGACGCTGTCCGACACCGTCGGCACCGCCCCGGACCAGCAGCTCAAGCTCTGCTTCCCCCGCCCGGGGCAGGCCGAGCCGGAGCTGCCCGCGCAGCAGGACGACCCGATGGGCTGGTACCAGGCCTACCTCGCGATCCCCGAGGCGGAGCGGCCGCTGATGCGCAGCTTCACGCTGCGCCGCCGACACCCCGGCACCCGGCTGGTCGAGATCGACTTCGTGCTGCACGGCGACCTGCGCGGTGACCTGCATGGCGCCCTGCGCGGCGACCTGCACGGTGACTCGCGCCGCGAGATCCACGGCGACGAGCGCAACGCCACCGGCCCGGCCGTCGCCTGGGCGCTGCGGGCGGCGCCGGGGGACCGGCTGGGGATGGTCGGTCCCTCGGTGCTGTACGCTCCGCCGCGCCCGTTCGCCGAGGCCGCCGCCGCGGCCGACTGGGTGCTGCTGGCCGGGGACGAGACGGCGCTGCCCGCGCTCGCGACGCTGGTCGAGGCGCTGCCCGCCGGGGTGCGCGCGCTCGCGTACGTCGAGGTCGCGGACGAGGCGGAGCGGCAGCCGCTGGAGAGCCGCGCCGACCTCGCCGTGCACTGGCTGCACCGGGACGGCGCCGCCCCCGGCACCGTGCTGGCCGGGGCCGTCCGGGCCGCCGAGCTGCCGGCCGGGACGCCGTTCGCCTGGCTGGCGGGGGAGGCGGGCGCGGTCCGGGTGCTGCGCCGCCACCTGGTCGAGGAGCGCGGGGTGCCGAAGCCGTCCGTGGACTTCACCGGGTACTGGCGGCACCGGCTGACCCAGGACGACGCGCCCACCGCCGAGGACCTGGCGGACGCTCAGGAGCGGCTGGCCGCGTACTGAATCCCGCGCGCCGTCCGCGCGGAACCGGGAGGACGGCGCGCGGGTTCCGGTTTCGGCGGGGGCGGCAGGGGAAGGGAATGTCGCAGTGTCGACAAGTGGTCAGCCCGGTGGCGGGATTTCGCCAGTGTCCGGAGTTCGCCACCGGAATCCGCGGTGCGGGGGTGGGCGGCGCCGCGCAGGGCCGATCGGCTGAAAGATGCGGATTCGGCCCGATTTCCGCCGCGAATTTTACTGAGTGATGGTCAACTTTACTTTCTGATGGGGATTTACCCCCTTGTTGTGATCGCGTTCGGGTGAGTTGGATTGCGTCAGCCATTCATCAGACGAAAGGATGTCCATGATCGGCTGGCGGAAAGCCCAGCTAGCAGCTGCCGTCACGGTCACCACCGCGTCCATGGTCCTGAGCTTCGGGACCGGCGCCAACGCAGCTCCGACTCCCGATCCGCAGAACGCCCAGACGGCGTCCGCGGACGGGACTCCGGTGCCGGTGATCGTGATCCTGAAGGACCAGATCGCGGACGCCCCGGCCGACCACGGCCACCTGGGCGCCCGTCAGCAGAAGGCCGCCGACTCCCAGGCGCCGCTGCTGAACAAGGTCAAGGCGGGTGGCGGCACCAACATCAAGACCTTCGTGGTCGGCAACGCCTTCTCGGCCACGGTCAGCCCCGCCCTGCGCGCCCAGCTGCAGGCGGACCCGGCCGTCTCCGCCGTCGTGGCGGACACCCAGGTCCAGGTCGCCCCGGCGGCCGCCGGAAAGGCCAAGCAGGCCAAGGACGCCGCCGAATCCGCGGGCGCCGCGGGTGCGAAGGCGCCCAAGGCCGCCGCGGCTCCGCAGGCCGTTACGGGCAGCAACGGCCAGGGTGCCGAGGAGAACGCGACCAACACGGTCTGCCCCTCCGACCCGAGCAAGCCGCTGCTGGAGCCCGAGGGCCTGTACTCGACCCGGGCCTACACCGGCAACGGCAAGCCCGGCGTGGAGAACCTGGCCACCGGCAAGGGCGTCAAGGTCGCCTACATCGCGGACGGCCTCGACCCGAACAACCCGGACTTCATCCGGGCCGACGGCTCGCACGCCGTGGTCGACTACAAGGACTTCGCGGGCGACGGCTGGGACGCGCCGACCGGCGCGGCGGAGGCCTTCGGCGACGCCTCGGCGGTCATCGCCCAGGGCCGCCAGGTCTACGACGTCTCGCAGTTCGTCAACCCCTCGCACCCGCTGCCCGCCGGCTGCAACATCCGCATCCGCGGCCTCGCCCCGGACGCCGACCTGGTCGCCCTGAAGGCCGGCGGCGAGCTGATGTCCAACTCGTCGATCCTGCAGTCGATCGACTACGCGGTGCGGGTCGCCCACGTCGACGTGCTCAACGAGTCCTTCGGCGGCAACGTCACCCCGGACAGCGGCGCGCACGACACCATCTCGCTCTTCAACGGGCAAGCCGTCAAGGCCGGTGTCACCGTCGCTGTCTCCTCCGGTGACGCCGGCATCAGCGGCACCGTCGGCACGCCGTCCACCGATCCGTACGTGATCTCGGTCGGCGCCTCCACCGACAACCAGAACTACCAGCAGACCGGCTACGCGGCCGCCCAGTTCTCCGACAAGACCTGGAGCAACAGCCGCATCTCCGCGCTCTCCTCGGGCGGCTTCACCCAGGCCGGGCGCACCGTCGACCTGGTCGCGCCGGGCGAGTCGGACTGGGCGCTCTGCACCCCCGACACCGCCAAGTACGAGGACTGCACGGGCTTCAACGGCAAGCCCTCGCCGATCCAGCCCTTCGGCGGCACCAGCCAGTCGGCCCCGTTCGTCACCGGCGCCGCGGCCCTGGTCATCCAGGCTTACCGCGACACCCACGGCGGCGACTCGCCCAGCCCGGCCCTGGTGAAGAAGTTCCTCACCGGCACCGCCACCGACCTCGGCGTTCCGGCCGAGGAGCAGGGCGCCGGCCTGCTGAACGTCCGCGCCGCCGTCGAGGCCGCCCGCGGCTACGACGACGGGGACGGCACCCCGGGCGCCAACACCGTCGTGGTCAACACCGGCCAGGTCGACATCGCCGGCACCCCCGGCTCGACCCACACCACCGACGTGTCCGTCACCAACACCAGTGACGAGCCCCAGACGGTGAGCGCCGCGACCCGCAGCTTCACCCCGCAGGCGGGCGACCAGCAGACCGTCCAGCTGGACGCGAACTCGAAGGACACCTTCAAGTACGCGACCAACGGCACGGACTGGGTGCAGAAGCAGGTCAAGTTCACCGTCCCGGCAGGCGCCGACCGCCTCGCGGCCTCGATCGCCTGGCACGGCGCGCCCAACCCGGTCACCAACGGCCCGGTGGTCCGCATGACGCTGCTCGACCCGTCGGGCCGCTTCGAGACCAACACCCGTCCGCAGGGCGGCGCCACCCCGGCCAACTTCGGCCTGGTCGACGTCCCGCACCCGGTGGCCGGCGAGTGGACCGCGATCCTCTACACCCAGGCGGGCAAGGGCTACACCGGCCCCGTCCAGCTGGGCACCGCCACCCAGCGCGCGGTGCCGGCCGGCGCCGTGAGCCCGAGCACCACCGAGCTGAAGCCCGGTCAGACCAAGACCCTCAAGGTCCATCTGACCACCCCGGCGACCAGCGGTGACTCCAGCGAGGC
Source organism: Kitasatospora sp. NPDC023120 (assembly GCF_055560835.1). Classification (NCBI taxonomy): domain Bacteria; kingdom Bacillati; phylum Actinomycetota; class Actinomycetes; order Kitasatosporales; family Streptomycetaceae; genus Kitasatospora; species Kitasatospora sp. NPDC023120. The sequence goes on along the minus strand of NZ_JBVHHY010000014.1, from coordinate 115,740 downwards.
GATCACCGTCTCCAGCTCCAACGGCAACACCACCAGCGTCCCGGTCGTGCTGCGCAGCCTCGTCCCGGTCACCCAGGGCAAGGGCACCTTCACCGGCACCATCACCGGTGGCAACGGCCGCAGCTACTCGCCGACGCAGAGCTTCACCTACGGCTTCGACGTCCCGAAGGGCCAGAAGGACCTGCGGGTCGGCGTCACCGTCGGCAAGGACTCCAACCTGCTCATGCAGGGCGCGCTGATCAGCCCGAACGGCACCCCGATCGACATCGAGGGCAACGGCCAGTTCGACGCCCAGGGCACCCTGACCGGCACCGCGGCCGGCGTCTCGGCCACCACCGTCAACCCGGTGGCCGGCCGCTGGCGGTTCGTCCTGAACGTGCTCGGCCCGGTCAGCGGCCAGCAGCTCGCCCAGGACTTCACCGGCACCGTCGCGTTCAACCAGAACCAGGCCACCGCGGCCGGACTGCCGAACGACGCGCGCACCAAGCTGGCGGCCGGCAAGCCGGTCACCGTCCAGGTGAACTACACCAACAACACCGTCGCCACCCAGAAGATCGGGGCCGACGGCCGACTGGACCGCAGGGTGGACCTGCCGCTGGTGCCGCAGGCCGCCTCGGCGACCGTCAACCTGCCGCTGAGCACCAGCTCCACGGTGCCGTCCTTCCTGGTGCCGCCGGGCACCGACCAGCTCAAGGCCGTGGCGGCGTCCACGACGCCGGCGCAGATCGAGCTGAGCGCCACCACCGGCTCGCCGGACCTGTTCGGCGACCTGAAGAAGGCCCAGAACGGCTCGACCATCTCGGTCGTGACCGACAACGGCACTGCCGAGCAGCCGATCGTCCCGGGCAACTGGAGCACATTCGTGCAGCAGATCGGCCCGTTCGGCACCGGCGGCGCGCCGACCGGCACCTCCACCATCACGGCCACCGCGCACACCCAGGCCTTCGACCCGGCGCTGACCTCCAGCACCGGCGACCCGTACGCCGCCTCGGTGAACGCCGCGGCCCAGGCCGCCACCCCGGTGACCGTCGCACCGGGTGCCACCGGCTCGCTGCAGGTCACGCTGACCCCGACCGGCCCGAAGGGCAGCACCGTCAAGGGCGTGCTGTACCTGGTGTCCGGCCCGACCGGCGTGGCCACCGCCAACAACGCCCTGAACACCACCGGTTCGGTGCTCGCGGCGATTCCGTACAGCTACACGGTGAACTGACGCCACGTCGGATCCGCTGTGAGGCCGAGGCCGTCCCGGATTCCGGGGCGGCCTCGGCTGCTTGTCGAAACTGCCGGGGTTCCCCGGGGGTCGCGCTGGGCAGGGGGTCCGACGAGACCTACGGAGCGAGCAGGGAGCGGGAGTTGAACGACGCCGTCAAGCACAGTGACGTCGAGGTGAACGGGGTGCGGCTGCACCTGGCCGAGCAGGGAGAGGGGCCGCTGGTCCTGCTGCTGCACGGCTTCCCGGAGAGCTGGTACTCCTGGCGGCACCAGTTCGCGCCGCTCGCCGAGGCCGGCTACCGGGTGGTGGCACCCGACCAGCGCGGGTACGCCCGCAGCGAGCAGCCCGAGAACGTGGACGCGTACAGCCTGCTGCACCTGGTCGGCGACGTGACGGCGCTGATCGGCGCGCTCGGCGCGGATCAGGCCGTGGTGATCGGGCACGACTGGGGCGCCCCCGTCGCCTGGGCCACCGCCGCCCTGCGGCCCGACCTGGTGCGCGGTGTCGCCGGGCTGAGTGTGCCGCCGCTGCCGGTGGGCGGGCCGCCGCCGCTGCAGGCCGCCCGGGCGGCCTTCGGCGAGGGCTTCTACCAGATCTACTTCCAGGAGCCCGGCCGGGCCGACGCCGAACTGGCCGCCGACGTGAGGTCCAGCCTGCGCCGGATCCTCTCCGGCAAGCAGCCGGACGGCGTGCCCCGGGCGTGGGTCGTCCCGGAGGGCGGGACACTGCTGGGCACCCTCCCGGAGCCGGAGCAGCTGCCGGACTGGCTCACCGACGCGGACCTCGACGCCTTCACGGCCGACTACGCCACCCACGGCGAGCGCGCCTTCACCGGCGGCCTCAACTGGTACCGCAACCTCGACCGCAACGCCGAACTGCTCGCCGCCTTCACCGGGGTGACGGTCGAGGTGCCCGCTCTGTACATCGCGGGCGAGCAGGACCTGGTCAACGCCATGGTCCCGCGCGAGGTGCTGACCCACCTGCTGGGCCGCCTGCCGCAGCTGCGCGGGCACCTCCGGCTCCCGGACACCGGGCACTGGACGCAGCAGGAGCGGCCCGCGGAGGTCAACGAGGCGCTGCTGGACTTCCTGAAGTCGCTGGACTGACGGCCGGCTTCTCGGCCGGTTTCTCGGCCGGTTCCCGAGGAACGCCCGGGCGGTCGGACGGCGGCCGCCCGGGCGCCCGGGCGCGTGGCGCTAGATCTCCCCGCCCACCCCCAGGTCCTGCCGCATGGCATGCCGCAGGACCTTGATCAGCGGCCACAGCTCGCGCTGCGCCTCGGTGGCGGACCGCAGGCTCTCTCCGGGCCGGGCGTTGCCCTGTTCCAGGCGCTTGACCGTCCCGTACACGCGGGTGAGCGCCCGGTTCGCCGTGTCGCCCGGGGCGATCACGGCATCGGGCGCGACCATCAGGGTCTCGGACCAGTGGTTGCGGTGCGCGTCCTTGGCCTCCTCCAGCGCACGGATGTCATCCTCCCCGGGCGTCCGGTGGCGCAGGACGTGCAGGTGCCGGTTGAGCGCGGTCGCGAACTGCCGCGCGTCGCGGTACATCCGGGTGTAGCAGCCGCGCCGCAGGGCGAGGTTTTCGCGGGTCTCCTGGAAGGCCTGGCTGAGCTCCAACTCCCGCCGCTTGGCGCGTTCGGCGCCCCGCTGGGTGAGCAGCGCGGCCCCGAGGGTGCCCGCCACACCGGTCACTGCGATCGCCACCGCTGCTATGTCCACCGGACCACCCTAGACGGGCCGGTCGACGGGTGTGGTGCACTCCGACGCACCGCCCTACACCGGCAGGAGGCGGGCGATGAGTTCGCCGAGGCGGCGGGCGTTGCGGCAGGGGTGCATCTCGACGACGGCCGCGTAGGTGAGGGCGGCGGAGTCGCCGGTGGGCCAGAGGGACGGGGGTTCGGGGTTGAGCCAGAAGACCCGCCGGGCCCGGGCGGCGATGCGGCGCAGGGCCTCGGAGTTGGGATCGCGGTGGTTGTTGCGGGCGTCGCCGAGGACCAGGACGCAGGTGCGGGGGCCGACGGCGTCGAGGTGGTGGTCGGCGAAGTCGCCGAGTGCGGAGCCGTAGTCGCTGTTGCCGTGGTAGCCCATGACCTTGGCCTCGGTGAGGATCCGGGCAGCGAGGCGGGCCGGGTCGTCGCCGGCCCGGAGCAGGCCGGTGACTTCGGCGGTGCGGTTGACGAAGGCGAACACCCGGACCTTGCTGAACTGTTCGCTCATCGCCTGGACCAGCAGCATGGTGAAGTCGGCGAAGCCCGCCACCGAGCCGGAGACGTCGCAGAGCAGCACGAGCTCCGGTCGGGCCGGGCGGCGCAGCCGGTACGCGGGGCGCAGCGGCACGCCGCCGGTGGTGAGCGAGCGGCGCAGGGTGCGGCGCAGGTCGATGTGGCCGCGGGCGGCACGGCGGCGGCGGGCGGCGAGGCGGGTGGCGAGTTTGCGGGCCAGGGGGTGGACGGTGCGGCGGAGTTCGGCGAGCTGGTCGCGCCCGGCGTAGAGGAAGTCGATCCGGTCGGCGGTGGGGGCGACGGCGCGTTCGGCGATCCGCTCGGGGCCGCGGAGTTCGGCGACCCGGCGGCGGGCCTCGGCGGCGACCAGGGCGCGGAAGTCCCGGATGCGGCGGCGGATCTCGTCGGCGAGGACGAGGTCGGAGAGGTCGGCCGCGGCACCCGCCGAGCGCAGCGCGGCGAGGATCCGGGCGAGCAGCGTCTCGGGGGAGAGCCGGCCGAGGGCCTGCTGGGCCGACCAGCCGTCGGAGCCGGGGCTGCTGCCGGCGCCGTACCGGCCGAAGGCCTCCATGACCTCCCCGGCGAGCCGGGCCTGGGCGGCGCGGTCGTCGGCGGCGAGGGCGGCGGCGAGGCGTTCGCGCAGGTCGTCGCGGAGCGGGTCGGGGCGCCCGAAGCGCGGTGGCTCGGGGTCGTCGGGGACGGGCGGCGGGGCGGCGCGGACGGCCTCGGGGGTGCCGACGCCGAGGGGGAAGAAGAGGTCGAAGGTGGCGTCGAAGACCGCCCGCTGGCCGTCGGAGCGCAGCAGGGCGGCGGCCAGGCCGGCCCGCATCTGCTCGCGGTCGGTGAAGCCGAGGACGTCGAGGACGGCGGCGGCGTCCACGGTTTCGGCGGGGCCGATCCGCAGCCCGTGGCCGCGCAGGGCGCGGACCAGGCCGGTGAGGCGGGCCGCGGTGTCGGTCGGGTCGCCTTGTTGCGCGGGGGTCGGTGCGGCGGTCACGCGAGGGTGAGCTTCTGGGCGGCCTTCCGGATGTCGTCCTGGTGCTTGAGGATCACCCCGAGGGTGTCCCGGACGGCCGTCGCGTCGAGGGTGTCCGCGCCGAGGGCGAGCAGGGTGCGGGCCCAGTCGATGGTCTCGGCGACGGACGGTGCCTTGCGCAGCTCCATCGCGCGCAGGGCGCCGACGATCCGGACCAGCGACTCGGCCAGGGTGTCGTCCAGTCCGGGCACCTTGAGGCGGACGATCCGGCGCTCCAACTCGGCGTCCGGGTAGTCGAGGTGGAGGAAGAGGCAGCGGCGGCGCAGTGCCTCGGAGAGCTCACGCGTGGCGTTGGAAGTGAGCAGGACGAAGGGGCGGCGACTCGCCGTGATGGTGCCGAGTTCGGGGACGGTGACCTGGAAATCGCTGAGCACCTCCAGGAGCAGCGCCTCGACCTCGACGTCGGCCTTGTCCATCTCGTCGATCAGCAGCACCGTCGGCTCCTCGCCGCGGATGGCGGTGAGCAGCGGGCGGGTGAGCAGGAACTCCTCGCCGAAGATGTCGCCGCGGGCCTCCTCCCAGCCCTCGTCGCGGCCGGCGGTGATCCGCAGCAGCTGCTTGGCGTGGTTCCACTCGTAGAGCGCGCGGGCCTCGTCGATGCCCTCGTAGCACTGCAGCCGGACCAGCCGGGCCTGCCCGATGGCGGCGACGGCCTTGGCGAGTTCGGTCTTGCCGACCCCGGCGGGGCCCTCGACCAGCAGCGGCTTGCCGAGCCGGTCGGCGAGGAAGACGGTGGTGGCGACGGCGGTGGAGGCGAGGTAGCCGGTGGCGGCGAGCTGTTCGGCGGCGTCCGCCACCGAGGTGAAGAAGCCCGTGCCGGGTGCCGTCGTGCCGTCGCTGCCCATGTGCCCGCCCCGTTCGAGGTTCGCCGTCCGTGTGCGGCGCCACCCTACCGGCCGGTCACTTCGCTGTCTCGGAGTCCCGTGCGGGCACGGCCCAGCGGCGTACGGCGTGGTGCCGGGTGCCGTACGCCGCCGTGGTCGGGGTGGGCTGCTCGTCAGACGACGGTCTCGTCGGACGACGGTGTCGTCGGACGACGGTGCGGAGCGTCAGTTGACGAAGAGGACCGGGCTGCCGGCGACGGAAGTGTCCACGACCGGGCCGTAGGTGGCGCTGAAGTAGCCCGTCGAGAAGCACAGGCCCGAGCCGGAGACCAGGGTGAACGGCTGGGCCGAGAACCCGATGGTGTTGCCGGTGTTCGAAGCGGTGCCGTCGATCCCGGTGGTGTTCTTGTAGGTGCAGTTGACGCTGCCCAGGATGGTGTTGAGCACCACGGTGGTGCCCATCACGCCGGCCGCGCCGGGGGTGAGCTTGACCGGGTACCCGGGGGCGTCGCTGACCGTGTTGGTGAACGGCAGGCTGGTGACGGTGATGCTCTTGACGCCGGTCACGCCCAGGACGTTGGAGGTGCAGGAGCCGAAGGTCTGGGTGTTGAGCTGCTCGACGGCGCTGCCCGGGGCGGCCGGGTTGGCGGTGACGGTCGCCGAGAAGGAGGAGGCGGCACACTTGATGCCGCTCGTCCCGGTGGCGCTGTTGTAGAAGGTCGCGTAGCTGCCGGAGGCCAGGTTGGCGGTGAGGACGTCGCCGACGGCGACGGCCGGGCCGGTCGGGCCGCCGGTGGTGAGCACGGCGGTGGCGGCCTCGGCGGGTGCCACGGCCGCGCCGGTGAGGGCGAGGGCGGCGAGCGCGGCGGTGGCGAGGGTGCGGCGGATGCGCATGAGGGTGCCTCTCTCCGTCCGGTGGACGGGTGGGGGGAATCCCGGCGTGCGGGTGTGGTGGTGTGCACGACGGGGGAGGTGCATGGCGTACCGGGGGCTCCGGCGGGGCCGCGGTGCGGGCGGGCCCGGCGCCACGGGCCCGCTCGTGCGGTACGGCGGTGTGCGGACGTACGCGCGTGGACGTCCGGTGGTGCGCGACGCGGCGGAACCGAACGCGGAACTGAAGATCGGCACCGCTGTGGGGGTGCACGTCGGCGGCTGCCACCGCCGCGGGCCTGCGCCCGCCATGGCCCCGGTGGTCCGGGCGGTTCGTCCGGACGGTGGGAGCCCCTGGAGGTCGGCCGGTGGGAGCCTGCTCGCCCACCGGTTGGAAACCTGTCAGTGTTGTAAACCCGGTGTTCCGTCAATGTCAATACAGGACACAGGAGTTGGTGATGGATCCGAACCACCGCCGGAGTGCCGACGTGGTCCTGCTGCCGGGTGCGCGCACCGGCCGCGATCCCGCCCGGTCGATCAAGCCCGGTCCGCGCCGGCAGCCCGCGGGCGTGGTCGCCGCGACCCAGCGCGAGCGGCTGCTGGACGGTCTGGTCCAGACCGTCGCCGAGCGCGGCTACCAGCACGCGACGGTGAGCGACATCTGCCGCGCGGCGGGTGTGACCAGGCCGGTCTTCTACGAGCTGTTCAGCGGAAAGGAGGACGCCTTCCTGGCCGCGCACCGGTACGGCACCGGGGTGGTGATCCGGCGGATGGCGGCGGCCTTCGCGGCCGAATCCGACTGGTGTCACGGGATCCGCCGGTCGCTCGGAGCGATGCTCCAACTGCTCGCGGGCACACCGGCGTTCGCCACCATGGCGGTGATCGAGATCGAGGCGGTCGGACCGGCCGGGCGGCGCGAGCGCACCCAACTCCTCACCAGGTTCCGGGCGTTCTTCGCCGACGTGCCCCAACTTCCGGTCGGCGTAGCGGTGCAGGAGCTCGTGGATGCCGTGGTGGGCGGCGTCTACAGCGCGATCTACAGCCGGGTCGACTCCGGCCGGACCGAACAACTGCCGGACCTACTACCGGTGTTGAGCATGTTCTGCCTGGCTCCGTTCCTCGGTCCGGTGGAGGCGGCGGCACGGCTCGGGGCGGAGGTACGGCTCGGGGCGGAGGTGCGTGAAGATCCTTCGTGCACCCGTATTGACCCGGCCAATACCGGGCAGTAGCTTCCCAGTTACTCACCGCGCTCCGACCGGACCCGCCCCGCTGCCGAGGGGCGGGCGGCCCGTTCGGTCGCGGAACGCTGTCCGCGCCAGGGCAACGTGCCAGTGCCTGCACACCCATTCCACCCACAGGGAGCACACATGGCCATGTCCGAGGATGCCGCCGCGGCGGCCGAGACCCCGCAGCCGGTCGGGCCGAGAAGAGGCCGGGTACGGCTCAAGCGCACCGCCCTGATGGCCGTACCCGCCATCGCGGCCGGGGGCGTGCTGATGGCGCTCACCGCCCAGGGCGTGCTCGCCGCCCAGTTCTCCATCTCCGGCATGCCGTTCACGATCACCGCCGACAAGCTCGACGGACAGGGCTTCGCGCAGTTCGGCGCGCTGGACTCGATGATCCCGGACAGCCCCAACGCGGGCTCCACCGGCGGCCAGGTGCTGGTCGCGGTGTCGGCGATCAAGAGCGCCCAGATCACCAACCTGTGCCAGAGTGTCGACCTCGGCGGCATCAACCTGGTGATCCACGCCGGCGACGGTGGCACCCCCGTCAGCGCCACCAACCTCACCACCGACTCCGACCTGCTGTCCGGCGACGCGGAGTTCACCAACATCGAGATCGGCGGCGACGCCAGCACCTTCACCAAGGCCGGCCCGGTCGGCAAGGGCAACCCGGGCGTCTTCGGCCAGCAGGCCGACACCGTCCAGCTGACGCACCTCAAGCAGCACAACTACGCGAGCACCGCCGTCGGGTTCAAACTGCCCAACCTGCGGCTGAGCTTCAGCTCCCAGGGCTGCTGAGCATGACGGAGTCCGTACCGGAGCCGGCCGGGAACGGCGGGGGCACCGAGGCGCGGGCCGAGGGGGTGGCGGCCGAGGGGACGGCCGCCGCGCCCGGCACCGCCGCCACGGCAACCGCGGCCGAGCCCGCCGCCCGCCCGGTCAAGCGCGACTGGCGGGGCAGGCGACCGTTCTGGGGCGGGCTGCTGGTGCTGCTGGGCGGCGCCGAGATCCTGTTCACCCTGCGGGCCCCGCTGCCCGTCGTCCTGCACATCGGGATGCAGGGGCTGGCCGGGTACCTGGTGCCGGCGGTGATGGCCCTGTGCGGCCTGCTGATCCTGTTCAACCCGGCGCAGCGGCTGTTCTACTCCATCCTCGCCGTGCTGGCCTCGCTGGCCAGCTGGGTCACCTCCAACCTGGGCGGCTTCCTGATCGGGATGCTGCTCGGCGTGGTGGGCTCCTGCCTCACCTTCGGCTGGCTGCCCGACCAGCCGTTGCGCCGCGGCAGGCAGCGCCGGCTGGACCGGCGCGAGGAGCGACGGGCGGCCAAGACCGCGTCGGTGTGACACGGACACCCGCGCCCCGGTGATGGGAGAGCACCGGGGCGCGGGCGTCGTGACCGATTCTCATCGCTCAAATGGCCTCTGGAAGAGCCGAGTTGATTGCAATCAACGAGATACACATCGCTTCATATGCTGGGCGTGTCACAATTTGTCACAAACCTTGGTGATCTTGCTTAGCCCAGCAGCTGGCCCAGCTTGTCCGAGCCGGCCTGAAGACTCTGCGGGTCAGGATGGACATAGACCCGCTTGGTGAAGGACAGGTCAGCGTGACCGGCCCAGGCGGAGACGACGGTGTCAGGGACGCCGTTGTTGGCCATCCAGGAGAGGACGGCGTGGCGGGCGTCGTACAAGCGAACCTTGCGAACTCCAGCCTGCTCCATCAGACGGTGGGCCTCACGGCGGAGCTTGTCGGTCTTGAAGGGACGGCCCAGCTCGTCAACCAGGACATAGCCACTGTCCTCGTAGGCCTCCCCTGCCGCAAGCTTTTCCCGCAGTTGCAGGGCGCGAAGGTGCAGCAGTGCCGTGTGCACAGGCTCAGGCAGAGGAAGCACGCGCCCGCCCGCCTCGGTCTTGGGCTGCTTCTCAACAACCTTGTCTCGTTTCCCCCACTCCTGGTTACGGTCATAGACAAGGGTGCGAGTGTTGCCAATAGCGATGGTTCCTCCGGACGCACCCAGGCGTACGTCCTGTGCCCAACGCGCACCACAGACCTCGGCCGGCCGCTCGGCGATCAGGGCAAGCAACATAACGCCGAACAGACGATCGCCCTTGATTCCTTCGATAAACGCTCTGACTTCCGCCTCGTCCCAGGGGCGACGCACCTGCTGGTTTTGAGTGGCCTTAGTCTTGATCTCGCGCGTGACACGTACATACTGGGCAACGTTTCGCACAAGCCACCCACGACGAACACCAAGATTAAGTGCCGAGCGAAGCCGGCCAAGGGTGAGCTGAATGGATCGAAGACTCAGACCTGTTCCAGGCTTGCCACCCAGCCTGGCGCGCTTTAGTGGCCATCCAGTCTACCATGGCCTCGACATCTTCCTCGGTCAGCCGCTGGACACGCTTCTCGCCGAAGAAGGTGCGAGCGGACTGAATAGCGGTGTAGTAGTTCTTGACCGTCGCCTCCTCCACATCACGAGTGGCAGTCTGGAACCATACGTCCAGCAGCTCATTAACCGTCATCTTGGATGGGGCAACGTAGCTCCCAGCCGCTCGCTGGTAGCGAATCCGCGCAAGCTCGTCTCGCGCTTCCTTCTTGGTGTCAAAGGTTCGGCGAATCTGGCGACGCTTGCCGGAGGCATCAGGCGGAGCGTCAATGACGAAGCGGTAGCGCACGCTGCCGTTCTTGAGGACTATCTTGCTGATCGGATCAGCCATCGCACACCTGCCAGGTCTTTCCCCCCTGAGGAAAAGGCGGAGTTAGCACGCCTCCAGGTACGCAACAAGTGATGCAGTGATCACGCGATACCGGTTGCCAAACTGCACGACGCGAAACGGCACGCTACCGCGCTTGATCAACTCATACAGGTGGGATCGGGAGATACCCAGGGCCAATGCCGCCTGCGGGACATCGACAGTAGCCGCCCAAGACCGGATCTCATCGAGTGTGGGTTGCATCAAGCACCAACCCCAAGGGAGCGAAGAGGAACCACTCGGTGAACAAGCGGGAAATCCGCAAACCGAGGTTATTAGTACTATTGCCGCTCAGTCTGGTCGGCAAACCCCCAACTCGCCCTAAATATGCGTTTGTTGAGGCTGATTCTCCGGCGGCGGCCGAGGGGCAGTGTCACTGGGCCTGCCGGCCGTGCATGTTCCACACCAGCCTTTGCCACAGGGCAACGGAAGAAAAACCGCGGGGCGAGAAAGCTCTGGCCGGTAGGCCAGACGCACCAGCTCCTGGTGCCCACCAGCGGTCATGCCGCGCATTTGGTGTCCCCACTCTGTCATCCGGCGACGCCGGATCCACTCTCCGCGTTAGCGGCCAATTGCGGCGCGGCGGAAGGAAGGTCTGGAAGGAAAGCCGTCGCGCCGCCACTGTGTCCCCCCTTGGGGGGTGGACTCGGAGCCTGCACACCCGAAGGGCTGTATTGCGAAGCCATATGTGCAGGCGGAGAGGACGGGGGGAGTCAGCCGCGCGACCGACCGCACGGGAGGCTTAGGGGAACCCTGGAGCGGGGCTGACTCCCCCCGTCCGATGACCACCCCAACCCGCTGGTCAGCGGGCCGTTCCTTCCAGCCACAACCGTCCGCAGGACGCTACCGCTCACCAGCTCCTGGTGTACCGCCCGTCGTACCGGCCTGAGGCGGTACGACACCCGACCTGAGTACCAGATCTACTCGATCAATCCTGATGCTCGAAGAGACGAAACCGCCGTTTATGACACGCCAAGGAAACCCCCTTAGGTCCCCCTCGGTGGCTCCCCTATTCCCCGCTCTCTTCGTTCTCTCGTTCCTTCGCTTCTCCTATCGACCTTCGGTCGATGAGGTAACTCAGGCTTACAGGAAAATGATGCCTGCGCCCTAGATCGATATACAGGCTTGTAGGTCGATCATGTTTGCTTCAGTCAGTCGGTCACTTGATCACGGCCAGCTAGTCCGTCTTTAGTCGCAAACCTCAAAGAGGGAGACGGCGGCTGCTGTGTCTGCTCTTTGATATAAGCAGAACGGGAAGGTGTTGCATAGTCCCGTTGCTACGATGGGGCGCCCCGTCGATGCATCGTTCGGGCGAACGGGCGAACGGGTATGGGGCTATTTCTTCGGAGGATTCTGCTTAAGGTAGCTATCGATTGCTTCTCGAACCTTGGCTGACATGCTACCAATCTTCCCATCTCTCTTTTCCAGGTAAGCCAACTCGCGCAGCGAATCCATCTGGTCTTCATAGATCTCAAACGAGTTTCTCGTAATAATCCTCCTGGTGTTCGGGCGAACGGGCGGGCGGTCGTTCGGGCGAACGGGTGTTGAGTGATCGGATTGCTGTACCAGCCCACCCAAAGCTGGCACGGGTGCTACTGGTCGTGAGTCCCTGGATGGGAAGAATGAAGACCCTTCTAGGTCACTTGTAATGGCATCAGTGTTTAATTTCTTGCTCATACTTCAAACAGCTCGCCGATCAACTTGCTGTAGGCGAGCGCTGCTGCTGACTTTGGGTTGAACGAGAAGACGTCTTGGCGGTTAAAGTGGGCATCGCGAAGATCCGTGTTGCGGGGGATGACCGTGTTGAGGACTGAGCCCGTATAGGTCTGTCGCAGGATCTGAAGTGAGGTCTTGCTATTCACTGTCGGGTCACTCATCGTGAAGAGGAAGCCGGCGAGTTCAAGTTGGGGGTTGAAGTACTCTTTGACTTCCTTGATGGTCTTACTGATCTGGACGATCGAGTCAAGTTCAAAGTAGCCAGGCGAGACAACCACGATGACCTTGTCGGAGGCAGTGAACGCGTTGATGGTAAGCCACGAAAGCGTAGGAGGGCAGTCGATGAAGACAAAGTCATACTTGCCCTTGAGGGCGTCTAGCTCCTTCTTGAGCCGTTCCTCGCGGTGGTCAATTGCTGTCGTGAGCTCAACGTCCGTGTTGGACAGCAGGATGTGGGAAGGAACGATATGGAGGTTGGGAACACTAGTCTGATGTGTTGGTAGGGGGCTTCGCTCCAGGATCGTGGCAAAGATCGTCTGTTGTTTTGGGATCTGTGGGTAGTTATGAAGCAGCACCTTGCTGCTGTTGGCCTGAGAGTCGATATCGATCAGGAGTACCCGCTTGCCACGTCTGGCAAGTCCTGCCGCAAGGGATATGGTGGATGATGTCTTACCGACACCGCCTTTCTGTGAAGCAATTGAGATAACCATAAGTAAGTTAAGTCCATCGAAAACCCTGCGGGTTATTCCGACGCAACTTCTTAATCTATCTCAGAATAGCGAATTCAATACAAATATGTCAATATAGCAATAAAAGGGACATGGCCCCTGGGTGTCACAAGAAACTTTGCGAAACATCACGGTCAGGCCATGCCTTGTCGCACTACGGTGTGGGACGGCCTGACGGCCCACGACCAAGGAGGCGCACATGGCACGGCGTATCCGCATGATCGGCTCAACCTCTGACGGTGGGAGCTGCCCGACGTTGTACGAAGACCTGGACACGGGCGAGATCCTCGTGCAGGGCGATGCGGTCACTGACCCCTCCCGACGTGGCCCAGATGAAGGACGTCCTCCCAGGGGAGACCTTCGTGGTCGTTCCTCGTGAACTCTTGACGCGCTTCGCGCCCAAGGAGTGACGTGCACAAGCTGATCGCACCGGAAGACGTCGACGAGTTCTTCCGGTCAGGGTTTGACCACACCGCCTGGCGGCTTGAGACCCGCCGGTCGTACCCCTCAGACCTTGCCAGTCCGGCGTACCAGTTGTTCCTTACGAGCGGACAGGCCGGCGACCCGACTGGCTGGCACCAGACGATGCGGGAGCAGACGGCCCTGGGAAAGCGGGTTGAGCGGGTGCGCCTGGTGGACAGCCCGCCAACGGACAACCAGCGCTTCCTGCTGGCCCGAACGCCACTAAACCTGATGGCAGGGGAGGACATCCGCTATCTCTGGCGCGAGCAGGCGAAGGACCTCGGGCTTCCTATGGAAGACGTGTGGCTCTTCGATTCCCGCTCGACCGGACGGTTCCTCTTTGACGGTGCCCGTCCGTTGGGCATGGAGCTCACGCAGGATCCTGCGTCGGTCCTCCGCTGGTGCCAAGTCCGCGATGCTGCCTGGCACTTCGCTGTGGAGTTCGAGGACTTCGTAGAGCAGGTAGCGTCTGGCGGGTGAGCACTGACTTCCAGCAGGCCCGAGAAGCCCTCGGCATGCGGCTTCGCGAGCTTCGTGCCGAGGGCGGCCTGACCGGACGCGAGTTGGCAGGGAGGCTGAACTGGCCGCACTCGAAGGTCTCCAAGCTTGAGAACGGCAAGCAGACCCCAACCCTGGCGGATCTTGAGGCTTGGGCTGGTGGCACCGGCTATCCGGAGGCCGCGGGAGAGCTCAAGGGCCGGCTGCGAGGGATTGAATCTCGGTACCGCTCCTGGCGACGACAATTGGCCGGCGGGCACCGTGCGCGCCAGGAGCAAGGCCTCGCTGAGGCCAAGCGAACCAGCCGGATCCGCGGCTTTGAATCAGCGATCATCCCTGGCCTGTTCCAGACCGCGGACTATGCCCGATCTGTCCTGGCGAACTTCTCCCAGCTGCACGACACGCCTCGTGACATTGAGGAGGGTGTGCGGGCCCGTCTGAAGCGCCAGGAGCAGCTCTACGAGCGCAACCACCGCTTCGAGTTCCTCCTCTGGGAGGCAGCCCTCTACATCCTCTTCGGGTCCAGGGAGGTCATGGCTGCCCAGCTCGATCGACTCACGGGCATCCTCGGGCTGGACACGGTGAGCATCGGGATCATCCCCTTGGGAGCGAACCTATCGGTTGTCCCCAAGGAGGGGTTTTGGATCCACGATGATCGCCTGGTGATCGTTGAGACCTGGAGCACGGAGATGTGGCTGGACAGTCCCGAGGACATCGCGTTGTACGAGCGGATCTGGGACAAGCTTGGTGAGGCCGCGGTCTTTGGTGCCCAGGCGCACCGGCTCATCTGCCGCGCCGGAACAGCGCTGAATCTCGACTGATGAAACCTCAGGAACAACCTAGTACGTGATTCGAAACTCCAAGAAACACGCGGGAGTTGCTGAACCGTCGCGGTCTAACCTGCCGTGAAGTCCAAGGACGACCTGGGCTGCTTCACAGAGAGGCGGGACGTAGTGGGCGAGCTTGCGAACGAGGCGGACATCCGACGAGACCGACACCAGCAGGCCGAAGTGGCTGCTGAAGCGCTGCGGACGGCACTTCGGGTGAACGGGCTGCCCACCCTGCCCTCACTGGATGTGGCACCGGAGGTTCAGGGGCTTCGGGAGGGTGGCTACGTCTACCTGGGGGGGTGCAATGCTCACACGGCCCAGGCCCTGGCGGATCTGCTGATGCTCCACGCCCGTTGGACGGGGCGAGTCATTCCCAGCGAAGCAGACGTCCAGGTGCTCCACGGGCTGCTCGACCTGCCCGAAAACCAGCCGCCGGCACACCTACCGATGCGATCCTCCAGGGAAGTGAGCGCATGAGCAACGTGGACGAGTCCTCTTCAGTGGCGACCACCGATGAGAGGAGATGGGTGCCCGAGGAGGGGCAGCAGGTCTCAGTGATCAAGACCGGTGAGCTGGTGCGGATCATGTCCGTGCACAGCTTCGGGGTCTTTGTGCGGCCGCTGCGGGGCGGGCGGGAGCAGATCAAGCGGCTTGCCGACCTGGTACCGCCGGATGACGCCCCTGGAGGATTCAGAGAGTGGCAGGCCAGCCGCGGATAGCCGGCATTTGGGACAAGAGTTTAGCGGGAACGGCGGGGCCAGGTCATTCGGCGAACCAGAGTGCGTGGAAGTTAGCGGGCCTTGGATCGGCGGAACAACCGGCGGAGGAACACGGTCGCTTTGCGAGGAGATCGAGGCGGATCTTCCGAATCTTTCAACCACGCGCGCTCTAGTTGTTCACGGGATTTCTCGGTGCGATAAAGATCGGCTCCATGTAACCACTCGTTAGAGACCTTGCCCCATCCCGATGGATCCGCCTTTATTTGCTCTATGCTCCAATCTGGACCCGTATCCACTCTTCCGGTTTCTCGTAGCCCTTCTTCGGCGAGTTCAAAATAGTGCCGATCGTAGGTTGGACCATATTCACCCGCCTTCATCCCCCTATATGTCCATGAACGTCCACCCTCCACGTTTCCCATTATAAGGAAATTGTCTCAATATTATCAATGGGAAAGAATCGCCTGGATGGCGGAGCATGAGAAGAAGCTAGGGTGGGTATAGACACACCTATGGTGTGGGCTGTCTTCAGCCGTGAAAGATGGTGGCGCTGGGAAGCCGGAACAATCCTGGCCGCCGTTCTTGCCGTGGTCGCCCAGGTTCTGCAAGGGGCGCAAAACCTGGCGTTATCAATCCCAGGAGGCGCATGTGCCTTGGTCGCGATCCTCCTGCCGGTATTGGAAACGAGAAGAGCAACCAAGCGAGCAGAGGACGCGCGTGCGGAGGCAGACCTCGCGAAGCAGTCCCTGGTGACAGAAAAGGCAGTGGCAGCGGACGATGCTAACAGGAGAGCGAAGCAAGGACTAACCCGACTCCTCAACCCACTTGCTAATGAACTTGTGCATCTAACGCACTCAAAACACAGCAATCCGTACAACGTACGACGGGCGCTAAAATTGATGGTAGTTCAAACCGTCGCGCCTAAGATGCCGGATGGTGTGCGGGTCTCGTTCTTCAAGCTTGACAAGCATCCCTCAAGGACCCTGATTTGCCATGGATTCTCTGACGGCCGCGATGGCCACCCAGGCGAGACATTTCCCGCAGGGGAGGAATGGGGCGACTTCATGCTCGCTTGCATGGAAGATGGCATGAGATCGCCTCTATTTATCAGTGACGTAAAGAACCCCCAGGTGGGCGTCAAAGCTCACCCGAAATGGCTGTCCGGCGAATGTGGCTATGAAGCGTTCGCTGCCGCTGCCGTGCTCTCGAAGACTCGCGAGCTCGTGGGAATGCTGACATTCGACTCCCCGAATGCAAAGGCTCTGAGTATCGAGGACAGCGAAACGCTAGCGATCATTGCCCAGCTCCTTGCTGCTGGTTGGCAAGCTGCAGGGAGGAAATAGTCAGAGAGTTAGGAACAGCCGGCAGGCTCTTTGCCTGAGGCTTTGGCCGGTGTCCTGGCGCGGCCTGGGAGCGGGGAGGCCGTACGCTCGACCAGCACATCGGGGCAGCTGGCCAGCTGCCCCTTGAGGCCCCGATTTGGCCTTCCCGCTTCGGGCCCCAGGCCGCGGTAGGTGGGTAAAACCTCAGGGTCGCTCGGGCAGAGCACGCCAGACTGCATAACCGCAGCCATAGACCTATACCTAGAACCATGGCTACGCAACACAACCAGAAGTCCCAAACAGGGTCGGTCCCAGGAGAAAACGAGGAGCCACCACTCGTCTGGCTAAGAACCGGTTTCTTCTTTGCAATCATCGGGCTGTTGTACGTTGTGCTCTTCAACCCACCGAAGGACCTCCCAGAGTTAGGAAGTGGCGCAAGTGCGCTTGCGGTGGGACTTCTTGGGCTCTCGGTCAACCCCAAAAAAGAAAAAAGCTGGCACCCTCTCTTCATCGTCCGAGTTCTCGCCTACCTCACTCCTGTTGTCCTTGTTGGGCTAGCAATCTACCGGATGTACCACTCAGACAGCGCAGCTGCGGCCGGCGTACTAGCAGGAGCTATCGCTGCGCTGGGCGGGCTATCGCTTGACACGAGTGGCTTCACCCTTCCTGAGGGAAATAAGCTATAAGCCACTCAGGGAACAACAGCGCCGCGCAGAGAAACGAAAACGTCGCTTAGCCTCGCAAGAAGCGTCAAGAGCTAGGCTATAGGGCTAAAGCCGCCACCGGAGCGAGACGCTAGCCTCGTAAGTTGGTCGTGGAACATTTCTTGTGCGACATGGGCGGTTCATGGCATGGGTGCTATAGGTTCTTTTCTCCCTTCTGGCACATGATGTTACGACCTGCCCACCGCGTCAAGGACGAGCCCCTTCGGGGTCCTTCGGATCCTTGACCCGCTGGCCAGGTCGTAAGAGCCGCCAATTAAGGAAGGAAAAGGGAAAGATGGTCAGGGGGTAGCTAGCGAGTCCTTGTGCAAGGCGTCGATCGTGAATTGTAGAAGCTCATCGAGAGCGGCGCGAAGTCTAGCAACGGAGATGCGCTTTGGAAGTCCTCCCCGCACTTTATCCAGGGACAACCCCTCCCAGAGCACCTGGTGGGCCACGTCTAGAACTGAAATCTTCGTCCCTTTGATGAAAAGCGTTGGGTGATCCACGCCAGGCTCGAAGGTGGCGAGACGGAGGTAGTTCATGCCGCGGCCTCCTCGCTAAATGGCGGAAGTTGATAGCCGCCCTTACGGAAACCCTCGTCAAAGCCGAAGATGCTCTTGGTCGAGTGGGCATCGGCGAAAGCCATAACGAGGCAGTCTGTATAGCTGACTGAATTGGGCTTCTCTTGAAAGAGGAGGAAGGCGTGGGTGTGAATCTCGGGGGTTGTTTCTACGAGCTGAAAGTCATCGGTGTAGAGCAGCTCACAGACAGGAACTGTCTTAGCGTGCCCGAGGGACTTGCCCAGAAAGTTTGTTGTCTCGGTGAAAACCTCTCCTGGGACGAGTGCCACGATGTCGTGAGCCTTGAGGTAGGTGCTTATGGCTAAGGCCCGTTCGTGGAGCGCATCCTCCTCGTCGACAAGGGAGATTATGGCGCTGGTGTCCATGATGATTGGGTCATTTAGCGTGTCCATAGAGAGTGTCGTCGATCGAAGCAGAGGCGCTTGGGCCGAGGCGAATGTCGAGCTTCTTGCCCAGGGCAGCAAGCGCAAGGAGACCTTCCCCTGCGTTGCCGGTTGGCACCTTGTGAGTCAATCCCTCTTGAAGAGCCTCGCGGATCACCTGAGCCTCTGCCTTCTTTTCCTTCAAGGCGGCAAGCTTGACGCGACTGTGAATCTCCTCCGTTAAATAAACCTGCGTTCGAATCATACGTCTTGCTTATAACATATATCTCGCAATTGAGTCAACCCCCAATTTATTTCCTAGCCTCGCCTCTCCTCGCTCCCGCTCGGAATACCGTCCCCTTTGCTCTCCTGCGCTGCGTGGGGCGGTCGCGTGGTTGGCGCCGGCTGATGGGTGTGGCCATGGTGACGGCCTGGCGCACTGGCTCGGGAGGGGGCGGCTTGAAGTAGCGGTCAAGATAGAAGCGCTCGATCTCGGCCAACTCGGTGGGGGAGAGGCTGAGGTCTGGGAGCTTGGGGGTTGTGACCTTCTTGACCTGGTCGTCGGGCAACCTGATGAAGGCCTCACCAACGCGGAGTTGCTGGATGGCCTGGACCTGGCGCTCCCACTGCTCTTGGAGGGGGTAGTAGGTGGGGTGTGAACGCTGCTCGGCGGCCTGGTCCACTACGACGTGCTTGACGGCATCGGGGTCGACCACGCCAAACAGCCGAGCCGAGTGCTCGGCGTCGGGACGGCCGGCCTTGAAGACGACCTCCAGCCCTACGTTCTGAAGCGCCCCCTTGAGTCGGTCGGAGGCTTGGCTCCAGTTCTGGTGCGCCATGACGCAGAACAGGTTGTACTTACGAGTCTCGGAGAGCATCCGTGTGAGGCTCTCTTCGCTCTGGGCCATGAACTGAGAGAACTCGTCCAGGATGAGAACGTGCGGGGTGCGGGCGGATCCTCCAGCGCGGACGCTCGCGCGGCTGAGGGCTGCTGTCTCCATACCGACGGTCACCAGGCAGCCAAAGAGCCGGCGGGTATCCGGTGAGGCAACCGCCAGGTTGATGATCACCGAGGTGCCCGAGTCGATGATGGCCCGAAAGTCCAGGGCGGTTGCGTGGGCTACCCAGCGCATGGCGAAGGATGGGGGAGAGCGTCAGGAGGTCGGCTCGGTTGAGCGTGGACTCCTTCATCAGTGGCGCCTCCCGTCCCCACTGATCCATGCGCAGGTGGAAGAACCGTACGACTTGGGGGTCGGTCACTGAGGCGAGTACCTGCTCGCGAAAGGGCGTGTCGGTCAGCAGGTCGGAGAGTCGGGTGAGGGGCAGGCCGTTTTGCCGTAGGGCGATGACAGCGTGCTTGAGGATGTTCTCGAAGGTCGGGGCACCGCGGGCCAGCTCGGGCCAGGCCCGACGGGCAGCCTCGGCAACGTGCTCGGCCATGGCGTGATCGTCGAAGGGCTGGGCCAGGAAGTTGAACGGCAGGAAGCGCTGCTGTGCCGCGGCAGCAGGAACGTCCAGGTACACCAGGCGCGCTCGCTGCTCGGGCGTTGCAAGCGCTTCGGCCTGGACGAGGTGCGCTAGAACCAGCTGGGCGAGATCGCCATGGGGATCAATGAGGGTGACCGCCTGGCCGGCCTGGTGGAGGGCGAGAAACAGCGAGGCGAGGAAGTAGCTCTTGCCCGAGCCGGTCTTGCCCAGCGCATGCATGTGGACACGAGCATCGGTGAGCGGGAGATAGAGGGTTCGCGGGAACAGCCAACTCCAGTACGTGCCAAGGGGGATGCGGGGCGCTGGGTGGGTCGGCTGAAAGATCACTCGACCTCCCGTTCTGCTGGCCCCAGCCACCAGCGCTGGTCAGTCTCGGCCTGCTGCTGGGGTAGGGAATCAAGCAGACTCACGGGATCGTCGTCTGCGGCCGTGAACCAGAGCGGGGCGAAGAAGAAGGCGGCGGGGTCTGTGGTGACCGGCGAGGCCTGCGTGAAGAGGAAGATGTCGGCAAGCTGAACCTGTCCAGTCGCGGTGAGCTCGGCTCGCGTCCAGTCCACCAGCTGCTCTCGGCGGCGCGTGGTAGGCACCACCACAGCGATGGTGATGTTGTCGGTGTCAAAGGCCCGCCGGTATGGCCCCGTCGCCCAGGCCGAAAGCGCTGCGACCTTGCGGCGCCAGTGCTGTTGCGCCTCGGTGCCGCGGTCAAGCTCCAGAGCGACAGAGATGGGCTGCTCGTCTGTCGGTGACTGCAGCTGGAACCAGGCATCAGGGATCACGGTCACCGGTCGGCTGTCGGGCGGGCCCACGGGCTGCACGCGGATGGTGGAGCGTTTGAGCTGGCGCTCATTGAGAAGCCTGGGCATGGCGACCTGGTGCTCACGGCACAACAGGGCCGCGGCAACCAGGACATCGATGGCAGCAAGGGTGTGCTCCATGAACGGGTTGTCCCACGCCTTCGCCAGCTCCTCGGACGGACGGTAGTAGGAGGAGACAAGCGGCACGCCACGGGCGGCGAGGAAGCGGCGGCCCTTGTCGGCCAGGGTGAAGACCAGAGGTGCTGAGCCAAGGCGTGGCGTGGGCAGCTCCCGCAGCCTGAGCAGGTAAGACTCCTCGGCGAGCCGGCGAAGTCTTCGCTGGGCATAGCGGTTGTTGTCGTGCTGGTTGGGATAGAACAGCCGGCCTACCTGGGCAGCGGTCATGTACTGGAAGCTGTTGATGGCCCGCAGAATCTGCGCATCGACCTCACCGATGCGAAGCGGACGGGCAGCGCCCTTGGAGTTTGGTAGGTCGTTCATTGGACTACCTTGCCAAACGAGTGTCACAACTCGAACTGAAACAGCGTAAGACTCCCGTAAGAGAAGCTACTTTCCAGGCGACCTCTTGGGGGAACGCCTCCCGATTGGGGGGTCCTCTGGCGGCTCTTGCCCTGGGGGCTTCAGCTCGGGTGGCGACGCGCCCGAGAGCTTCTCGCGAAGGGAGCGCAGGGTGGGGTCTTCATCGCGAGGTCGGCAGAATGCAGCGTGGGTCTGGTGGAGAAGTTGCTGATGCCGTTGTGTCTGCTGCTGCGCAGAAACAGGCTCGGGCCGATCGCTCGTACGGATTCGACTGGTTCCGTGACGGGTCTTGACGAAGGCTTCGCGAGGACGAAGCAACTGGAGCTCTTCGGCGATCTCTATCTGAGTAGAAGAGGGCCGTATCTGTATGAGCGGTTCCTCAATCAGCTTCCGGACAATAATCGAAAGCTTGGCTTCAAGCTCCTGCTCTCGTAGGGCAAGTTGCTTCGGCTCAAGTCCCCTAGGGGTACTAGCCAAAGCTCGTACGAGATCTGCGAGCTTGTCAGGTTCGGCACGGCCGTTCTTTTGGGCGGTATAGAGCACTTCGTTTAGGAGAGTTACGGCGCGACGAGCATCATCGGGATCGAATTCCTCGTCTCCCCACCCAAGGTTTTGTGTGGGGTATTGTGTCGTTTCGCGTTGAGGCTGACGAGGGGTCTTAAAGTAGTCCTTATGGCCATTACGAATAATGTAGGCATCTTCGTGCTTCGACCAGGTGCGATGTAGCTGTATGTGGCTCCCCTTGAACAGGGGAACTATATGTTGCAGCGCAAAGAGTTTCACGTCCTCCTCGGGGTCCTCGATGAGTGCCTCGGCGACATTGGCGCGCAGATTTGACCGCTCCCTTGATACACGCAAAGCAGTGAACTTCGCCGAGATCGTTCTAGCGTCCGCCGGCGTGAGCTCGAAGGCGATGGTAGTGCCAGCAGTTTGAGCGCCCGTTATCGAATCACCCAGGCCTGCGGCAGCAAGCTGGTCGATGTATTGGTGCGCAAGAACAGTCTTGGCTCCATACTTGCGGCCAGCGACAAAGAGATTGACGAAGCGATCGGTGGCAAAGTTGTGGAATTCGTCGACAAGGAGTGTGTAACCAAGGCTTCCGTCATCCGGAAGATTGCTGAATGTCTCAGCTTCAATCAGCGTGAAGAGTATGACGCCCGTGTAGCGGGCTGCGGCTCCAAGCACCTGATCATCGACTGGAAGTTTGACCAGAAGACTCTGGCGCTTCTTCAGAAGCGACAGCACATCGATTGCGGGGTCTGGATTACAGAGCAGCCGTTTAAGGAGCGGATCACGGTTAAGCTTTCGCAGACGCCTGAGGAAGGGGCCGCACCGCGATTGGCGCTGATCGGCAGAAAGCTTCGGGAGTGTTGAAACCCAGAACGTTCGAGTGTCGTCATCCTGGCAATTTCTGATGACGTGAGCAGGGATAGCAGATGCAAGCCAGGAAGGGACGTCTGCAAGGGTGCAATCAGGGTTGTCTATGAGTGTTGATGTGACGTGATCCAGGACTTCATCAACGAAGACCCCACCCTCGATCTCTGGCCAGATCCGACGGAACACTGAGGAAGCACGCAAAACCGTCCTGGTGCGTTCAACCTCATCCGAGGGATCGCGGCAGACGAAGATGTTCAATGAAAAGGGGAAGTTGCGAGCGTCGCCAAGGTCAAGAAGAAAGGTGTGGCGCAGCCGACCGGTCGACATGGTGTTAACGATGTCATCGACCAGCTTACCGTGCGGGTCCAGAACGATGACGCTATCGTGGGCGTCCAATCGCTGCAGAGCAACGGTTTGCAACAGGGATGACTTGCCGGTTCCCTGCGTGCCGAGCACGTAGATGCCAGAACAGAGCTCGTCAGTGGGGAGCAAGCACTGGCCGTCGTCACCGGTGCCAATTGTTACAGGGCTAGGGTCAGTCCATCTGGCTATCGCTTGCTGTCTCTTGATGGCTTCTGGCATATGCGAGAGAATCGACTCGCGATATTCCTGGCTCCCGAAGCGGAAATCAGGTTGGGTAGTGAGCCAGAGCAGCTCCTCCCAGCTCCGTTCACGGGGAAGAGAGGTTAGTGGGATGACGACCTCGAATGGACCGTAAGCCCTTTTGTTGAACTGTCCGGCCATGGGGGTACCTCACAGGGCCAGGAAATCACAAAGTGTCATGTGCCTACCCGCAAAGGGAGAGACCCAAATGCGCTTAAGCGGCCACACCAGGCGCGACGCTCTGGACACAAAGAGTGGTTGCCCCCTGACTCACTGCTTTGGCGGCTTGTACAGGCCAGGCGGAACAAGAAGCAGCTTGCGGATCGAGGACTTGGTTGTGGCCTGTATGGACGTGGGCTCATGGTACAGAAGTTGTACAAAGGTCTTGTCGCTGCCATCGTTCAGTGGCGCGATAATCGGTGGTGCCACCTCGACCATGCCGGCTGCTAGTGCGGAAAGTCGCATTGAGCCAAGTGCCTCAGCATCGGGTTTATCGAAGTGAAGGGTAGCTGTATACGAGAAGACGGATTCCACGGTCCCGTCAGTCTTCTGTCGTCGCGCTTCATCCCTGGTTAAGGAAAGCAGATCCGCCAAAAACTCAAATCCGTCGCGCCACTCCTGCTGGGTCCACTCGGTTCGGTCATCTTCGTATGGCTCTCCTCTGGTATTCGCTTCTGTCATATATATGGTTCGTATATCTCATAAGCGGGGCCTTCTCGTCAAGAGGGCAGATCTCCTATCGGCCTCGGCGCGCGTGGGAGTTCATTGTGCGCAGGGAGATCCGGCTTCCTTTTCTGTGGGAGAAGAAGAATGTCCAGATGTTCAACGGCTGGTTATAGCAACTGAGTAGATCTCCTGCGCCGTCTTGGGGGTGCCGTCTCGGGCCTTGTATTCACGCTCGTGGAGGTACCCAACGACATCGACCTCGCGTCCCTTCACCAGCTCGCCGGCCTCGATGCGCTTTTGCAGCGCGGCTGCGCGCTCGTTGAAGGCGATCACATCGCGCCAGGTGGTAGTGCCGTCCTCGTTGTGCATGGCAAGGGGGAACTTGGCGACCAGCTTGCCCCCGCGAGTCTCACGGATGGTGGGGTTTCTCCCCAGCCGGCCGGTGACCTTGATGCGCTCGGGCTCGACCTCGGCTCCTGGCTCTGCGGGCTTGTGGGAACCCTCGGCCTCTTCTGCTTCTCGAATCCGTGCGGCACGGGCAAGCGGATCCTCCGCGGCCTGGGCGTCGGCCGGCGGCTGCGCTGAGGCGACAGGCGTTTGCCCAACCTGCTGGATCATGGGTCGTACATCGGGATAGGCGCCAGGCATCCGGTTGAGGCTGTCAGCAGACTTCTCGGGCGGCTTGGCCAGTGTGACCACAGGGTCAGCCGGTCCCTGATCCTCGAACTGCTTGGCTGTCTGCTGCTCGCTGAGGATCTGCTCGGTGTCCTCGACATGGTCTGGCAGGCCGGCGACCGCGGCAGGGCCGGTATCGAGCTGGTAGCCCATGGTGATCGCACCATCAGGATGGAGTGCAACCGTCACGTGCTCGTGGTCGGCGTCCTTTTGCAGGAAGACGATGCCCTCTTCCTCGACTGTGGGCGCCGTGCCACCAAACAGCTCGATGCGGGCTCCCTTGGTCGTGATACGTGAGACGCCGGTCTCGGGGAAGGTATCCAGGCTCAGAAAGGTCTTCTCGCCTTGCACCTGGAAGTGCTGGCCCTTGCCGTAGGCGGGATCATTCACCGCAGTGGCATCAGCCTTCAGGGCTTTGGCGATGGCCGCCCCATCAAAGTTTGCTTGTTGCTCTCGTTCTGGCATATGAGAGCGGATTATACGGAGCTATGGCAGCGAAGTATGTATGGCAGATTACAAATAGCACTGGGATCATGATCGCCAATGTAGTGAATCAATACGAGGGAAAATGCCATGCCAAGAAGAATGGATAGCTCAATTAGAAGAGCAGACTGGCGCACCTGTCGGATCCTCGTGCTTAGTGTCGATGAGTCTCTTGCAAGCAGAAGGGTGGCTGCAAAGGCAACTGGAACTAGCACGACTGTCGCGTCTTTTGCGGTCAGATCGGTATCCGCGACTCCACGGACGGATAGCAGGGCGATAGCAAATGCTGTAACGACCATGGTGAGCCAAAGCATTGCGGATTGTAGTCTAGCCAAGCGTAATGGCAACTTGATCCAGATTCGTTCGTCCCGATCCCATGTGGAGTCCTGCCTGAAATAAAGTTCAGAAGTCCTCACTTCTTCATCCACCGTCAATCGTTTTGAGTTTTTGAAGCGTCGACCTAGCTTGTCTAGGGCTTCTGGGCGGTGGAGACGGACAGACGTATCGCCAACTCGGACGCTCACATGATTGGTCTCGGCATCGGCGAAGGCAAGCATTGTATATGCGCTTCTACAAAAGTGCTCGCGCATTGGCATGGACGTATCGCGCGTCTTTGTGAAGTAGATTGCCCGCTTATGTGTCACCTCGATAATAAAAGCCTCATTCAGAGGAACGGTGCATCTAGCAAAGGCCACCCAGCGCAAACCATAGCCAAAGTAGGCGCCAAGGAACTTCTGCGCAAGAAGTGAACCACGGGCACGTTGTGCGGCATGTTGTATAAGGTCATGAAGAGTGCCCAAATAGCTTTCAACTGACTCACTTGTGGGCATTATTTTATGCTTTCGCTTTTGCTGTCGGAAGTAATAAGGAAGTGCAAGTAAAGGACATTCGGCGCCGCTCAGATGTTCTGAGAGGGCGTGATTGCCGGCTATCTTCCGGATGTCCCTTGATGCATTTTCCCATCCCCTATAGTGCTGGATAACATCACTGGGAGAGATATCCTTCTCATTCGCAAGAAGGAACTCCTTAACGATTTTGGCCTCCTTTCGTTGATCCCAGTATCCAATGGTTCGCAGGGAAGGATGGTAGTACTTCTTCCAGAGCTCCTCGTAGTAACTGGATGGGAAGTAGAAGACGGCTGTCAAAAACTCGATAAATCCCCCAGGGAGATCGCCTTCTTGAAGTCCAGCCATGCGTGCCAGGTGCACAACATGTTTAGCCTGAATTCGGGCACTCTCGTCAAGCGGGATTCGGTAAGCCTCCTGCCCGTCAACGGTAATATGGAGGTCGAGTACCGGAATTGCTGGCATGTCCGCAATTGGGAGAATTAATTCAACGGTGTTGTGGGTTCGCCTAAATGGGCTCAATGGGGCGTTGAGTATGCCTTTCAAACTAATCATCGGCTGCTCATTGTCGTGCTCATGAGGTTCCGATATAGCCGTGACGAGCGGGCGGACATGGATCTCACGCTTGCGCTCGGACCAAAGTGCACTTGAAAGTTCAATGCGTTCTATAGCGCGGAGTCGCCAAGCGGGAAAATCGGCAATAAGCGCCACGGCAGCTTGATCGACTTGTTCTTTCTCATCGCCGGAAAGTAGACGCATGCCTGCAGCCTCCCTCCTTGCCACCAAAACTGCTATATTGACTTTAGGAAGTCCTTTATGGATAATAGACTATAGAGTTCTAAACAATGGATGAACTCGAAATAGAAGGATATGGAAAAGCCTACTCCATGGGAGATTGCCATCGATCAAATTTACAGGGAAAACGCCAAGCGCGAAAACACCGACAATCCCATGTCTCTGGAAGAGCGTCTTGCAGCCGTAAAGGCTGCTGACAAGCTAGCAAATAAAGAAGATTCAAGACGCTTCAACAGGGCTATTGGCAAGAGCCCCCATCGCGGTCAATAGTCGCAGAAAACAATTGTCTCGCTTCCTGTCGGCATTCTGGCTCTATCGCGGGCGTGTATTTTTTCCTCTTTTCGCTACCGGAATGAACATGGGATCTTCATCCAATTGGTCTAGTTCACCGAGCGGGATCCAGGCGAAGCATGTAGTGATGGTCGTATGACCGATCCCAGCGCTACCCGCATCGCCGCACGAGGGTCTAACGATCGCAAGTCACTTACGTTCTCATGGTCACCCCCGCCTAGCACATATACGTGGATGACAACGCTCCTAAAAGAGTTCGGTTACATGGCGCTTATGGCGTTCCTAGGTCTCGCGGCAATGAGCAAGAGAGACCTCAAACTCTCTGGCCTCGAAGCTGACATCCTCGCAATTACTGCAGGGCTGATGGGGCTAATTGTCAACCGTCATCTATGGGTTCCAGCCGTTGCTACCTTAGTGGTTGCTGGGCTTGCAACATACTGCGTATTCGCGCTGCATCCAGAGCACCCATCTGCCGGCATGGCGTTAGCTGGATCCATTGCCGCGTTTGGATCGCTTTTTGTAAACTCAACCACCATTACGCACCCTGTATACCCGCAAACAGATTAACAACCAAGGTTCGACACGTGATCTGACCTCCCTTCTTCAAAGCCTGTGGCATCCAAGGCCATCTGCCATTATGTGCTCACACAGCCGGTAATCACTCGCATACGCACCATGCTGGCCATAGCGCACCTCCAGCACTTCCACCGTCTCACTGAATACTCATCGTGGCAACGCTACGATGAGTGACAACTACGCTTCGTAGCCAATATGGCTCCAGGTAAACCCACCGTTACGGCACAGGCGAGCGGCTAGGGTGATCGTCAGGGCGCGGGCGCTGCCCAAGACTCGACCCCTTGCCTGGCCCCGCGCCTCAGCCACACACCCCTGCGAGGGCACCACGATCTCTGAAGCGGGCGCTTCGCGCCTTCATGATCACTAGCTCATCGTGGCCCCTGCTCGCGTCAGGGATGGTCTGATGGCCCACGCGACAATGTCAGAGCGCGAGACGACGAACAGCCCCTCCTGTAATAGGAAGGGCTGTCGCCTCTATATGGGGTGACCTTGACAGGAGAGGTCCGAGCGTCCGGCTGTGTCACGCATTTGTCACGGACTCCGACTTGCCGGCTGGAGCGAAGCCCTCTGACCTGGACGTTTGCCGGACCTCCTGGACAAGCTGGACGCCAAAATCCGGTAGTCCTGCCATGGGAGAGCACCGGGGCGCGGGCGTCGTGCTCGTGCGGGTGGTTCGCCCGCCGGTCGGACCGCCGCGGCGACGATCAGATGGTCGAGGCGTCGATCACGAAGCGGAACCGGACGTCGCCGGCCAGTACCCGCTGGTAGGCCTCGTTGATCTCGTCGGCCCGGATCAGCTCGATCTCCGCGGTGATGCCGTGCTCCCCACAGAAGTCCAGCATCTCCTGGGTCTCCGGCAGCCCGCCGATCATCGACCCGGACAGCGACCGGCGCCCGAGGGCCATCGGGTACGGGTGCACCGTGATCGGCTTCTCCGGCATGCCGACCTGCACCAGGGTGCCGTCGGTGCGCAGCAGGCCCAGGTACGCGCTGAGGTCGAGGTCGGCGGAGACGGTGTTGACGATCAGGTCGAAGCTGCCCGCCAGCTCGCTGAAGGTCGCCGGGTCGGAGGTGGCCCGGTAGTGGTCGGCGCCGAGCTTCAGGCCGTCCTCGCGCTTGCGCAGCGACTGGCTGAGGACGGTGACCTCCGCGCCCATCGCGTGGGCGAGCTTCACACCCATGTGGCCGAGGCCGCCGAGGCCCACGATCGCGACCTTCTTGCCCGGGCCGGCGCCCCAGTGGGCGAGCGGCGAGTACAGCGTGATGCCCGCGCACAGCAGCGGCGCGGCGGCGTCCAGCGGCAGGCTGTCGGGGATGCCCAGCGCGTACGCCTCGTCGATCACCAGCTCCGAGGAGTAGCCGCCGTACGTCGGCAGGCCGTCCTTGCCGGTGCCGTTGTAGGTGAAGACGAGGCCGCCCTCACCGGTGCAGTACTGCTGCAGCCCGGCGCGGCAGTTGTCGCACTCGCGGCAGGAGTCCACGAAGCAGCCGACGCCGACCCGGTCGCCGACCTTCCAGCGGGTCACGCCGGGGCCGACCTCGCTCACCACGCCGGCGATCTCGTGGCCCGGGACCATCGGGAAGATGCCGGTGCCCCAGTCCTCGCCGACCTGGTGGATGTCGGAGTGGCAGATGCCGGAGAACTTGATGTCGATCACGATGTCGTGCTCGCCCACGGCCCGGCGGGTGACGGTGGTCTTCGCCAGCGGGGCGTCGGGGTGCTGCGCCGCGTAGGCGGCGACGGTGCGGGTGGTGCCGGTGGTGCTCGCGATGTCCGTGGTGGCCGTGCTGTTCGTCGTTCCGTTCGTCATGTCCCCAAGACTGCGGCGGGGCGGCCGGGCCAACCAGACCAGAGGTCTTCGTACGAACCCGGAACGTAGGCGGGCGGGACGTAGGGAAGCCGGACGTAGGGAAGCCGGACGTACGTCCGGGGAAGGTACGCACGGCAGTATCACCCTCGCCCGACCCCGGGCGCGCCGGATCGCCCGCATACTGCAGACATGGACCAGCGCACCGAACTCAGCGAGTTCCTCCGATCCCGCCGCGCCCGGCTCCGGCCCGAGGACGTGGGCCTGCCGGACACCACCACCCGGCGCCGGGTGCCCGGGCTGCGCCGCGAGGAGCTGGCCCAGCTCGCCGGAGTCAGCACCGCCTACTACACCCGGCTCGAACAGGGCCACGGCGAGAACGTCTCCGCCGCCGTCCTGGACGCCATCGCCCGGGTACTGCGGCTCAGCCCCGCCGAGCGCGAGCACCTGGGCCGGCTCACCAAGCCGCCCCGCCGCCGCTCCGGCCGGGCCGCCGCCCGGGTGCAGCGGGTGCGGCCCGCGCTGCAGCAGCTGCTGGACGCGATGGAGGGCGTGCCCGCGTACGTGCTCGGGCGGCGCCTGGACATCATCGCCTGGAACCGGCTCGGCACCGCCCTGCTCGGCGACTTCGCCGCGATGCCGCCCGAGCAGCGAAACATGGCCTGGCACGTGTTCCTCGACCCGGCCGCGCGCGAGCTCTACCAGGACTGGGAGGGCAAGGCGAACGACGTCGTCGGCATCCTGCGCCTGGACGCAGGACGCGACCCGGACGACCCCCACCTTGCCTCGCTGATCGGCGAACTCTCGCTCAAGAGCCCGGACTTCCGCCGGATGTGGGCCACCCACAACATCCAGGACAAGGGCCACGGCACCAAGCACCTGCACCACGCGGTGGTCGGCGGGCTCAGCCTGCAGTACGAGACCCTGCGCCCGGCCGGGGACGGCGACCAGGTGCTGATCGCCTACCACGCCGAACCGGGCTCGACCTCGGCCGAATCGCTGCGCCTGCTGGCGAGTTGGGCGGCCACCGAGTTCCAGGCGGATCCGTCCGAGTTCCGGACGGGCCCGTCCGAGTTCCGGACGGGCCGGTCCGAGCGGCAGGCGGGCCGGTCCGAGCGGCAGGCCGGTGCGGCTGCCGAACAGCCCGGGTAGCCGCCCGGGCAGTCGCGACCGGAGGGTGTGGCACCCGGCTCGCGGTCGGAAAGTGCAAGGGGTCGATGGTC
The DNA here is from genome assembly GCF_055560835.1 of Kitasatospora sp. NPDC023120. Taxonomy (NCBI): domain Bacteria; kingdom Bacillati; phylum Actinomycetota; class Actinomycetes; order Kitasatosporales; family Streptomycetaceae; genus Kitasatospora; species Kitasatospora sp. NPDC023120. Next base: position 85,514 of record NZ_JBVHHY010000014.1, on the reverse strand, counting down.
CCGGGTCCGCCGGGGCGATCGGCCCTTCTCGGCCTCGGTGGCCGGGCAGTTGACTGGGCATGACATGGACAACAGCAGCAGCACGCCCCCCGCCAACGGCACGGCCATCGGGACCGCGACCACCACCGCCGAGTACGACCGGCTGATCGCCCGCCACCACGCGATGCGCCTACGACGCCGACTCCTCGCCCCGCCCGCCTCCTCGGGCGGCGACTTCGGGCACGGCGACTACGGCGTCCACGGCGACGACGGTGACGACGACGGCGGGTACGGCGGCTACGACGGCGCCGCCGACCAGCACCTGATCCGACGCGACCTCGACCTGGTCGCCCCGCTCGCCGAACTGATCGACCACCTCTACGCGGTCATGTTCCGCCGCCGCCCGTACCTGCGCCCGCTCTTCCCCGCCTCGATGGAGTTCCAGCAGGCCCACCTCGAGCGGATCTTCCACCACCTCGTCGACCACCTCCACCGCCCCGCCGAGCTCGGCCGCACGCTCCGCCAACTCGGGCGCGACCACCGGAAACTGGGCGTCCGACCGGTCCACTACGAGGCCTTCGAGGAAGCCCTGTGCGCGGCGATCCGCCACCGGGCCGGCGGGCACTGGACCGAGGAACTGGAGGCCGCCTGGGTACGGATGATCCGCTTCGCCGTCGGCGCGATGGTGGCCGGCGCGGACTCCGCGCTCGCCGAACCCCCGTACTGGCACGCCGTGGTGACCGGCCACGAGCGCCGCCGCCCCGACCTCGCCGTGCTGCGGGTGCGCACCGGCGAACCGTACCCCTACCGCGCCGGGCAGTACGGCACCGTCGAGCACCCGGCGCTGCCGCACACCTGGCGGCAGTACTCGATGGGCTGCGCCCCGCGCACCGACAACGAGTTGGAGTTCCACGTCCGCCGCACCGGCCCGGCCGGGGTGAGCGCCGCCCTGGTCGGGCACACCGCTGTCGGCGACCGGCTGCGCCTCGGCCCGCCGCGCGGCAGCCTGCTGCCCGACGGTGACGCCCGCGACCTGCTGCTGGTCGCGGGAGGCACCGGCCTCGCCCCGATGAAGGCGATCGTCGAGCAGCAGGCCGCCCACCGGCCGACCGGCCGGCGGGTCCACCTGTTCGTCGGCGCCCGGGACCGCTCGGACCTCTACGACTGGCAGTCGCTCGCCGAACTCGGCCTGCACAAACCGTGGTTGACCCTCACTCCGGTGACGGCCGGCCGCCTCGCCGACGCCGTCGCGGCGGCGGGCGACTGGCGCGACCACCTGGCCTGCGTCAGCGGACCGGTCGGCATGGTCGCCTCGGTGCGGCGCCGACTGGTGGCCGCCGGGCTGCCCTCGGGGCAGGTCCGGTACGACCAGGCGCTGCAGCGGTAGCCGGTAGCCGGTAGCCCGTCCTACCGGAAGCAGTACGAGTCCGAGGAGGCGTCGCCGCCCGCGAGGTGGGTCTGGTGTACGCGCAGTCCCCGGAAGTCCGCGCCGTGCGGGAAGAAGCGCTCGTCGATGCTCAGCCCGCCCGCCTCCGGGTCGGCGTCCAGCTTGACGATCCAGGGCTCGATGCCGGCCGGGTAGAACTGGTCGTCCCAGGCGCCGTAGAGGGAGTTGGTGAGGTACAGCCGCCGGCCGTCCCGGCTGATCTCCACCATCTGCGGCGCCCCGCTGAGCGGGCGTCCCGGCTCGGCCGGGTGCGGGGTGCGGGCGACCACCCCGCCGAGCCGGACGGAGGAGGCGAGCCGGGGATGGAACGGGTCCGAGACGTCGTACTGGAACAACTCGCCGGTGCCCCACGCCGACACGTACAGCCAGCGGTCGTCCACGGACAGATTGATGTCGGTGACGAGCGGCGGCACCGCGCCGAACGGCTGCAGCGCGGGCGGCAGGTCCTCGGCCTTGGCCGGCTCGGCGGGGATCTCGATCACCTTGCGCGCGGTGAAGGCCGGCCCGTCCCGGTACCAGAGCCAGACCGAGGAGGACAGGTCCTCGACGTTCGTCACCACCCCGACGAACCCCCACTCCGCCTGCGGATCGTGCGCGGGGCGCAGCTCCAGCACCATCTGGTACTGGTCGCCGAGGTCGACCCGCTGCAGGTGCCGCCCGGAGTCCAGCTCCCAGAAGTGCAGCGCGTGCCCGTACTTGCGGCCCAGCAGCAGCTCCGGCACCACCCCCTCCTCGACCATCCGCGGGGTGCCCCACTCGCTGGTGATGCCGACGTTGGTGCCGAGGTGCCACCAGACGTCGTACGCGAAGTGCTGCGGCCCGCGCTCGGTCTCCCAGGCGCGCAGTACGTCGAAGGTGGTGTGGTCGAGGAGCGCCACCCCGCCCGGCCCGTCGGTGCCGTCACCGGCGCCCAGGCAGGAGAGGAAGACGCCGTCGGGGCCGCAGTGCAGGGTGTGCGGGCGCGAGTAGCCCGCCTTGGCGGCGAGTTCCTCCGCCTCGACGGTCTTGACCAGGCGCGGGCGCACCGGGTCGGGCCTGGTGTCCATCACGTGCAGCCGGGAGGACCGCAGCCCGGGGAGGAGCAGGAAGCGCCGTTCCGGGTTCTCGTGGCAGGCGTGCGCCAGTGCGCTGGAGCAGGCGTTCCACCCGAAGTGGTGCAACTCGTCCCCGAGGGTGGGGAGTTCGGCGAAGTTCAACACCGTTCCGTAGGTCGTCGACTCCGGATCGGTGTCGACGGTGAGCAACGCGTCCGGCCGCTCCCCGGCCCGGTCGAACCCCGCGACGTACGCGAGTTTCTCCGGAGGCGCGGCGATGGCCTCGGCGGCCGACCGGTAGAGCGACGGATCGGTGTGCTCGTGCTGCATGCAGACTCCCCAACTCGCCTTGTCCGTGCGGGAAGCGTTCCACATCGGCACCGGCGCACAGCAGGCGCACGAGGAGTGGCAAGGAAGCGCGGAGCGTACCCTGGGCCGGTGCCGAGACCTACGAAACCCCGGGACAGCACGAGGAGGGGCTCCCGGCACCGAGCCGCGCCCGGAGTCTGTTCCAGGAGTGCGCGGACCCCGGTGGCGAGGTGATGGCCCTGATCAACCTCGGGAGCACGCTCAGCGGCCTGGGCGGCTTCCAGGAGGCGGCCGATGCCTGCCGCGAGGCGATCGGCATGCTCCAGGCGTCGGGCGATCGTGAGGGCGAGGCCATGATCCGGGCCGTGTTGAGCGCCGTCCTCCGCGCCGCGGGCGCCGTCGCCGGGGCGGGCGAGGCCGAGGCGCGGGAGCGGGCGGTCCGGGCCGGTCCGGCGGAGGACACTCCCGGCCGTTGACCCGGCGCCGCCGCGCGGCGCGACCCTACCGGCCGGTATCGTCATGGCTCGGAACGGGTGGTCACCTGCCGGACCGGCAAGGCGGTCGGCAGGCGGAGCGAAGGATCGGTGCGGCGGTGGAGTTTCGGGAAGACATCCTGGGTGCCCCCTACGAGGCGGCGGAGCTCGAGCTGCGGCCGGACGCCGAGGGCGCGGTGTGCGCGACCCTCGTCCGGCGGCTCGTGCCCGGGGCGGAGCGGGCCGTCCTGTACATCCACGGGTACAACGACTACTTCTTCCAGACCAACCTCGCCGACCACTACACCGCGCTCGGCTTCTCCTTCTACGCGCTCGACCTGCGCAAGTACGGCCGCTCGCTGCGCCCGCACCAGTCGCCGAACTTCGTCCGGAGCCTCGCCGAGTACGACGAGGAGATCGACGCGGCGGTGCGGATCATCCGCGAGGTGGACGGGCACAAGCAGCTGCTGGTGAACGGTCACTCGACCGGTGGGCTGGTCGCCGCGCTGTGGGCGGGGCGCCGGGCCGGGCGGGGCGTGGTGGACGGGCTGTTCCTCAACTCGCCGTTCCTGTCGATGCCGACCTCGCCCGCGGTCCGCACCCTCGGCGGGCCGGCCGTGACGGCGATCGGGCGGCTGGCGCCGACCCGCGTCCTGCCGTCGAGCATGAACCCGCACTACACCCACAGCCTGCACAAGGACCACAGGGGCGAGTGGGACTTCGACCTCACCCTCAAGCCCGCCGAGGGCTTCCCGCTGTTCGCGGGCTGGCTGTCGGCGATCCACCAGGGGCACCGGCGGCTGCGGCACGGGCTGGGCATCGACGTGCCGGTGCTGCTGATGGCCTCCACCAAGTCGATCGCCACCACCAAGTGGCACAGCGCCCTGCACCACGCGGACGCCGTGCTGCGCGCCGACGACATCGCCGCGCAGGGGCCGAAGCTGGGGCAGCACGTCACGATCGTGCGGATCGAGGGCGGCATGCACGACCTGGTGCTCTCCGGGGAGAAGGCCCGCACCCGGACGTTCGCCGAGCTGGACCACTGGCTCGCCGCCTACCTGGACGTGCCGTCGGCGGACGCGAAGCCGACCGACGTGCCGCCGACGGGCGTGCAGCCGGTGGGGGAGAACGCGTGACCTTCGAGCAGGACGAGCCGGTGCCGGTCGGTCGGCAGACCGACCTCGGCTTCGCCAAGCTCATGCCGGACATCGACCGCGACGGCGGCTGGCTGCTCACCCTGGACGGCACCCCGCAGTCGTACGTCGACCTGGCCGACCCGACCCACCTGGAGTTCGAGTACACCCGGCGCCTCGGCCACCTCACCGACGCGCTCGCCCCCGCCGGGCAGCCGCTGGACGCGCTGCACCTCGGCGGCGGCGCGCTCACCCTGCCCCGCTACCTGGCCGCCACCCGGCCCGGTTCGCGGCAGCGGGTGGTGGAGGTGGACGGGCCGCTGCTGGACCTGGTCGCCGCGCACCTGCCCTGGCAGGGCCCCGGCGCGGACATCACCGCGACCGTCGGCGACGCCCGCGCGGCCCTCGCCGACGTCCCGGCGGGCTCGCAGGACCTGGTGATCGCGGACGTCTTCCGCGGCTCGCGCACCCCCGCGCACCTCACCTCGGTGGAATTCCTGCGCCTCGTCGCCGCCGCGCTGCGCGAGGGCGGCTGCTACGCCGCCAACCTGGCGGACGGCCCGCCGCTGGCCTTCGCCAAGGCGCAGGCGGCGACGGTGCGCGCGGTGTTCCCGTACGTCTGCCTGGTGGCCGAGGCGTCGGTGCTGCGCGGACGCCGGTACGGCAACGTGCTGCTGGCGGGCTCGACGGCGCCGCTGCCGGAGGCGGAGCTGGCCCGGCTGTGCGCGGGCGACATCTTCCCCGCCCGGCTGGTGGCGGGGGAGGACCTGGCGGCCCTGGTCGGCCGCACCGCCCCGGTGGCGGACGCCGACGCCACCGACTCCCCGCCCCCGCCGGACGGCGCCTTCAGCGTGGGCTGAGCCCGCGCCGGGCCACCGGGTTTGAGGTCTCACCCTCGCCACCCGTACGCGCATGCCCGCCCCCACCGCCACGGCCGTCACCGCCACAGCGTGAGAAGTCGACGGGCCCGACTCCTCGTGCCGCGGCCCCGCCCGCAGCCGGTCGGTGCGTCGGCGCGTCGGCGGATCGACCGGTGCGGCCCGGGTGTCAGAATCGGCGGGTTCATGCCCGAGCGCGGAGCGCGCGCGTGGGGCGCGCACGAGGCACGTCGAAGGAGCGAGCGATGACTGGCGGCGTGGAGCGGCCCGAGCTGGGGGCGGTGCCGGAGACGGCCCTGTGGACGCTGTGGCACCGGGCACTGGAGGCCCGGCGGCCGGACACCGTGCTCCACGATCCCAAGGCCGTCGAGCTGGTGGACCGGATCGACTTCCCGTTCGCGCAGCGGTTCGGCACCAGCGGGACCCAGGCCCAGCTCCAGGCGCTGCGCGCGGCCTGCTTCGACCGCGAGGTAGCCGACTTCCTCGCCCGGGAACCGCGCGGCACCGTGGTCTGTCTCGGAGAGGGCCTGGAGACCCAGTACTGGCGGGTCGACAACGGGCGGGCCCGCTGGCTGAGCGTGGATCTGCCCGAGCTGGTGGCGCTGCGCGAGAAGCTGCTGCCACCCGGCGAGCGCCAGCGGTACCTGGCCGCCGACGCCACCGAACTGGGGTGGGTCGACGAGGTGGACCGCAACCACGAGGTACTGGTCAGCGCACAGGGCTTGTTGATGTACCTTCCGCCGGACCGGGTGAAGGCCCTGATCGCGGGTTGCGCCGAGCGGTTCCCGGGCGGGTCGCTGGTGCTGGACGCCGTGCCGCGCTGGTTCAGCCGACTCACCCTGACCGGGAAGATGCGCGCCCACGGCTACCAGGCGCCGCGGATGCCGTGGGCGATGGACGCGGGCGAGCGGGACAAGCTCCGCACCGCCAGTCCCGCGGTGGTGGCGGTGCGGGACGTCCGACCGAGCGGCGGACGCGGACTCGTCGGCGCCCTGCTGCCCCTCGCGCTGGCCGCTCCGCCCCTGTCCACCCGCCGTCCCTCCGTCACCGTCCTGGACTTCGCCGAGCGGCCGAAGGAGCCATAGACCGAAGGAGCCGTAGACCGGAAGCCCCCGAGGCAGGAGAGGCCCCCAAGGCCGGAGAGGCCGGAGAGGCAGAAGAGGCCGCCCGCCCGTTCCGGGATCCGGAGCGGGCGGGCGGCCTTCGGTGCGTCGTTCAGCCGAGCTGCGTCGTTCAGCCGAGCTGCGTCGTTCAGCCGAGCTGCGTCGTTCAGCCGAGCTGGGTCGGCACCGGCTGGGACTTGCCGAGGGAGGCCACCCCGGCGGGGGTCAGCGCCTGGTCGAAGACCTGGACGTCGCTGATCCGGCCGGATGCGTACTCGCCGTAGCCGCCCTGGTAGAGACGGCGGCCGAGCTGGAGCGGTCCGCCGGCGTTCCAGACGGTTCCGGTGTAGTCGGCGGTGCCGGCCGCCTGGCCGTCGACGTACAGCCGCAGTTGCTGCCGGCCGGCGTCGTACACGCCGACCAGGTGGAACCAGGTGTTCGCCTTCGGGCTCAGCGTGCCGTCGTCAGGACCGTAGGCGCTGGAGAACGCGCCGGTGGTGTCGTCCGCGTGGGCGCGGCCGAGCGCGAAGGCGTGGGCCGAAGCGGAGTAGTACAGCTGGAGGCCGTTGGCGCTGGTGCCCGACTGGGACACGAAGGTGGAGTTGTTCTTCAGGTCGGACAGGTTGACCCAGGCCGAAACGGTGTAACTGATGCCGGTGTTGAGGACCGGACCGGGCGTGGCGGCGTACGCCGACGAGCCGTTCAGCGCGAGCGCGCCTCCCTGGGCGGGGTCGGTGCCGGGCGTCGCGCCGCCGGCCGGGGTGAGGCCGTTGGCCGGGCGAACGCTGTCCGTGGTGTCGGCGAGCTTCCACCAGTCGACCGGCTGGTGCAGGTAGCCGATGGCCACCGGGCTGCCGAAGCGGGCGGTGCCGCCGGCGGGCGCGGCACCCGGGTAGGCGACGATCTGGCCGCCCGTGGTGGTGGCGTAGAGCGCCGGGTTGCCGGTGCCCTGGGCGTCGCCGGGTGAGCCGACGGTCGGGTACTCGCCGCCGCCGACGCCGAGCGGCAGCACCGGCCGGGCGGCGGGCAGCGCGTTGCCGGCGGTGGTGGCGGCCCAGTTCTGGCCGGGGGAGGCCGTGCAGTCCTGGATCACCAGCCGGGTTCCCGGGTTCTTGTTGCCGGACGGGTCCGTGAGGCAGCGGCCCGAGGCCGGGTTCTTGAGGGAGCCGGGGTTCGGGCCCGGCACCCACTGCTGGGCGTCGGTGTTGTTGCAGGTCCAGAGCTGGACGGCGGTGAGGTTGTCGGTCCGGCCGCCGGAGACGTCCAGGCACTTGCCGAGGACGTGCAGGGTGTTGTCGGTGCCCCGGGTGACGGTCTGCGCGTTGGTGGCGTTGCAGCTCCAGACCTGGGCGGCGGTGCCGTTGACGGTCCTGGCGTGGTCGATGTCCAGGCAGAGGTTCTTGCCCGGGCCGCTCAGGACGGCGGAGGTGAGCGCTGCGCCGGCCGGTGCCGGGATCGAGCTCGTGGGCACGCCGTCGGCGAAGGTCAGCGGGTAGCTGAGGACCGCGCCGGTGGTGTTGTCGCGGGCCCACAGGGTCGGTGTGCCGCCGACCTTGCCGGGGGCGAGCAGGGTGGTGCCGGACCAGTCGCCGGTGCCGATCCGCACGCCGGCCGCGAGGTTGCAGCCGGCCTGGAAACTGCCGGGGTAGTACCAGAGTTCACCCTTGTCGACGGTGATCAGGTCGGGTGCGTCGGCGAGTTGGGCGAGTTTGCCGGGGGCCAGGATCTGGCTGACGTTGTTCCAGGTGCCGTCGCTGCCCTTGGCCGGGCAGCTGTCCGAGTTCCTGATCGCGAGTACGTTCTGGGTCAGGGTGAAGCGGCCCGTGGTGCCCCCGGAGGTGGTGGCGTCGTTCGGGTAGAGGTAGAGCTGGTGGGTCGCCCTGTTGAGGGCGAACAGGTCGTCGGTGTTGCTGCCGGTCGCGGTGCCCCGGTGGGCGATGAGGTAGTTGTTCCAGCCGGTGCCGTCCGGGCTCTTGTCCTTGGTGGAGATCACCTGCGGCGCGGCGGCCGGGTTGCTGTCGCCGCGTACGAGCATCAGGTCGCCGTCGGTGGTCGGGGCGGCGAGGTCCGGGACGCCGTCCCCGTCCAGGTCGCCCTGGGCGACCTTGGCGGCCGGGTTCCACGGCGCGAAGAAGCTGTACTGGGCGGCGGTGGGACGGGTGTTGCCGGCCGCGTCCACGGCCCGGACGTAGAGGGTGTGGGTGCCCCACTGGGCGGCGCTGAGCGTGATGGGTACGTCGGCGGTCGCGCCGCCGCCGCCGGTGGGTGTCGCGGGTACCCAGGTCGCGCCGTTGATGTCGGTGTCGAGCGCGTACTCGAAGCGCTTGATGCCGCTGCTCAGGCAGCTTCCCGCGCAGTCGGCCGGCACCGGGTCGGCGGCGGTGACCTTGACGCTCACGCCGCCGTCACCGGCGTGTCCGGTGGGTGCGGCGGAGCCGCCGAGCGGCGGGAAGACGGGGGAGTCGGCGACGGCCGGGACGGTGGGCGGGGTCAGGTCGACCCTGAAGGAGCAGGTCGGTGAGACCGGACCGGTGAGCGTGCCGTCCTCGGCCTGGGCCGACCAGCTGTACGGGTGGCCGTCGCTGACGGTGAATCCGAGGTTGGTGCGGACGGTGCCGCCGGGGGAGACCCAGTCGCTGACCGGCTGGCTCTTCGCCGCCCCGCCGGCCTGGGTGTCCCACACCTTGAACCGGGCGCGCAGGTTGACGCCGCTCATCCGGGTGGTGAGGCGGGCGGTCAGTGCGATGTCGGAGGCGGTGCCTGCCGTGCCCGAGTTGCCGATCCAGCCGGGCTGGCCCTCGCAGCCGTTGCCGTCCGGGTTGTGGGCGGCGGGTGCGGTGCCGAGCGCGTCGGGCTGGTTGGGGGCGATGTCGAAGACCGTGGTCAGGTACGGGTTGCGGTTGAACCGCATGTAGTCGTCGTTGTCGTCGGACTTGGACTCGTTGCCGTAGAGGCCGAAGGTCCAGGTGTCGGCGTGCCCGGCGAGCTTCGTGATCTGGCCGGTGACGTCGAAGCCGACCTCCTGGTTGCCGCAGCCGCCACCGCCGTTGGCCCTGGTCGGGTACTGCGTGCCGAGCCAGCCGTCGCCGGCCACCGAGGGCTGGTTGTCCCAGTTGGTCGAGGAGGAGATCCGGCCGACCGTGGCGAGGCGGACCTGGGACTTCCTGGTGCAGTCCCAGGACGCGGCGTAGGTCTCGGTGAGGTGCAGCACCGACTTGGAGATCACCATGTCGCTGCTGAGGTTGCCCAGGCCGACCTCGTAGAAGGAGCGCTGGAGGCCGTAGCAGTCCCTCCAGTGCTGGTAGCCGATGCCCTGGCCGTTGTCCTGGGCGGTGTCGTAGTACGTGTTGCCCGGGCAGCCCTCCTGGACGATGGTGTAGTGGCTGGTGGTGCTGGTGACCGGGCTGACCGCGGGGTCGATGTAGAGCGGCCAGACGGTGTTCGGGCCGGTCAGCAGTCCGGCGTCCGGGGTGAGCACCAGGGAGTTCCGCTCGGCCTTGGCCCCGATCGGGCGGACCTGTGCGTCGCCTCCGGGCCGGTGCTCGGCGGGGGCCTGGGTCGGGGAGCCGGTGGTCCGGCCCGTCGAGTCCCACATCACCGGTGTCGGGGCGGTGAACGCGGCCGTGCCGTCGCCGTCCTGGGCGGTGATGGCGCCGTCCGGCCCGGTCGCGAGTGAGAGGCCGTCGGTGGTGTGCGTGGCCAGCCGGAGCGAGGTGAGGGCCGGGTTGGCGGCGGCGGTGGCGTCGTGGACGACCAGGACCTCGCGCAGGCCGCCCTGGTCGCTGGCGGTGACGTCGAGGTCGACGCCGGGCAGGACGCCGCGGTAGCGCGCGCTGTCGCCGCTGACTTCGGGGACCGGCAGGTCGGCGGGGAAGGACAGGGCCAGACGGCGGCCCTTCGGGTCGGTGAGGGTGGCCAGCGGGCCGGAGCCGCCGCCGGAGAGGGCCAGGCCGGCCGGCGTCGCCTTCGGGGAGAGGGTGCCGTCGGCGTTGTGCGCCAGGCTCGCGTCGAGCGGCTTCCACGTGCCGTCCCGCTTGACCCGCACCGGCTGGAGGTGCGTGGTGAGGGTGAAGGTGCCGTCGGCGTTCGCCACCGTGTCGGCGGTCTCCGTGGTCAGCGCCTCCACCGGGACCGGGCGACCGGACTCCCGGGCCGTCGTCGAGGCCGCTTCCAGCGGTGTCACGGCCCTCGCGCCGGCCGTCGTGGCCGGGGCGGCGGGGGACGGCTGACCGCCCGCCAGCGCCGGCCCGCTGCCTCCCAGGAACAATCCGGTGAGTGTGGCCGGTATCACCACGGCGCGCGTGAGTATTCGCGCCGGATGGTTCCGGGCGCGGGTGATTTCCCCCATGAGGTCGCCCTTTCAGGACAGCTGGGACGGCGGCGGGTCACGCCGTGATGTTCTTCACAACCGGACGCCCCGTCGGCCGTCGAATGTCGGATTTGCATCGCATTTGGTCGTGTTCATCCGGCTGTATCAGCCCAGGTGGAAGCGCCGGGAGAACCCCCGGCGGTCTGGTTCCCGGGTTGCTCTTTGCCGGTGAAACAGTTGTGGCAATACGGTGCCGAACGATCATACGTATCGTCAGATGTTCGCGTCCTGTGGGCATCTGAGAGGTTCTTGTTCGACAGGGGGATAGTTCGGCATGCGATCAAAGCTGCGCCGGATCCACGGTCCCCGCGCGCGTGCCCTGGCACGACGCGGGACGGTCGCCGTCGCGACAGCGGTGACCCTTTCGCTGCTGACACCGATGGCAGTGGCCGAGTCGGTCGTCGGCGGCTACCACTACACCGACAAGGAATGGGCGGCCGACCCGCTGCCCGACCTTGCCAAGGTCCCGGGCCGTCCGGTGAGCGGCTCGGGGGCGAAGCCCGCGCCCTTACTGACGCCAGGGGCACGGGAACTGACGGTGCACAAGCCCGTCGCTCCCGTGTGGCCGACCGCTTCGACGGTCACGGTGGACCTCGGCGCGGCGGCCGGCGGAGCCGAGCGGACCGCCACGCCCGCGGCGCTCAAGGCCGACGCCAAGGCCGACGCCAAGAACGGGTCGAAGCCCGAGGTCAAGGCCGGGGCGTCCCCCGTGTCGGTGGCCGCCGCGGAACCCTCGGCGGTCGGCACCCGGGCCCGCGCGCCGGTGAGCCCGTTGGCGCCGATCGCGCCGGTCTCCTCGGTGCAGGTGCGCACGGCCGACCACGAGCAGGCCAAGGGCATCGGCGTGGACGGGCTGCTGGTCGGCCTGGAACGCGCCGACAAGGGATCCGGTGTCGGCGGGGTCTCCGTCTCGCTGGACTACCGCGGCGTCGAGCAGGCGTACGGCGGCGGGTGGGCCTCCCGGTTGCACCTGGTCGCCCTGCCGGGCTGCGCGCTGACCACCCCGGAACTGCCCGCCTGCCGGGTGCAGAAGCCGATCGAGTCGGTGAACGACCCGGCGGGGAAGAAGCTCACCGCCACCGTCGCCCTGCCCTCGGCGGCCCAGGCGTCGAAGCCGGCGAGCCTGTTCGCCTCGCGCTCGGCGCTCGCCGCGCAGTCCTCGCCCGGTGTGGCGGTGGCCGCGGTGGCGGGTGGCGGCGGCTCGCAGGGCGACTACGGCGCGACCTCGCTGTCCGCCTCGGGCGCCTGGTCGACCTCGTCCTCCGGCGCGTTCACCTACCGCTATCCGATCACCCTCCCGCCCGCCCTCGGTGGGGTTTCGCCGCTGGTCGCGCTCTCCTACGACTCGCAGGCGGTGGACGGCGAGACCTCGGCCCGCAACTCGCAGTCCTCGTGGATCGGTGACGGCTGGGCGTACAGCCCGGGCTTCATCGAGCGCTCCTACAAGTCCTGCAAGAACGACGGGATCGAGGACTCCGGCGACGAGTGCTGGGCCGGGTGGAACGCGACCATCTCGCTCGGCTCGCACAACGGCAAGCTGATCCGCGGCGCCGACGGGATCTACCGCCTGCCGAACGACGACGGCACCCGGATCGAGCGGCTCACCGGCGCGGCCAACGGCCTGTGGGACGGCGAGTACTTCAAGGTCACCACGACCGACGGCTCCTCGTACTACCTGGGCCTCAACCACGCCCCCGGCACCACCTCGGACGGCGCGACCAACAGCGCCTGGGGCGTGCCGGTCTACCATCCGAAGTCGGGCGACCCCTGCTACGACTCCGGCAAGGGCAACGACTCGCGCTGCGACAAACCGGTCGGCTACCGCTTCAACCTCGACTTCGTGGTCGACGCGCACGGCAACACCCAGCGCTACGACTGGGCCACCGAGTCGAACCACTACAACATGGGCTTCGGCCAGGTCGCCAAGAACGGCGACGGCGGGACGATGACCCAGTACACCCGTGGCGGCCACCTGACCCAGGTCTCCTACGGCTACCTGCTGGCCGACGCCCAGGCGGGCCGCGAGCCCTCGGCCAAGGTCGTGTTCGACGCCGCCCAGCGCTGTACCACGTCGGACAGCGTCTGCCAGGCGTCCAACCTGTCCAAGGACACCGCGACCAACTGGCCGGACACGCCGTACGACCTCACGTGCAAGGCCGACGACAAGACCAAGGCGGACGGCGACAACACCGACGGCGTCTGCCTGATCGGCGGTCCGACCTTCTGGTCCACCTACCGGCTGAAGTCGATCGACACCAAGGTCCGGGTCGGCAGCACCTGGCAGGACGTCGACAGCTACGAGCTGAAGCAGGTGTTCTCCGACGCCGGCGGCACGATGGACCCGGTCACCGGCAAGACCCAGGACCCGAAGACGACCGGCGCCCTCCAGTCGGTGATGTGGCTCTCGCAGGTCGTGCACACCGGCAAGGACACCTCGGCGGGCGGCACCGGCAGCCTCGCCCTCGACCCGGTGAGCTTCGTCGGCGTCGAGATGGACAACCGCGTCGACGGCCTCGATCCGGCGGCCCCGCCGCTGTACCACCCGCGCATCTCCAGCGTCCAGACCGAGACCGGCGAGTCGATCGCCGTCTCCTACCGGGCTCCGGAGTGCTCGCGCGAGAACAACCGCATGCCGTCCTCGGCCGACAGCAACACCATGGGCTGCTACCCGGTGTTCTGGAACACACCCGGCGGCAAGGACCCGATCGCCGACTGGTTCAACAAGACCATGGTCGCGCAGGTCGCCGAGAGCGACCGCACCAAGGCGGGCTCCCCGGCCAAGGTCACCGGTTACGCCTATAGCGGCGGCGCGGCCTGGCACCGCGACGACTCCGACCTGACCGACGACAAGCACCGGACCTGGAACGAGTTCCGCGGCTACCGGACCGTCACCACGACCACCGGCGCGGCGCCCGACCCGATCACCCAGACCGTCGTCTCCTACCTCCAGGGCATGGACGGCGACTACAAGGCCGACGGCACCCAGCGCAGCGTCAAGCTGGCCAACTCGCTCGGTGAGCAGACCGTGGACAGCCCCTGGCTGGCCGGCACTGCCCAGGAGACGGACGGTTACACGCAGGCCGGCGGCACCGTGAACCGCAAGGTGCTCACCGACGCGCCCGGCACCACGGTCACCGCGACCGCGACGCGCACGGCGTGGACCTCGGAGGATCCGGCGCCCGCGAAGCTCTCCACGCTGCCCGACCAGACGGCCCGCCGGGTCCAGTCCACCGGCACCCGCTCGATCGGCCTGCTCTCCGACGGCACGTGGCGCACCACCCAGTCGAAGCAGGTGAACGACCCGCTCGGCCGCCTCTCCCAGGTGGACGACAAGGGTGACCTCGCCGACCCCTCCCAGGAGAGCTGCACCACCACCACGTACGCGGACGCACCGGCCGCCAACCCGCTGCTGCTGACCGTCCCGGACGAGACCGTCACCGTCGCGGGCCCCTGCGGCACCGCCGAGAGCGCCACCACGACGCTCTCGCACAAGCGGATGTTCTACGACGGCGACGGCAGCATCGCCAACCCCGGCACCTTCGGTACCGTCGGACAGAACGGCTCCACCCTCGGCCTGGTCACCGCCACCCAGGCGGTCACCTCCTACGACGCCAAGGGCAAGCCGGTCTTCCAGACCATCGGCGCGGTGAGCTACGACAGGTACGGGCGCGTCATCCGCAGCCGGGACGGCGCGGGCGCGGCCACCACGACCAGCTACAGCCCGGACAGCGGCACGCTGCCCACCACGATCTCCACCACCAACCCGCTCGGCTGGACCTCCAGCAGCACCGTCGCGCCCACCCGGGCGGCGGTCACCCACGCCGTCGACTCCAACGGCCGCGTCACGGACGTCATGTTCGACGCGCTCGGCCGCCGGACCAGGGTCTGGTTCCCGGGCCGGAACAAGGCCACGCAAAGCCCCGACAAGATCTTCTCGTACGCGGTTCACGGCGCCGGCGACAACCCGGACCCGAACAGCGTCCTCACGCAGTCGCTGCGTGAGGACGGTTCCTACAGCGTCAACGCGAGCATCTACGACGGGCTGCTCCAGCTGCGCCAGGACCAGGCGACCACGGCCGACAACTCGGCGGGCCGGCTGGTCTCGTCGAACTTCTACGACTCGCACGGCTGGAAGACCGCCTCCATCGCCCCGTACTCGGATCCGGCGAACGCCCCGGGCACGACGATGTGGGCGGAGGCCGACAGGACCGGCCCGTCGGTGACCCGCACCCGGTACGACGGCCAGGGCCGTGCGGTCACCTCGGAGTTGGACTCCTTCGCCACCGTGCTGTGGCGTTCCTCCAGCACCTACCGGGGCGTCGACCGGGTCGACAGCACCCCGCCGGGCGGGGGCAAGGCCACCACGACCTACACGGACGCGCAGGGCCGGACCACGGCGAAGGTGTCCCGTGACACCACCGGTGACAAGACGCTGGCCGCCAACTCGGTGATCCGCTCCGGTAGTTCCGAGATCTCCGGCAGCGTCCGGCTCGCCGTGCAGGCCGACGGCAACCTGGTCCTGACCGCGCTGACCGACGGCAGGACGCTCTGGTCCTCCGGCACCACGGGACACCCGGGCGCCTACGCGACCGTGCAGGCCGACGGCAGCTTCACGGTCAAGGACCCCAAGGGCACCCAGCTCTGGTCCAGCAACACCGCAGGTCACACCGGCGCGTTCGTGAAGGTCCAGAGCGACGGCAACCTCGCGGTCTACGACGCGGGCAGCACCCTGCTCTGGTCCAGCGGTACGGCGAACTCGGTGGCCACCGCCGACATCACCACCCGCCTGACCTACACCGCCGCCGGCAAGCCGGCCACGATCAAGGACACGGTGGGCAACACCTGGTCCTACACGTACGACCTCCAGGGCCGGAAGCTCTCGCAGACCGACCCGGACGGCGGCACCAGCACGACGAGCTACGACCCGATGGGCCAGGTCGCGACCACCACGGACGCACGCGGCCAGACGCTCTCCTACACCTACGACCCGCTGGGCCGGAAGACCGGCGAGTACGCGGGCAGCAACACGGGCGACCCGTCGAAGCTGCTCGCCGACTGGAACTACGACAGCCTCGGCAAGGGGCTGTTCTCCTCCTCGGCCCGCTACGTCGGCGGCAAGAACGGCAGTGCGTACGTCAAGCGGATCGACGGCTACAACGCGGTCGGCCAGCCCACCGCCACCTCGGTGGTGATCCCGGCGAGCGAGGGCAAGCTGGCCGGTACCTACAAGGCCTCCGCCGCCTACACGGCCAACGTCAACCTGCTGGCCTCCACCACCTACGGCACCGAAGGCGGCCTTCCGGGCGAGACGATCGGGTACGGCTACAACCTCGAGGGCGGGCTGTACAGCATGGGTTCGCCCAGCACGCCGTACGTCGCCACCACCAACTACAGCCCGCTCGGCCAGGTGTGGCAGACCACCATCGGTGCGCCCGCCAAGCAACTACGCACCGCGCAGACCTACGACCAGGCGACCGGCCGACTGGCCACCAGCCGGGTCACGCTGCAGAACAACACGGCCAACCCGATCAGCAACCTCACCCTCGGCTACGACGAGTCCGGCAACCTGACCACGGTGTCCGACGTCCAGTCGAGCGGCGGCACCGACCGGGCCACCGACACCCAGTGCTTCACCTACGACGCACAAGACCGGCTGGTCACCGCCT
Organism: Kitasatospora sp. NPDC023120; assembly: GCF_055560835.1. Taxonomy (NCBI): domain Bacteria; kingdom Bacillati; phylum Actinomycetota; class Actinomycetes; order Kitasatosporales; family Streptomycetaceae; genus Kitasatospora; species Kitasatospora sp. NPDC023120. The sequence continues at coordinate 69,123 of NZ_JBVHHY010000014.1, read as the reverse complement.
GGACGGACACCAAGGGCATCACCGGCGCGAGCCCCGGCCAACTCGCCCGGTGCACCTCGGCCAAGCCGAGCCCGGCCACCGTCGGCGGGCCCAACCCCTACTGGCTGGACTGGCAGTTCAACCAGCTCGGTGACCGCACCCAGCAGGTCAGCCACGACGTCACCGGCAACGCGGCCAAGGACACCACCCAGACCATCACCTACCCGGGCGCCGGCGCGGCGACCGCGAACCAGCCCAATGCGGCAGCCACCGTCACCATCAGCAACCCGACCACCGGCACCACGGTGCTGACCCCCGCGTACGACAAGGCCGGCAACACCACCGGCCGGGTCACCACGGGCGCGAAGGCGAGCAACCAGACCTTCACCTACGACGCCGAGGGGCGCACGCAGAGCGCCACCACCGACGGCAAGCAGGCCGGTTACCTCTACGACGCCGACGGCACGCTGCTGCTGCAGCGCGGCGCGGGCCTCAACACGCTCTACCTGTTCGGCGGTGTCGAGCAACTCAACCTCGACACCGTGGCCAACACCGTCAGCGGCCTGCGCTACTACCGGGCGCCCGACGGCACGACGATCGTCCGCTCCAGCAAGGGAGGCGTCAGCTACCAGCCGGCCGGCCGCCAGGGGACGGCCCAGCTCCAGATCGACGGCTCGACGTCGGGGATCACCCGGAGGGCCTTCGACCCCTACGGCAACCTCCGTGGCGCCAACCCGGCGAACTGGGCCGACAACCACGGATTCCTCGGCCAGCCGGTCGACACCACCACCGGACTCAGCCTGTTGGGGGCCCGCCACTACGACCCGGTCACCGGTCGCTTCCTCAGCGTCGACCCGGTCTTCGAGGTGGGCGACGCCAACCAGATGGGCGGCTACGCCTACGCGGCCGACAACCCGACCACCGGCTGCGACCCCAGCGGCCTGTGGTGGGGCGAGGACTGGTTCGACGACGCGGCGGAGGGCACCGAGGAGTTCTTCGTCGGCGTGGCCGACTCGATCGTCGGCGAGCCGTACGAGTGGGCCGTCGACGGCACCGTGGACTTCTGGAACGGCTGCGCCGACCTCTACAACGAGTGGGTCTACGAGGACAACTCCTGGATCATGCCCGAGGCCGGGCACCTGGACTACGTCGACGACACCCCGGTCGCGGACCTGTTCGGCATCGACACCGACTCCGACGCCTACATCGCGGGGCAGATCACCGGCACGGTCGGCTCGATCGCGCTCGACGGATACGGCCTGATCAAGGCGGCATCGGAGGGTTACCGGGCGTACAAGGCCGCGGACGAGATCGACGAGGGCGTCAGCTGGCTGAAGCGGCTGCTCAGCGATGACGAGCCGATCGCGACCGATCCCGACCCCGCACCCACCACGCCCAAGGGTGAAGCCCCCTCCAACCCGAAGAGCGGGACCAGCAAGGAGCCGAACACCGAGCCGGGCGGTGGCGGCAAGTCCGCCGACGCGGAGGCGGCGGGGGACACTCCGGCCGCCTCGAACGGCCCCGCCGAGGTGCCGAGCGCACGCGGTGAGGCCGGCGGGCCGCCGCCCGTCGTGGAGGTCGACCGGGCGGCGGGCGACTGGTCGCAGGCGGAACGGCTGGCACAGGCGACTGAGCGGCTGCCCTCCTTCGCGGTCTTCAGCCGGAGCTCGAAGACGGCCAACCGGACCTACGCGGCAGCGATCAACACCGAGACCGGTGACATCGCACTCGCTTCGTCCGGCGGTGTCGCACCGGGCGTGTCGTACTGTGCGGAGGGCAACGCGCTGCGGGCACTGGGCGGGGACCCGTCCAAGGTCATCTTCACCCCCGCGTTCCAGGTGCAGCGGGCGGAGGGAGCGTTGACCGCGATGCCCAAGCCGGTGTGTGTCCGTTGCCAGGCCGACTACGCTCCGTCCAACTTCGTCCCCGGTACCCGGGGCGCACCCGGTGGTCCGTGGGGACATCAGTGACGGCCCGTCGGGCCCGAGGAAAGGTGATGAAGAACGTGGAACTCGTCGACATCGAGGTCGGCCGGTACGACTGGGACGCCCTGCACTGCGGGTGCGGTGCTCCGGCCGGCCATCTCGCGGGCGAGCTCGTGCGCCTCGCCCGGGCGGGCTCGGAGGAGGAGGCCGGTCTCGACGGCATCGACGGCCATGCGTGGATTCCGTCGGTCGTCATGGAGCCGTCCGTGCCGGTCGTCTCCGTCGCCCTCGCCGCGCTCGCCGACGACATCTCGCCGGCGGCCCGGCGCTCCTTCCTGGAGATCGTCCTCAACCTGGTCGGGGACGACGGTCAGTGGGAGGGCGCGACCGCGCAGGGGAGGAACCTCCCGGAGGAGTGCCGGCACGCGGCCCGGGCCGGCCTGTGGACGCTCTACGCGGAAGTCCTCTCCGGGCGCTCGCTCGACTCGGCCGGCCACGCCTTCGAGATCCTGAGCCTGGTCGAGGACGACGAGGCGCGCCTGCGCCGCTTCCAGGAGGCGGCCGGCGACCGGCTCCCGTGGGACGTCCGGCTCTGACACCCGGCACACACGGCAGCCCCGGCGCGGAAACCTCCGCGCCGGGGCTGCGTCGTCGCATCCGGTACGCGTTAAGGGGCTCCGCCCGAGGTCAGAGGCACTTTGCCGAATCTTGAAGAAATGCCGGTCGGCCTGGAACCATGGTGTGCGGCCGCACGTCGTAACCACGGGTGAAGGCCGGGGGGACAGGCCGCCCGGCACGTTACGCTGCCTTGAGGGGGAGCGGCGCCGTGCCGCCATCGGACAACTGCCGGGACCGGCCGCGCTCCTCGGGGCGCGCGACCGGTCCTGACCTGCCACGGAGGTACTGGCCTTGCACATCGACACCTGGATCGAGGGCATTCCACCGACCGCGGTGTACGCCGTGGTCGGTCTGATCATCGGCATCGAATCGCTGGGCATCCCGCTGCCCGGCGAGATCGCCCTGGTCACGGCGGCCCTGATGTCGGTCAAGGGTGTGGTGAGCCCCTGGGGCGTGGCGGGCGTGGCGATCGCCGGTGCGATCATCGGCGACTCGATCGGCTACTCGATCGGGCGCAAGGGGGGCAAGCCGCTCTTCGAGAAGCTGGGACGCAAGTTCCCCAAGCACTTCGGGCCCTCGCACCTGGCCACCGCGGAGCGCTCCTTCCAGAAGTGGGGCATGTGGGCGGTCTTCTTCGGCCGCTTCATCGCCCTGCTGCGCATCTTCGCCGGTCCGCTGGCGGGTGCGCTGAAGATGCCGTACTGGAAGTTCCTGATCGCCAACGTACTGGGCGGCGTGGTCTGGGCCGGCGGCACGACGCTGCTGGTCTACAAGGTGGGCAAGAGCATCGAGCCGTGGCTGGCCCGCTTCTCCTGGGCCGGCCTGGCGGCGGCGCTCGTGATCGGCGGCCTCTCGGCCTGGATCATGAAGCGCCGGGCCGCGAAGACGCACGCCAAGATCGAGGCGGAGCAGGCCGCCGCGGCCGCGGCAGCCCCGGCGGAATGACCTCGGACTGACGGAGGACGGCTGACGACCGTCCCGGAGCCATCGGGCCCTCGGAGTAGCATCGGCGGAGTACCTGCCGATCTTGCACTCTGGAGGGCCCGATGACGTTGCAGCCGACGTGGGACGCCGTGGACGCGTACTTCTCCGAGCAGCTGGTCGGGCACGATCCGGTGCTGGAGTCCGCAGCGGCCGCCGCCGACGCGGCCGGGTTGCCGAAGATCGCGGTCGCCCCCAACCAGGGCAAGCTGCTGCACCTGCTGGCGCTGACCCAGGGCGCGAAGCGGATCCTGGAGGTCGGCACCCTCGGCGGCTACAGCGCGATCTGGCTGGCCCGCGCGCTGCCCGCGGACGGCACCCTGATCACCCTGGAGATCGACCCCCGGCATGCCGAGGTGGCACGCGGCAACCTGGCCGCCGCCGGGCTGGAGAAGGTCACCGAGGTGCGGCTGGGCCCGGCCGCGGACTCGCTGGCGGCGCTGGTGGAGCAGGGCGTCGCCCCCTTCGACCTGGTCTTCATCGACGCGGACAAGCCGAGCAACCCCGAGTACTTCCGCCGGGCGCTGCAGCTGACCCGCCCCGGCTCGCTGATCGTCGTCGACAACGTGGTGCGGGCCGGCGCGGTCGCCGACGCCGACAGCACCGACCCGGCGGTGGTCGCCACCCGCGCCCTGCACGAGCTGATCGCGGCCGAGCCGAGGGTCACCGCGACCTCGGTGCAGACGGTCGGCAGCAAGGGCTACGACGGCTTCACGCTCGCCCGCGTGCAGAGCTGAGCCTTCCCGTACAGCCCGTGCGGCCCGTAGCGCCAGCACCACCCGTACCGCCCGTACCACCAGCAATACCAGTACCACCGAAGAACGGAGACATCGTGCGGATCGGACTTCTGGGCACCGGCCCCTGGGCGGAGCGGGTGCACGCGCCCGTCCTGGCGGAGCACGCCGGACTGGAGTTCACCGGCGTCTGGGGCCGCCGCCCGGAGGCGGCCGAGGTGCTGGGCGCGGCGCACGGAGTCCCCGGGTACGCGGACCTCGACCGGCTGCTGGCCGAGGTGGACGCGGTCTCCATCGCGCTGCCCCCGTCGGTGCAGCCGGGCCTCGGGGTGCGCGCCGTCGAGGCCGGCTGCCACGTGCTGCTGGACAAGCCGGTGGCGCTGACGGTGCCGGACGCCGAGGCGGTGGCCGCGGCCGTGCGCGAGCACAAGGTCGCCTCGGTGGTGTTCTTCACGGTGCGCTTCGGCGGCCCGCAGATCCCCTGGCTCGAGGAGCAGGCGGCGCTCGGCGGCTGGTACACCGGCCGCTCGGACTGGCTCGGCTCGGTGTTCGCGCCGGACAGCACCAGCCCGTACGCGGCCTCGCCGTGGCGCAAGGAGAAGGGCGCGCTGTGGGACGTCGGCCCGCACGCGCTGTCCGTCCTGCTGCCGGTGCTCGGCGACGCCACGCAGGTGACGGCGGTGGCCGGACCGCGAGACGCCGTGCACCTGGTGCTGCGGCACGCCGGCGGCGCGTCCAGCACGCTCGCGCTCAGCCTGACCGCGCCGGCCGCGGCAGGCGGCACGGGGATGGAGCTGCGCGGCGAGCACGGCGTGGTGCAGCTGCCGGAGCGCGGCGAGGGCCCGCTGGCCGCACTGCACCGGGCCCTGGACGCCCTGCAGGACTCGGCGGCCACCGGCGAGCCGCACCCCTGCGGTGCCGACTTCGGCCTGCGGATCGTGGAGATCCTCGCCGCCGCGGAACGCTCACTCGCCGTCGGCGGCTCGGTGGAGGTCTGAGGACGGTCCGGGCAACGGCGGGACGAAGGGCGGGACACCTCGGTGCCCCGCCCGCCGCCGTCCGTGCGCTCGGGCCCGGGGCCCGCCGTCCGTGCGCTCAGGCCGGGGGGAGGGGCGGGCGGGTTCCGCTCGGGCGGCGGTCGGTGGGGCGGGCCGGGGGGATGACGGGGGCGCGGAAGTCGCGCGGGCCGGTCCACAGGGCGGGGACGGCATCGCTGCGGCGGGCCAGTTCGTACGCCAGGGCCTCGTAGTTGACGCGCCAGCCGTGGAAGTGCGGCCAGGCGTCCTCGATCGGGCGCTCGCGGGGGAAGCCGGCTGCCGTGATCATCGCGACGGCGCCCAGGTACTCGGCGTAGGTCAGCCGGATCGGCACGTCCGGGTCCGGGTCCGGGTCGAAGGGGATCCGCAGCGAGCGGGCGATGTCGCGCATCGCGGTGAACCCGGCGCGGATCACCAGCCGGGCCTCGGCCGGGGCCGAGCGCGGGCACAGCGCGAGGTGCAGGGCGGCGGCGTCCATCACCGCGATCAGGCCGACCACCCAGCTGCGGTTGGGCTGCGGTGAGCGGAAGGACAGCAGCACCGGGTAGTTGGAGTGGCTCTCGCCGATGTCGGCGGCCAGGCGCTCCCAGTCCCGGTAGAGCTGGGGGAGCGCGTTCTCGGTGTCGACGAGGGACTGGCGGGCCAGCAGCTCGGGCCCCCAGGCGGGTTCACCGGCCCGGGACTGCAGGAGCGTCACCTCGGTCTCGCGGCGCTGGTAGGCGGCGTAGAGGGTCGGCAGGTAGGAGATCTGCAGCGCGACCACCAGCGGGCCGCTGGCAGCGGCCATGAAGTCGATCGCGGAGAGCTGCAGCCGCTCGCCGCTCGCGTAGCCGAGGGTGAAGAGGCTGGATCCGGCCTCGCGGATCGAGATCGACCAGTTCAGGTCGGACGTGCCGTGCAGCAGCAGCGTGTACGCGGTCAGCATTCCGCTGAGCCACAGCCCGAGCATCCCCAGCAGCACCAGCGGCGCCAGCCAGGTGAGCGCCCGGTCCTGCGCGCGGTAGCCGCCGAACGGCGCGGCGGAGAGCCGCAGCACGCCCCGGAGCACCGCCCAGAGCCGGTTCACCAGGGACGAGTAGAGCCCGCGCGGGACGACCAGGGTGCGCAGGATGCTCCCGACGACCAGCAGGAGCAGCAGCGCACCGATCACGGTGTGGATCAACCTCATGGGCGCCATTCTCCACGTGGCGCGCGGTATGACCATGATCACACCCCGCCCCCGCCCACGTTCTGCGGTCCCCATCGCGTCTATCCGACAGGGGGTCGACCAACGAGCGAATCGGAGAGCGGACTGTGCGTGCACAGCGAGGCGGCGGGGCCGAGGAGGAGCAGCCCGGAGGCCGGCGACGGCGATGGCGGCCGGTGCGGCGGATCGACTACCCGCGCCGGGGGCGGCGCGGGGTCCGCCGCTGGCTCCCGTCCTGGCGGCAGCTGCTCCTGCTGGCCGGGGCGGGGGCCTGCGCGCTGACCGGGCTGCTCGCCTGGTTCTTCGTCACCACGAAGGTGCCGGAGGACCTGAACTCCTTCGCCACCCAGCAGAACAACGTGTACTACTGGGCGGACGGCACCGAGATGGCGCGCATCGGCGAGACCAACCGGCAGGAGGTGCCGCTCGACCGGGTGCCGCAGCCGGTGCGGTGGGCGGTGCTGGCCGCGGAGAACGAGACCTTCTACTCGGACCCGGGGATATCGGTCACGGGCATCGGCCGCGCGGTCTGGCAGCTGGTCTCCGGCGGCGACACCCAGGGCGGCTCGACCATCACCCAGCAGTACGTCAAGAACATCTACCTGAACCAGCACCAGGACTACTCGCGCAAGCTCAGGGAGGCCGTCATCGCGATCAAGCTGGATGACCGGATGAGCAAGGACGACATCCTCGCCGGCTACCTCAACAGCAGCTGGTTCGGTCGCGGCAGCTACGGCATCCAGCGCGCCGCGGCGGCGTACTACGGCAAAGACGTCTCGCAGCTCGACGTGAGCGAAGGAGCCTTCCTGGCGGCCCTGTTGAAGGGCGCCGGGCAGTACGACCCGGCGCTCGGCGCGGAGAACCACGCGCGGGCCGAGGAGCGGTGGTCCTGGATCCTGGACCGGATGGTGGAGGTCGGAAAGCTGTCCGCCGGCGAGCGCGCCCGGTACACGGTCTTCCCCGAGCCCAAGCCCCAGCCGAAGTCGGCGGGCCTCGGCGGGCAGGTCGGATACCTGGTGGACATGGCCCGGGCCTACGTGGAGGGCCACAGCGACATCACCCCGGCCCAGCTGGACCTCGGCGGCCACCAGATCTACACCACCTTCGAGAAGTCCAGGGTCGACGCCCTGGTCACCGCGGTGCAGGAGGCCACCAAGGGGATCGACCCCGACAACCGCGAGGCCGACCGGCTCCTGAAGGTCGGCGCCGCCTCCGTGGCCCTCGACGGCAGGATCGTCGCGCTCTACGGCGGCCCGAACTACCTGAAACAGGGCTTCAACAACGCCAACACCTCGACGGTGCCGATCGGTTCGGCCTTCACCCCGGTCGTGTACGCCGCCGGGCTCAGCCAGGGCGTGCAACGCGAGCGGGGCGGCAAGCGGACCCAGGTGACGCCCACCACCACGTACAACGGCGACAACGGGGTGAACGTGATGACGCCGGAGGGCCCGTACTGGGGGCGGGACGGCAAGATCGTGAAGACGGCCAACGACGGCAAGCGCAACTGGGGGCAGATCTCGTTGCGCGGCGCCGTCGAGCAGTCCGTCAACGGGCCGATGGTGCAGCTCGGCATGGACGTGGGCCTGGACCGGGTCCAGAAGACCGCCGCCGACCTCGGCCTGCTCCCGGGCAGCATGGGCGAGTTGGTGCCGGCCTTCGGGGTCGGCAACTCCACGCCCAGCGTGATCCGGGCGGCCGACGCGTACGCCGCCTTCGCGGCGGGAGGCACCCGGACGGACCCGTACTCGGTGCTCAGGATCACCCGCAACGGCGAGCCGCTCGCCCTGCGGCTGCCGGCCGCCGCGCAGGTGCTGCCGGCGGCGGTGGCGGGGGAGGTGGACGCCGCGCTCAAGGGGGCGGTCCGGGGCGGGAGCTCGGCGTCGGTGGCGGAGGCCGGGCCGGACCTGGCGGCGAAGCCCGGCACGACGGCGGACCGTACGGCGGGGTGGTCCGTCGGCTACAGCGGGCAGCTCGCGACGGCGGTCACGGTGTTCAGGGCGGATCTGAAGGACATGAAGCTGCTGTCGCTGGAGGGGCTGGGCGGGGCGGCGCCGGACGTTCCGGACTCGGCGCTGCCGACGCGGATCTGGACCTCGTACATGAAGGCGGCGGGAGGGCGGTAGGCCGAGGCGATCGCGGGGCCCGCGATGGAGCGGGCCCCGCGGTGCGTGCTACTTCACCAGGCGCGGCCAGTCGGCCGGCTGCCCCGGGTCCAGCCGGCGCAGCTTGTCGAGCACCGCGGGGTCCTGGGCGTCCAGCCAGTCGGCGACCTGGCGGAAGGAGACGCAGCGGACCTCCTCGCGCTTGCAGACGCTCTTCATCACGTCCTCGACGGCCTGCATGTAGATGCCGCCGTTCCAGTCCTCGAAGTGGTTACCGATGAAGAGCGGGGCCCGGCTGCCGTTGTAGACCCGCTCGAAACCGGCGAGGTAGCTGTCCCGGGTCTCCTTCTCCCAGGCGTCGAACTTCTTCGGATCGCCCTTGGTGGTGTTCCCGGACTGGCCGGCGAGGAAGTTGAAGTCCATCGAGAGGCTCTGGGAGGTCTTGCCGGGGGAGGGGAGCAGCTGCAGCGGGAAGTTCCAGATGCCCTCCTTCTTGACCGGCCAGACCTGGAACTCGCCCGGGGAACTGGCGTCGTAGCGGAAGTTCGTCGCCTTCTCGGCGGCGAGCAGGTTCTTCTGGCCCTCCAGGCAGGGGGCGCGGCCGCCGACCAGCTCCTTGGTGTAGTCGAAGGGGAGCGGCGGGAGGTTCTTGAAGCCGGTGTTGGTCTTCCAGTTGGTGACGAACGAGACGGCCTGGTCGAGCTCGCTCTTCCACTCCTCGGTGGACCACTCGCCGCCGCCACCGGGCTGGGGGCCGCAGAAGTGCCCGTTGAAGTGGGTGCCGATCTCGTTGCCGTCCAGCCAGGCCAGGCGCAGCTGTTCCAGGGTGTCCTTGATGTGGGCGTCGGTGGCGAAGTCGATGGACGCGGAGCCGGCGTCGTGCTGCGGGGGGTGGTAGAGCGTGCGCTTCGACTTGGGCAGGGTGTAGATGCCGCTCAGGAAGAAGGTCATCTGGGCGTTGTTCTCCATGCCGAGCTTGCGGAAGTGCGAGAACTGGCGCTCGTCTCCCTCCAGCGCGCCGTCCCAGGAGAAGACGACGAACTGCGGCGGGCGCTCACCGGGTTTCAGCTTCTCGGGCTTGGGCTGTTTGGGCTGCGGCCCGGTGTCGGAGGTGGAGCCGTCGCCGAGGACCTTGACCTGGCCGTCCCAGGTGGGGGCGGGGGTGGTGGCTGGGGTGGTCGGGGTGGGGGTCGGTGCGGGGCTCGCGGGCGTGGTGCCGGCGGCGGACGGTCTGCTCGTCGTGCCGGAGCATCCCGTGGTCAGGGCGAGGGCCGAGACGACCCCCACCACCAGCAGACCGGTCGTGCCGCGAGCAATCCGCACCGTACCTCCGTAAATCGCCCTACAGTTCGATCGTTGGAACACCTTGATCGACGCTCGAGGGATCGGAGGAGGTTGCCTCGGACAACTCGGCTACCTCGTGCTGGTCCTGAGGTTCCGTCGGAAGGCGACAGCGGCCGCGACGGTGTAGAAGCGCCTGATCCGGTCCGAGGAACCGGGGACGCGGAGGAACTCGTTGTGCTCGCGATCCCAGAGCCCCCAGCACTCCAGCATGACGAAGTGCGGGCTCGTGGAGTCGATCACGCGGATCTCGAACCTGAGGGCGTTGTCGGGGACATCGTGGCCGGTCATCGCCGGTTCGCCACCTGGATGAACCCGGAGGCCTTCTCGACGCGCTTCGCGAAGTCGTCGAACTCGCCCTCGATGGGGGAGATGGAGGACTTGGAGGGGACGAGGATCGCGCCGGCCTGCCCGTCCTGGACCCGCCGCAGGGCCGCCCGGAGCATCGGCCGGTGGTCGGGCCCCTTCCGGTCGACCTCGTCGTCCACGACGATCAGGTCGATGCCCCAGTCAAAGGCCCCGGCGTAGGCGTCGCACACGGCCAACTCCCTCTCGGGGAAGTGGGAGTTGCTCTTGGCCAGGTACAGGACGACCTGGTAGGCGCTGCGACGATGCGTGCGCAGCTCGATCACCTGGCCGAGATGGCGACCCGGCCTCATGTGATCCTTCAGGTCGCTCCGTTCGGCCTGGCGGAACACGCCCCATTCCGGTCCGTCGTCACGTTGTTGACGCTCGCCGATCGTTCTGTGGTCGGATACACGGAATCCGCGGATCAGGGCTACGTCGTGCGTGACGACAGGACTGTCAGGGGGTGGGAAAGGGCCTACGATCGGTTGAGGGCGGAAGCGCTGACCAGAGCAGCTTCCCTTGACCTGATCCGCAAGGCCCGAGAGGAACTCTGACTCATGACCCGCCAAGATCTGTCCGGTGCTTCCTGGTTCAAGTCGTCGCATTCCGACAACGGTGGCACGTGCGTAGAGGTCTCGGCGGACTTCCCCGGCGTCGTTCCCGTTCGTGACTCGAAGGACCCGGAGGGGCCCGCTCTCGTCTTCCCCGCTGACGCCTGGCGATCCTTCGTCGCCGCGACCGCCGCCGGCGAGTTCGGCGGCATCTGACCACCGCCGCACGGCTTGCCGGGCACGTGATCGACATCACGTGCCCGGATTGAAACCCTGTCATAACGCCTGTCGATCTCTTCACTGGAGTTGAGATCGACAAGCGCGCAGGGGGACATCACCATGGCAGGGCGCCGACAATCACGTCCGCAAGGACTTCTCATGACCGGCGCTTCCTCCCCGGCGGGGGCGTGGCATGGGTGAGTCCACGGCGGCGAAGGCCGTCCGCAAGCTCACCGGGATGTGGTGGCCCGACGCCGACCCCGACAAGCTCCGCACGGTCGCCGACGCGTGGGAGGCGATGGCCACCGCCATCGACAACGTCACCGCGCCCACCAACCAGGCCGCGGCCGCCATCGTCGCGAACAACCACGGCCCGGCGATCGACGCCTTCGGCAAGTTCTGGGGCCAGTACTACGGCGGCAAGGACAGCGCGGGAAAGGGCAAGGGCTGGCTCCCTGATGCCGCCGACGCCTGCCGTAGCCTCGCCAAGGCACTGCGGGACTTCGCCCACGAGGTGGACAAGGCGATCAAGAAGCTGGAGGAGGAAGCCGCGATCGTCGGCGCCACCCTGGTCGCCGGCACCGCCCTCGCCTTCTTCACCGCCGGAATCTCCGAAGGCGTCGCCGTCACCGCCGCCGCGGGCATCGTCGCCACTGCGGCCGGCCTCGGTGTCGCGGTCTCCGAGACCATCGCGATGATCGCCGCCACCGTCCTGGTCGGCGCGGCGTTCGGCGCCATCGAGGCTGTCACCGTCGACCTCGCCGTCGCCCAACCGATCCGTGTCGAATTCTTCGACGACGGCGGTTACAGCCTGAAGGAGGCCGCCGACTCCTACGAGGCCGGCGGCATCATGGGTGCCGCCGGAGGCGGCCTCGGCGCCGGCGGGCGCGTCGTCGCCAATGCCGCCGAACGTGCGGAAAGCGCCTCCGTCGTCCTCGCCGGCCTCGCCAAGGTCGCGAACGCCGCCGACACCCTACCGGGCCGGATGGTCACCGGCGCCGGCCTCAGCTTCGGCTACGACGCCGAGTTCAAAACCGGCCCGGTTGCACCCCTGGATGTCGTAGTCGGTGGGGTCGGCGGTGCGGCAGGACCGCGCGGACGTCCCGGCGATAGTGCTCAAAGTGGCCCAAAACATGCCAAACCCACTGAGCTGCCTATGCCCGGCAAGTTGCCGCTTGAGTACATTGAAGATCACCCGAGCATCGACAAGGTGGAAACGGAGCTGGCGCGCGTACCGGACCATATCTTCGACAAGGTCTGGGACTACCTGAAAGAGGTGCCGGGTGGCGGGGTCAGCATCGGCCCCAGGCCCATCACGCAGCTTCCGGGGGGCTACCATCTCGCCGGCGTCAACCCGGTTGGAGGCACTTCACCGGCAGAATACATACCTGGCATGTATGTGCCCGGCCAGCGTAGACTCCTGGTCAATTCAACTGCCGAGACACCCAGTAGTGTTGCTGTCCATGAGTTTGGGCACGCGGTCGATGACGCCTATGGCAATCTGAGTCGCCAGCCTGAGTGGCAGCATGCGCAGCAGCAGGTCATGGACCGGATTGGCAGCAATCCAAATTTGGATGCGTACCTTCGCCAGCCGCACGAGTACTTCGCCGAGGCGTTCAATAACTGGACCGCCAAGACGCTGGACACATTCACGTACGGTGACCGCGAGGCGGCGCAGATTCTGGAGGAGTATTTTGAGCGAGCATTCTGAGAGCGAGAGCTACCACGTCACCGGGAACCCGATGCTCGACGCCGATGGCGTCACCATTTGGCAACGGTACGGCGGAAAAGCCCCGGAGGGGTACTTCTACGACGGGTGGCACAAGTTCGAGCCGGGGGACCCTCGCTACGATGAGCTGCTCCCGGCGGCACGGCAGAATCCGCAGGTTGTTGCAGAGAGCAAGGCCCCGGCTCACCCCGAGACCTTGGCCAAGCTGAAGGAGATGCGGCGAAAGACGCGGGAGCGGAACGCGGGGCAGTAGCCCCCCGCCTCGTGTCGCCACCCGACGACCCCCTGGGCCGCGCGACTCAGGGGGCGTTGACCCAAGGAGCCCTAGAGGGGTGGCTCGCGCATGAGCACACATCTCACTGACACTCTGATGGAACGGTTGGTCGCTATCAAGTGGACCAATTTGGAGGGCCGCAACGCGCACGCGACCTCGCGATCCCGACTGATGATGGAATACCTTCGCCGGGCCGCGCTCTGGGCTGAGGCGCTGGGCGGTCCGCCGAAGTGGCCGTTCTTCGACATCGCCGGTGTGCTCGCCCCCGCGGTCCGGGTAGCCCCAGAGGTGGCGGACCGGCTGGAGGAGTGCATTGAGGAGAATATCGGCGGCATCTCGACCGAGGACGTCTGCCGTGCGGCCGTCCGTTGGGCAACGCTGCTGGAGACGCCCGGAGTTCGTCCGCTTGACCTGCCGGACCCGTTCGAGCCTCTGATCCTCCTGTACGAGCGGGGCGGCGAGGTCATCGCCGATGAGAGCCGCGCCTTCAACTTCGCCGGTCTGCGGGTCCAGATCAGGCCCTGGCGCGAGCACCTCGCCGCGGAGCCCGTCGTCGCGCTCGACGCCGCGACTCTGGACGCGCTGGACGCCGCGGAGAGCCGGCGGTAGCCACCGGCCGATATCCCACGAGCGAACCCCCGCGCCCGCCGGCTCGGGGGTTCGTCGCGTCCGGGTGGCATTGACATGCGGAGACCTGCGCCCGATGCTAAGCAAGCGCTTAGTCATCGTTCATGCCGTCCCCAGGAGCCGCCCGATGCCCGAGACTCCCGCTGACCCGCCCGGCCTGGACCTGGCCCGGCTCCGCGCCCATCTGGAGCGTGAGCTGCCCGGGGCCGTCCGGGGCCCGCTGCGCGCGGACCTCATCGAGGGGGGCCGGTCGAACCTGACCTACCTGCTCTCGGACGGGGCCTCCCGCTGGGTGCTGCGGCGGCCGCCGCTCGGGCACGTGCTGGCGACCGCGCACGACATGGGCCGGGAGCACCGGGTGATGTCGGCCCTGCGCGGCACCGGGGTGCCCGTGCCCCGGATGCTGCTGATCGACCACGGCGAGGACGTCCTCGGCGCGCCCTGGTACCTCATGGAGTACGTCGCCGGCACCGCGCACCGGGACGCCGACGCCCTGGCCGTCATCGGCGAGGAGCGGGTGGGCGCGCTCGGGCGGCAGCTGGTGGACACCCTGGCCGACCTGCACCGGATCGATCCGGCCCAGGTGGGGCTGGCGGACTTCGGCCACCCCGACGGCTACCTGGAGCGCCAGCTGCGCCGCTGGTCCAAGCAGCTCGCCGCCTCGCGCAGCCGTGAACTGCCGGAGCTGGAGCGGCTGCACGCCGTGCTCGCCGAGCGGCTGCCCGTCTCGCCCGCGCCCGCGCTCGTGCACGGCGACTACCGGCTCGACAACGTGCTGGTCGACGAGAAGGACGGCATCACCGCCGTCCTCGACTGGGAGATGTCCACCCTCGGCGATCCGCTCACCGACGTCGGCCTGCTGGTGATGTACACCGAGCTCGCCAGCGTCGGCGGCGGCATCATCCCCTCCGCGATGACCGCCCCCGGCTTCCCGAAGGCCGATGAACTGGTCGCGTACTACGCCGAGTCGACCGGCCGGGACGCCGCCGACCTGGACTGGTACGTCGCCTTCGCGTCCTTCAAGCTCGCCGCCGTCGCCGAGGGCATCTTCTTCCGCTTCCAGCAGGGCCGCACCCTCGGCGCGGGCTTCGAGCGCGCGGGCGAGATGGCCCCGATCCTCGCCCGCCACGGCCTGAGCACCCTCAAGGAGAGCTGACCGATGGATTTCGCCTACGACGCCCGGACGAACGAACTCCGCGAGCAGCTGCTCGCCTTCATGGACGAGCACGTCCACCCCGCCGAGCCCATCCTCGCCGCGCAGCTGGCCGACCCGACGCGCGAGCCCTGGACCGTCCCCCCGGTCGTCGCCGACCTGCAGGCGGAGGCCCGCAAGCAGGGGCTGTGGAATCTGTTCATCCCGGGTGAGCACGGCGCCGGCCTCACCAACCTGCAGTACGCGCCGCTCGCCGAGATCACCGGCCGCAGCCCCCAGTTGGCGCCGCCCGCGCTCAACTGCGCGGCCCCCGACACCGGCAACATGGAGCTGCTCGCCCAGTTCGGCAGCGCCGAGCAGCGGGAGCGGTGGCTGCGTCCGCTGCTGGAGGCCGAGATCCGTTCCGCCTTCGCGATGACCGAGCCCGAGGTGGCTTCCTCGGACGCCACCAACGTCGCCACCCGGATCGAGCGGGACGGCGACGAGTACGTGGTCAACGGCCGTAAGTGGTATATCACCGGCGCGATGAACCCGGAGTGCAGGCTCCTCATCGTGATGGGCAAGACCGACCCCACCGCCGAGCCGCACCGCCAGCAGAGCATGGTGCTCGTTCCGCGCGACACCCCCGGTGTGACCGTGAAGCGTGGCATGACGGTCTTCGGCTACGACGACGCCGACCACGGCGGCCACGCCGAGGTGCTGTTCGAGGACGTCCGCGTCCCGGCCGCCAACCTGATCGGCGAGGAGGGTACGGGCTTCGCGATCGCCCAGGCCCGGCTCGGTCCGGGCCGGATCCACCACTGCATGCGGGCGATCGGCATCGCCGAGCGGGCGCTGGAGCTGATGTGCCGCCGGGTGAGCGAGCGGGTGGCGTTCGGCAAGCCGCTCGCCGAGCAGGGCGTGGTGCAGGACTGGATCGCCGAGTCCCGGGTGCGGATCGAGCAGTTGCGGCTGCTGGTGCTGAAGACCGCCTGGCTGATGGACACCGTCGGCAACCGGGGCGCGCACACCGAGATCCAGGCGATCAAGATCGCCACGCCGCGCACCGTCGAGTGGATCCTGGACAAGGCCGTCCAGGCCCACGGCGCCGCCGGCGTCAGCCAGGACACCCCGCTCGCCCAGCTCTGGGCGGGCAACCGCACCCTGCGGCTGGCCGACGGGCCGGACGAGGTGCACAAGCGCTCGCTGGCCCGCCGGGAGCTGAAGCCGTACCGGCGATAGGCCGTACCGACGGCAGGCCGTACCGACGGTAGGCGGTACCGGGCCCCTGGTCGGCTGCGGGTCGGGCGGCGATACTGGCCGGATGGGGTTCCTCTTCTTCCTGACCCTGCCGGGGCTGGTGCTGCTGCTCACCGCGCTGGCGGTGGTCGACCAGGTGCTGCTGCGGGCCGGCCGGGCCGGGCTGCTGCCCTGGCGGACCGGCGCCCGCCAGGGGCAGGTCTCCGCGACCGGCTTCGAGCAGCTGCACGCGAGCTTCTCGGCGGGCAAGCAGCACGAGCTCAAGGAACGGCAGTCGGCGCTGATGCTGCGCGACGACGACGAGGACGGCGCACCGCCGAACCGCACCGGGGTGGACCTGGAACGCGGTTCGGCGGTGATCCGCCTGCCGAAGGCGTCCTGACCCTGTCGGTCACGCGTCCGGGGCTGCGGGGGTGATGTCCTCGGGCAGGCCCTCCAGGATCGCCGCGACGGCCGCCGCCGCACCCTCCACCACCTGCGCCCGGCCGTCGGCGTAGGTCACCTCGAAGCGGCGGTTGCCGAGCGGCCTGGTCTGCGGCAGGTCGTCGCAGATGGGCGGTGTGGCGCGGCGGCTGAGGGTGAACCAGTACATCGCCCGCCCGGGTGACAGGACCCGCAGCCGGGGCTCTGCGAAGGCGGCGACGGCGAGGTCCCGCCAATCGGCGTCCCTCCTGTTCACGGGGCGCCGCAGCCTGAAGTGCCACCGTCGCGCGATGGCCTCGGTCTCGGCGCGCTCCCGGGCCTCGGCGTCGTCGTCGGCACCGGTGTCATCGGTGTCATCGGTGTCGTCGGTCGGCACCAGGTCGGGAAGCGTCTCGGACATGCGGGCGAGTCTGCCAGACGTGATGCGCCCTTAGGGGTGTCATACCTGGGTATTCAGGGGCTGGTTGGCTCCCTGGTATGACGGCTGGGGCCCGTTCCCGCCGTAGTGTCCTGCGTGTTCGATCAGTCAGGACGAGGAGAGAAACACCATGGGAAGTGGGGGACGGGCCGCAGCGGCCGTACTGCTGGCGGCGACGGCGGTGCTGGGTGCGGTCGGGGTGCCCGGGGCCGTGGCGGCGCCGGAGGGCCGGAGTGCCGAGCAGCAGGCGCGGGCGTGGCTGCCGGAGCCGACCGGGCCGTACCCGATCGGGACGACCGCGTTGCACCTGACCGACCTCGGGCGGGAGGACCCGTGGCAGCCCGGGCACCGGCGCGAGCTGATGATCAGCCTCTGGTACCCGACCTCCCGGCCGGCCGGGCCCGCCGACCGCGCGCCGTACATGGAGCCCGCCGCCGGGGCGCACTTCGGCGGCGCCGAGGGCCTCGCCCGGGTCAACTACGGCACCGAGCCGGACCGCACCGACTGGTCCGGCATCCGCACCCACGCCCGCAAGGACGCCCCGGCGCTGCCCGGCGGCCGGCGACCGGTGGTGCTGTACTCGCCCGGCCTCGGCGACCCGCGGACCTGGGGGACGGCGCTGGTCGAGGACCTCGCCTCCCGCGGGTACGTCGTGGTCACCGTCGACCACACCTACGAGGCCTCCGAAGTCGCCTTCCCTGAGGGGGACTTGGCTACCTCGGCCCTCCCCGGCATGCTCGGGCAGCCGGGCCTCGACATCGGTGCCGTGCTGCGCAAGTCGATGCAGGCGCGGGTGGCCGACACCCGCTTCGTGCTGGACCAGCTCGCCGGGTTGGGCACCCGGACGGGCCTGCCGAGCGGGCTGGCCGGGGCACTCGACCTCGACCGGGTCGGCATGGTCGGCCACTCGGCGGGCGGCTTCACCGCGCTCCAGACCATGCACGACGACCCGCGGATCGCCGCCGGGATCAACCTGGACGGCCAGATGCACTTCCCCGGCCCGGACGGCCGCACCGGTGTCTTCCTGCCCAGCGTCGCCGAGGACGGCCTGGACCGGCCCTTCCTGCTGATGGGCACCGGGAGCGACGACTCCGGGAGCTACCGCAACCAGCCCGGCTGGAACGCCCTCTGGCAGCACAGCACCGGCTGGCACGCCGACGTCACCCTCACCGGCTCCCGCCACGGTTCCTACACCGACGGCCAGTCGCTGCTGCCGCAGCTCGCCCGCCAGGGCGCGCTCACCGCGGAGCAACTGCGCGCGGACGTCGGCGACATCCGCCCCGGCCGCGCCGAACTCGCCACCCGCTCGTACGTCGCCTCCTTCTTCGACCGCTGGCTGCGCGGCCACGACGACCAGCTGCTGGACGGGCCCTCGCCGCGCTTCCCGGAGATGACGTACGAGCGGTAGGGCGGTCCGCACCTTGGGGTGAGCGCGAGATCGAGGCCCCCGGGGTCGCCGCCGATTCCCGCCGGTGCCGGTGACGGGTGAATATCCGTCAAGAAGCACCTTTCACGCGGGGGCGGCCAGCTGAATTCCGACCGGCATTCCAGGCCTATTCAGTGAATGGCTACGCGCGTCGAGTCCTTTTCATCAACGCCGCTTGACCTGCTTCGACTCGCTTCTTAATCAGCCCTTACCCCGCACCGTTGACCGGTGTTCATCAGCTCTGCTTTCCTTCATGCCCAGCGGGCGGCGGAGAGCCGACGGGCAGTCAATTCCGCGTGTGCGGAGAAATTCCGCCGGAGTCGACTCCCGACGGCCCCCGCCGCCGACCCTTCCCCACAAGGGATCGTTCCCGGCTCCCCAAGGCCGTGGGGCGATCGGCAGAAGAGAGGCACCCTCACCCATGGGTCACTCCCACAGGACCGGACGCGCGAAGTACGCGGCGCTCGCCGGAATGGCGTCGCTCGCGCTCGCCGTGGCCGGTCTCGCCGGCACGGCCGGCCCGGCTTCCGCGCAGGACATCTCCAGCTCGCAGGGCAGCACCGCCAACGAGTTCAACCCCTGGAGCCCGCAGAACGGCCACCCCTACCGGCACGGGGCCGTCCCCGGCATGTCCCAGCACGAGAACTACAAGAAGTGGCTCGCGGCCCACAACCAGGCCGCGGCGACCGGTCAGCAGACGCTGTCCTACGGCGGCGGTGTCGACGGCATCGGCGTGCAGAGCGGGCACTCCAAGGTCTACCTGGTGTTCTACGGCAACCAGTGGGGCACCCAGACCACCGACGCCAACGGGAACGCGAAGTTCTCGAACGACTCGGCCGGTGCGGCCGGTGCCACCCAGCAGATGTTCAAGGGCATCGGCACCAACGGCGAGACCTGGTCGGCCGACCTGACCCAGTGGTGCGACGGCCCCAACGTCGCCACCGGCGCCGTCAGCTGCCCGGCCAACGCCGCCTTCATCCCGTACCAGAGCGGCGGCGTGCTGTCCGGCGTCTGGTACGA
Organism: Kitasatospora sp. NPDC023120; assembly: GCF_055560835.1. Classification (NCBI taxonomy): domain Bacteria; kingdom Bacillati; phylum Actinomycetota; class Actinomycetes; order Kitasatosporales; family Streptomycetaceae; genus Kitasatospora; species Kitasatospora sp. NPDC023120. Next base: position 49,793 of record NZ_JBVHHY010000014.1, on the reverse strand, counting down.
CAACGCGGCCGCCTCGCCGAGCCAGGCCACCGGCAACCAGCTCGCCCAGGAGGCGGTCAAGGCCGCCGGACACTTCGGGAACACCACCGCCGCCGCCAACCGGGACGCGTACTACATCGTCCTTTCGCCGCACGGCACCAACCCGGACGACTACCAGAACCCCACCACCGGGTACTGCGCCTGGCACGACTGGAACGGGGACACCACCCTCACCGGCGGTGCGGCGACCTCGCCCTACGGCGACATCGCGTTCTCCAACCAGCCGTACAACATCGACGCGGGTGCCAACTGCGGCGTCGGCTTCGTCAACTCGCCCGGCACCCTGGACGGTTGGACGATGACCCTCGGCCACGAGTGGCACGAGATGATGTCCGACCAGAACCCGGCCGGCGGCTGGACCAACCACGTCTCCGGCAGCAGCTACAACGGCCAGGAGAACTCCGACGAGTGCGCCTGGATCCGCCCCGGGAGCACCGGCGGCGCCGCCAACGTCTCCTTCGGCTCCTTCGGCAGCTACGCCGAGCAGGCCAGCTGGTCCAACGACACCAACTCCTGCGCGATCTCGCACGCCATCCTGACCCACGGCAACACCGTCACCGTGACCAACCCCGGCAGCCAGAGCGGCACCGTCGGCACCGCGGCGAGCCTGCAGATCAACGCCACCGACTCGGCCACCGGCCAGACCCTCAGCTACTCGGCCACCGGCCTGCCGGCCGGCCTGTCGATCAACTCCTCGACCGGCCTGATCTCCGGCACCCCGACCGCCGCGGGCACCTCCAGCGTCACGGTCACCGCGACCGACACCACCGGCGCCGCCGGCAGCACCACCTTCACCTGGACCGAGTCCACCACCGGCGGCGGCAGCGCCGTCACCAACGGCGGCTTCGAGACCGGCAACCTGACCGGCTGGACCGCCGCCGGCTCCACCTCCGCCACCGCCTCCGCCGCCCACAGCGGCAGCTACGGCGCGATGGTCGGCTCCACCAGCCCGACCGGGGACTCCTCGGTCGCCCAGACCTTCACCGCGCCGACCGGCTCCAGCCGGGTGTCCTTCTGGTACAGCAACACCTGCAACGACACCGTCACCTACGACTGGGCCACCGCCACCCTGAAGGACAACACCACCGGCACCACCACCACGGTGCTCGCCAAGACCTGCACCACCACCGGCACCTGGACCAACAAGACGGCGACCGTCACCCCGGGCCACTCCTACACCCTCACCCTGAGCAACCACGACGACAACTACGCGGGTGACCCGACCTACACCTACTACGACGACGTGACCGTCTCCTGACGAGCACCGCGCCGAACGCACCGGGGTGGGCCCAGCGCCCGCCCCGGTGCTGTTGTCTGTGCCGGAGGGATCCGAATCGGGCGTCGGCGCGTCGAACCGGTACCCCTTCACACACCAGCACTGCTGGCACACCGCCACCGTCGGCACACCGCCACCGTTCGTACACCGGCACGAGGAACCACCGTGAACCTGAGAAGACCCGCCGCCCTGGCGCTCGCCTCCGCCCTGCTCGCCCTGACCGGGTGCGCCTCCACCGGGACGGGCCCGTCGGCGACCGCAACCGGATCGCCCACCGGCTCATCCGCAGCACCGAGTCCGGCGGCGGTCACGGTGGACGAGCACGCCGACCGCACCACCGTGAAGGTCGCCGTCGGCACGAGCGTCACGCTCGCCCTCCACAGCACCTACTGGTCCGCCGCGACCAGCTCCGCCCCCGAGGTCCTCGCACCGAACGGCACCCCGACCACCGTCCCGTCCCCGTCCTGCCGCCCGGGCGGCGGCTGCGGCACCGTCACCGCCGCCTTCACCGCCCGCGCCCCCGGCACCGCCCGCCTCACCGCGACCCGCACCAGCTGCGGCGAGGCCCTCAACTGCCCGCCCGAGCAGCGCAGCTACGAGGTCACCGTGGAGGTCGCCGGCTGAGGCGGAGAGCCGGGAGCCGGGAGCCGGGGGTCGGGGGCCGGGGGCTCCTACCGGATCTCCGAGCCCGGGTTGGCCTCGTCCCACGCGCGGCGCGAGTCGACGATGGCGTCGTGGTGGTCGTAGGACCAGTCCGCCATCGCCCGCACCAGGTGGGTCAGGCTGTGGCCGAGCGGGGTCAGCTCGTACTCCACCTGTGGCGGGACGGTCGGGTGGACGGTCCGCGACACCAGCCCGTCGCGCTCCAGGCGGCGCACGGTCAGGGTCAGCATCCGCTGGGAGATGCCCGGCAGCGCGCGCTGCAGTTCGCGGAACCGCCGTACGCCCTGGGCGAGTTCGACGATGGTGAGGACGGACCACTTGTCGCCGAGGCGGTCCAGCAGGTCGCGGATCCCGCAGTCGACGCCGTCCTCGCACCAGACGACCGGGCGCGGGGTGGTGGTTACCGCGGTGTGCCCTGCTGACATGAAAGTGCCTCCTTACGCCGGATGCCCAGGCTATCGAGGATGGTCTCGTCACCAACCGCGGGTCATCCCCGATCCATCCCCGATCCATCTCTGGAGGAACGTTCATGCTGCTCGTCACCGGTGTCAACGGAGGTCTGGGCGCGCTCGTCCTGGAGCGGCTCGCCGGACGGGCGGGCGTCGTGGCCGGGAGCCGCACCCCCGAGAAGGTGCCGGGCGGCGCACCGGCCCGACTGGCGGACTTCGACCGGCCGGAGACGCTGACGGAGGCGTTCCGGGGCGTCCGGACCCTGCTGCTGATCTCGGCCGGCGCCGCCGAGGACGACGTGGTGATCGCCCGGCACGGCGCGGCGATCGCGGCGGCGGAGCAGGCGGGCGTCGAGCACGTCGTCTACACCAGCCTCTCCGGCGACGGCGACCACCTGCCGTACGCCCTCGCCCACCGCTGGACCGAGCGGCGGCTGCGCGAGTCGGCGTCCCTGCGCTGGACGGTGCTGCGCAACGGCCTCTACGCCGAACTGCTGGGGGCGATCGCCGCGCCGGGCCCGGACGGGGTGATCAGCGCGCCGCTCGGGGACGGGAAGCTGGCGGCGGTGGCCCGCGCGGACCTCGCGGACGTCGCGGTGACGGTGGCCCTGGCACCCTCCGAGCACGTGGGCCGGACGTACGAGCTGGTGGGGGAGCGGGCGTTGGGCGGCGCGGAGGTGGCCGAGGCGCTCGGCGTCGAGTACCGCCCGGGCCGGCTGGAGGAGGCACGGGCAGCCGTGGCGGCCTCGGACGCGCTGGACTTCCAGGTGCCGATGGTGGTGGGCACCTACTCGGCGATCGCCCACGGCTTCCTGGCCGGCCCGGGCGGGCCGGGCGACCTCGCGGCACTGCTCGACCGCGAGCCCCGCCCGGCCCTGGAGGTCATCGCCGCCGGGCGCTGACCGTCACGGGCCGGCTGGCCGTAGGACCCGGTCACGGGCAGAGCAACGGGTGCGCGGGGTCCCGCGAGTCCCCGGCCCGGCCAGTCTTACCGTGCGCGGCACGAACCGCCATCCGTTCGCCACATCTGGGAGGCGAGGTTCCGTTCGGGGCGCCACAGCAGTCACTGCCGCCCCACGCGGGACCCGCGCACCAAGGCGTGCCCGGGGGCCACAAGCGCGGGCAAAGGCCCGGGCCCCGCCCTAGGAAGCCGCCTCCGCCTCGGCGCGGGCGACCCAGTCCGGGAGCGGTTCGCGACAGGCCAGCCAGGCCGGGGGCACGTCGGCGAGGCCGGTGCGGGCCGCGACCACGCCGCCGGTGATGGCGCAGGTGGTGTCCACGTCGCCCAGCCCCTCGGCGGTGGTCCACAGGGCGTCGGTCAGGCTGTCCAGGTGGTGGGCGGCGGACCACAGGGCGAACGGGACGGTGTCGCTCGCCCGGATCCGCTGGCCGTTGCCCAACAGGTCGGCGGCGCGCCACGGTTCGGTGGCCGCGGGCAGCTCGGCGGCCCGGCGCAGCCCGTCGCGGACCTCGCCCGCCGGGGTGCGGTCGGCCACCTCGGTCAGCAACCCGGCACCCGCGGAGGCACGGCCGGAAGCACCCGCGGAACCACGGGCCGAAGCACCCGCGGAAGCACGGACGGGAGCGCGGCCGCGGGCGGCGAGGGCCGCCGCCAGGGCGACGGCCACCGCCCCCGCCACGCCCTCCGGATGGGCGTGGGTGACCTCGGCGGACAGCGCCGCCTGCTCGGCCGCCTCGGCCAGGTCCGCGGAGAACCAGGCGCCCAGCGGGGCCACCCGCATCGCCGCGCCGTTGCCGAGGCTGCCCTGTCCGTCGAACAGCTCGCGCGCCCTGGTGCGCCAACTCGCGGGCTCGGCGGCGAGTTCGGGCAGCAGCAGGTGCATGCCGTGTCCGTAGCCGCGGCCCGAGTCGGCCCGGTAGGTGGCCCCGAAGGCCTGGGCGAGCCGCTCCTGGTGCACCGCGTCGAAGGCGGTCAGGACCCCGAACACCGACAGTGCCATCGCGGTGTCGTCGGTCCAGTGCCAGGGCCCTTCCTCCGGCGTCTGCCGGGCCCGGATCTGCCGGAACGCCTCCTGGGGCGACCGGAACAGGGGGAACCAGCGCTCCCCGAATCCGTCCCCGAGGGCCAGGCCCTCCAGCGCGTCACGAGCAGCGGAAATGGATGTCATGCGGGCATCGTGGCAGGGACGACGGTCCCCCCGCACCCGGTTTCGCCGGGCACGGCAGGACCGGTGACGGTCAGTCGCCGAGGACGGCGATCCGCCCGGTGCTCAGCCCGTCGGCCACCCGCTGGACGGCGTCCGCCGCCCCGGCCAGCGGCACCCGGGCGCTCACCAGCGGCCGGACGGTGCCCTGGTCGGCGAGCTTGGTCAGCTCGTCGTGGGCGGCCCGGACGGCGCGCGGGTCACGGGTGTTGTAGAGGCCCCAGTGCAGGCCGAGGATCGAGTAGTTCTTCACCAGGGCGTGGTTGAGCGCCGGTGCCGGGATCTGCCCGGCGGCGAAGCCGACCACCACGATCCGGCCCTCGAAGGCGACGCACCGGGTGGAGCCGGTGTAGGCGTCGCCGCCGACCGGGTCGAAGACGACGTCCGCGCCGTGCCCGCCGGTGGCCTCCTTGACGGCGGCGACGAAGTCCTCGGCGGTCCGGTCCACCACCAGGTCGGCGCCGAGCGCCCGGGCCGTCTCCGCCTTCGCCGGGCCGCCGACCACCGCGATCACCCGGGCTCCGGCGGCCCGGCCGAGCTGGACCGCCGCGCTGCCGACCCCGCCGGCCGCCGCGTGCACCAGCAGGGTCTCCCCGGCCCGCAGCCTGGCCCGGCGGTGCAGGGCGAACCACGCGGTCTGGTAGCCGATGTGCAGCGCCGCGGCCTCGGCGTCGTCGAGCGCCTCGGGTGCCGGGAACGCGGCCGCGGCGTCCAGCAGCGCGTACTCGGCGAAGGCGCCGTGCGGTAGCACCGGGTTGCCGATCAGCCGCTCACCGCGCCGGGGGCCGCCCGCCACCTCGCCGCACAGCTCCACCCCGGGGGTGAACGGCAGCGGCGGGCGGACCTGGTACTGCCCGCGCACCATCAGCGCGTCCGGGAAGTTGACGGCGGCGGCCCGCACCCGGACCAGCAGCTGCCCCGGGCCGGCCACCGGCCGCGGCACGTCCTCGACGAGCCGGAGCACCTCGCGGGGCTCGCCGAGTTCGCGGACCTGCCAGGCCCTCACAGCGCACCGCCCTTCTCCAGCTCCCGCTGCAGCCGGTTCATCCCGCCGATCCAGCGCTCCGGCTCGGTGGCGCGGACGCGGTAGTACTCGGCCACCTCGGGGTGCGGCAGGATCAGGAAGCGCTCCTCCCGCAGCGCGGCGAGCGTCGCCTCGGCGACGTCCTCGGGCTCCAGGGCGGTCGGGGCGAGCATGAGTTCGCCGAGGGCGCCGGTCGAGGCGAGCATGTCGGTGCGCACGCCCTGCGGGCAGAGCGCGTGGACCTTGAGCCCACGGTGGCGGTAGGTCGCGGAGAGCCATTCGGCGAAGGCGAGCGCGCCGTGCTTGCTGACCGCGTACGGGGCGGAGCCGAGGCTGGTGAGCAGCCCGGCGGCGGAGACGGTGGCGAGGAAGCGGCCCTCGCCGCGCTCCAGCCAGCGGGGGAGCAGCAGTTCGGCGGCCCGCACGTGTGCCAGCACGTTGACCTCCCAGGCGGTCGCCCAGGCGGCGGCCGGCGCGTCGGCCCCGCCGGAGGGGGCGACGCCCGCGTTGGCGCACCAGAGGTCGATCTCGCCGAGCGCCTCCCGGGCGCCCCCGACCAGCTCGGCCAGGCCCTCGGCGGAGGCGGCGTCCCCGGGCAGCGCCGTGCCGCCGAACTCCCCGGCCACGGCGTCGGCCGCCTCGCCGTCCAGGTCGTTGACCACGACCCGGGCCCCGGCGGCGGCGAAGGCCCGGGCCAGCGCGGCCCCGATCCCGCGCCCGGCCCCGGTGACCACGACGCCCTGGCCGGCGAACTGCCCGGCGGACTGTCCGGCGGGCCGGCCGACGCCCCGGTCGGCGGAGTCGGTGGCCGTCACATGCCACCGCCGAGGGTGACGCCGCCGTCGACGACCAGGGTCTGCCCGGTGATCCAGCCGGCGTCGGGGGAGAGGAGGAAGGCGACCGCGCCGGCGATGTCCTCGGGGACGCCGAGACGGCCGAGCGGGTAGGCGGCGGCGACCTGCTCCTCGCGGCCCTCGTACAGCGCCTCGGCGAACTTGGTCTTGACCACGGCGGGCGCGACGGCGTTGACCCGGATGCCCTGCGGGCCCAGCTCGGCGCCGAGTTCGATGGTGAGCCGGATCAGCGCGGCCTTGCTGACGCCGTACATGCCGATCCCGGCGGAGGCGCGGATGCCGGCGATCGAGGCGACGTTGACGACCGAGCCGCCGTGCTCGCCCATCCACGCGGCGTGCGCGCGGCGGGTCCAGGCCAGCGGGCCGAGCACGTTGACGGCCATGATCTTGGCGGCGGCGGCCTCGTCGGTGTCCAGGACCGGCCCGTAGACCGGGTTGATGCCGGTGTTGTTGACCAGGTGGTCGAGTCGGCCGAAGGCCTCCAGGGTGCGGGCGATCGCCTCCTCCTGGTGTGCCGGGTCGTCGGCCTTGCCCGCGACGGCGATGGCGTTCTCCGGGCCGCCGAGGTCCTGGACGGCCTCGGCCAGCGGCTCGGGGTTGCGGGCGGTGAGGCAGACCTTGGCGCCGCGGTCGACCAGTTCGCGCGCGATGCCGAGGCCGATGCCCCGGCTCGATCCGGTGACGACGGCCACCCGGCCCTTGAAGGAGTGCACCACGGAGCGTCCTGCCTTTCGCGCGAGGATCTCGACCACTAGCTGACTAAGCGCTTGCTCAGCATGCTGTCGGTGCGGGAGCCTGTCAACAGTCCGCTCGCCGTCCGCCCGGTCCGTCCGATGCCCCGGCGGTCCGACGGGAAAGCCTGTACGAGTTCCGGTTCGAGTCTTCTGCGAGGATGACGCCATGACCAGCACCCCGATGGCCGACCTCTGGCCGACCCTGCCCGGCGCCGACACCCGCCCCGAGGCGGCGTACCGGCTGCTCCAGGCGGCCGTCGAGTCGTTCGCGGAACGCGGCTTCCACGCCACCACCACCCGGGACATCGCCACCGCCGCCGGGATGAGCCCGGCCGCGCTGTACATCCACTACCAGTCGAAGGCCGCGCTGCTGGCCGAGATCAGCCAGGCCGGGCACGCCGCCACGCTGGCCCTGGTCCGGGAGGCGGTGGCCGGCGAGGGTGGTCCGGCGGAGCGGATGCGGCGGCTGGTCGAGCAGTTCACCGCCTGGCACGCCCGGGCGCGGACGGTGGGCCGGGTGGTCAACTACGAGCTGCACGCGCTGCCCGAGGACGCCTACGCGGTGGTCGCGGCGCTGCGGCTGGACATCGAGCGCGAGGTCAGCGTGTTGATCGAGGCGGGCGCGGCAGTCGGTGACTTCCAGGTCTCGGAGGTGCGGACGGCGGCCCGCGCGGTCACCTCGCTGGGCATCGACGTCTCCCGCTGGTACACCGACCGCTCGACCGAGACGCCCGAGGAACTCGGCCGCCGCTACGGCGAGCTGGTGCTGCGGATGCTCGGCGCCCGGGTCTGAGGCGAAAAGCGGGCCGACCGGTCCCTTGACCTGCCCACGGGGTGGCGAGCAGACTCGTATACGAAGTACGTGTGCCTCGTAGGCGTACAGCGCAGGGACCGGCACACCGGGTGACACCGCCAGCCCCTCCCCGACGCACTCCCACCGCAGCCCCCGGCGCTGCGGATCGAAGCAGATCACCTCCCGCGGCGACCACGCCCCCGACCGGCGGCGCCGACGGGAGCCGACCCCGACCCGGGCCGGCCCGGCCGAGCCCTGCCGCCGCCGTTGCGCGGCGGCACGGGTGCGGCGCGTGCTGCGTCGCGGCGCGGCCCGGGCGGCTGGAGAAGGGGAGGTGCAGCGATGCCCCTCCGACAATCGAATCCGGTCCGGCCCCGCTTCTGGCTGGAGACAGCCCTCGGCGGGCTTTCCGGGCTGCTGTTCCTGCTCACTGTGGTGTGGCCACAGTGGATCGAGACGCTCTTCGGCACCGACCCGGACGCCGGCAGCGGGGCCGCGGAGTGGCTCGTGGTCGCGCTGGCGGCCGCCGTCACCGCGGTCTGCGCCACGGCCGCGCGGATCGAGTGGCGCCGGGCGCGCCCTTCCTCGGTCCGCACCGTGCGGTGACGGGAGAGGAGGATCGTCATGACCGACGCAACACCGGCCGTCGACCACGAGCGGATCACCGAACTCGTCCGGCAGGCCCCGCTCAGTTTCCGCGGCACCGTGACCCGGGTCGGCGGGACCTCGCTCGCGGCCATTCCGGTCGAGGACCGCAATGAACGGACGGCCGTGGTGAAGGTGAGCGAGGTGCTGCACGCGCCCGACGCCTTCAAACAGCTCGCGGGCAGCGAGGTCACGGTCCAACTGGCTGCCGACGCCGACCCGATGCAGGTCGGCGAAACGGCGGCCTTCTTCACCCAGGGCTTGGTCTACGGCGAAGGCCTGGGAGTCACCGAGATCGGTCGGCTGCCCGCCGCAGCCGTCCAGCACCACGTCTCGCTCGCCGCCACCACCGCCGACGAGCTGCCGTTCTCCTCGGTGCAGCGCAAGATCCGCGACCAGGAGATCGCCGCGCACGCGGCGGGGGCGGACGCGGTGGTGGTCGGCAGCGTCGTCGGCCTGGAGGACCTCGGCCTGCGTTCATTCTCCGAGCACGCCCCGCACTGGTGGCGCGCCACGATCGATGTCTCGCACGTCGAGTCCGGGCAGGCGGATCCCGGCCGGATTTCCGTCCTCTACCCGAGCAGCGAGGACATCCGCTGGCGTCGGGTGCCCAAGCCGATGCCCGGGCAGCTGGGCGTCTGGCTGCTGCACGCCGCGACGGCCGGGGCGGCCGAGCAGGCGCCCTATCAGCTGCTCCACCCCGACGACTACCAGCCGGTGCAGAAGCTCGACGTGCTGCGGGCAGAGAGGTGAGCCGACATGCCCACCATCAAGGTCGTCAACATCACTCCCAAGGCGCTGAGTGGAGACCAGCTCCTGGACAGTGAGCCCAACATCGCGGTCAATCCGGAGAATCCGAAGGAGATGGTCGCGACTGCTTTCACTCCCGATCCGATGGGCGGCGCGTTCGCTCCGGTCTACGTCTCGACCGACGGCGGGGACACCTGGGTGCTGAACAGCGTGGTCCCCGGCAACGGGAGCCTCGGCACCCATGACATCAGCGTCGGCTTCGCCGCACAGGGCGGCCGACTCTACACCGGAATCCTCAACGGTCGGACCACGGACCTGCAGGTCCTGCGCATGCCGAAGGTCACCGCGACCGCGCCGATGACCGTCCTCGTCGACCGGGGAGAGGAGGACCAGCCCTGGGTGGTCGCCACCACCGTTGCGGTGAACGGCCACAGCAGCGACCGGGTGTACGTCGGCAGCAACGACGGCGGCACCTCCACCGTGGACGTCTCGAGTGACGCCGGTACCGGGCCCGGTCCGGCCGGGTTCGCGCCCGTCCAGCTCGACCGGCGTGCCGGCGTGATCGGCGACGGGCCGGCGGTGCGGATCGCCGCACACCCGGACGGCACCGTCTACATCGCGTTCCAGAGCTTCACCGACGATGCTCCGGGGGACCTCCTCACCTTCGACGTCGTGGTGACCCGCGACGACAAGGGAGGCATCGGACCGAACCCCTTCGAGGACCTCCTGGACTCGGCCGACGGCGAGGTCGGCCAGCGGGTCGAGACCGGCCGGAAGGTCCGGTTCAACTCGTTGATGCGGACGCTCGGTCAGGAACGCACCGGAGCGGACCTCTCGATCGCGGTGGATCCCAGGGACTCCAACAGTCTGTGGGTCGCCTTCTGCGACAACATCGGCGGGACCGGCCCCACCGACTACGTGCTCCACACCCGGCACTCGGTGAACCGGGGGCAGTCCTGGTCCGCGGCGCGCCAGGACGTGATCAACGGCAAGAACCCGTCGCTGGCGGTCAACACCGACGGTCTGGTCGGGCTGGTCTACCAGCGACTGGTCACCAACCAGTGGTCGACGGTGCTGGAGCTGACCGACGACGACTTCCGGAACGTCGAGAGCCACGTGCTGCACCAGGCCCCGGGCGACGTCCCGCCGGCGCGGGGGCAGCTGCCGTACCTCGGTGACTACATCAGGATGATCACCGTCGGGAAGGACTTCTACGGCGTGTTCGCCGGCAACAACACCCCCGACCCGGCCAACTTCCCGGTCGGCGTGACGTACCAGCGCAACGCCAACTTCACCACCCATCAACTGCTCAGCACGGACAGCCTGACCAGGGTCCCGCCGTCCATCGACCCGTTCTTCTTCCACCGGGCCGCCTGAGCACCCACCCCAAGGCGCCCGCCACGAGCGATCGTGGCGGGCGCCCTGCTGTCGGGCACTGTGGCTCGGGTGTATGCCGCGGGGTGCGTCAGGCGGTGGCCAGGCAGAACTGCACCAGCCCGGCGTCCACGTCGCGGATGATCTCCTCCATCTCCGCCCACCGCGGGTGGAACTCGGTGCCCCACTCGATGGTGAAGCCGAGCACCTTGCCCACGTCGGGGTCGGCGAAGCTGCGGGAGTAGACGTAGTCGTCGCTGGTCCCGCTGGTCGGGTACAGGTGGAAGCCGGTGATCGGCTTGTACGTCAGGCCGCGCACGCCGTTGAGGCCCTTGCAGAACGCCTCGGAGAGCAGGATGGCGGCGTCTTCGTCGTCCTTGGGGATGTACTCGGCGTACGCGAGGTCGTTGGGCACGCCGCGCTTGCCGTCGTACTCGGCGTTGCGGAAGTTCATCTCGGGGTCGACCGACTGGTTCTCGTCATCGCCCCAGTTGTAGAGGATGTCCTGCGAGTAGCTGTGCACGTCGATGAACCACTGGGTCAGCGGGAACTGCTCCAGCAGCGCGAGGACGTTCTGGGTCTCCGCCTCGGAGAACGCGCTCGGCCCGGCGTAGGTCTGCGGGTCGCAGGGGTCGTTCGACACCCGGGGATTGGCGTTCGGGTCGAAGGCGGTGACGAAGTCGAAGAGGAAGTCGTAGTTGCGGTTGAGGTCGACGCCGACGCAGTCCCCGTCCGGGTTGCCGCCGGCGTTGGCCGGGTTGCGGTTCTTGCGCCACATCGGCCGGACGGTCTGGCTGTAGTGCCGGCCGTCGGGGTTGACCAGGGGGAAGACCACCAGGTCGAGCCGGCGGAGCAGGCCGCTGACCTGGCCGGCGGTGAAGGTGGTGCCGCCGTAGCCGAGGCCGGTGCCGTCGCGGTGGGCCTCCAGCAGGTCGGCGGCGAGGTGGATGAGGATCTCGCAGCTGCCCCACTCGCGGGCGTGCACGCCGCCGATCATCATCACGCACGGCTTGGGCGTGTCCGAGGGCTCGCCGATCCGCAGCGCGTGGGCGGTGCGGCCCTCGACGGTGGTCTCGGGCAGGGTGATGAGCTGGGTGAGGTCCGGGTAGGCGGTGGCCAGGCTGGTCACGGCGGATTCGACCTCGGTGACGTTCAGGTACGGCATGACGGGTCTCCCGGGTCAGTCGGCGAGCTTGGCGGCCAGGCCGCGCGGGAAGGCGTCGTCGGGGGCGAACCGGTCGCCACTGCCGACCTCGGCCTGGGCGGCGCGCCCGGCCTCGCTGGCGTTGCCGGTCCGGGTGACCGTGACGTCCTCGCGTTCGAGGTCCGGGATCCGGTCGGCCGTGGTGTAGACGTCGACGCCGATGCGGCCGTCCGCCTCGACGTGCGGGCGTCCACCGATGTCGGCGCGGGTCTCGTGCAGCAGCGCGCGCAGGGCCTCCGGGTCCTTGGCGGTGACGTGGAGGCGCAGGATGTCGTCGTGGGGTGTCGCGTCCTGGGGTGATGCGTTCGGAACGGCGGACATGGGGGGCTTCTTCCGGGCGCCGCCGGAGCGTGGCCGGAGCGGTTCCGGGCGGCTCGCTCGGCGGCGCCGATCTGGGCGGATATGTCCGACGTGTACCTCGTATCCCTCAGGATGCGCCGCCGCCGTAGAACGCGTCAAGGGGAGGCTGTGGCATCCCGTCGAGCAGGCTGTCGAGGCCTCTGAGCATCTCGTTCTCGTTGTCGAAGTCGGCGAAGCGGGGCACCAGGGCGCGCAGCCGCGGGTACTCGGCGGCGGGCAGCCGGTGCAGGCCCAGACGCAGGGCCGGGTCGGGCTCCTCCGGGTTGTCGACCACCTGGCGCTTGTCCACCAGCATCCAGCCGAGGTTCCAGGCGACGAAGGTGCGGTAGACGGTCAGCGCGGTCGCGTCGTCGAAGCCGGCCAGTCCGAGCACGGCGAGGATGTGCTCGGTGAGTTCGAGCACCGGCGCCGGCCGACGCGCCACCGGTACGGTCAGCGGGCGGGCGGCGACCAGCGGCAGGATCTCGGGGTGGGCGTGCGCGACGTCGGCGAACGCCCGGGTGATCCGGCGCAGTTCGAGCCGCCACTCGGCCCGGTGCCGCTCGGGCTCGCGCGGGTCGCGTGCGGCGCTGGTCCGCAGCCGGTCGTTGACCTGGGTGAAGTAGGCCTCGATCAGCCCGTCGAGCAGGGCCTCCTTGCCCGGGGTGTAGCGGTACAGGGCCATCGACTCGACGCCCAGCTCGGTGGCCAGCCTGCGCATGGTCAGGGCGGCCAGGCCCTCGCGGTCCACCAGTGCCACGGCGGCGTCGAGCACCAGCGGCCGGCTCAGCCGCCCCCGCTTCTCGGTGCCGTCCCGCTCAACCATGTCCGCACTCCTCCGGGTCGGTGCCGGTGTCCTCGGCCGTGCCAGAGCCGGTCGGGCGGACCGGCGGGGGCTCTGCGCCGGATCCGCTGCGGGCGGATCCGTCCGCAGCTGATGTCACTCAGCGGATACAGGACCAGGATACAAGGTATGAATCAGGCGTAAACGGGTGCTGCTCCACCGATCTGTGATTCCGGCGATTTCGCTGGTCAGCCGACCAGTAGTCGGAGGGCGAGCCCGGCGACCAGGGCGGAGGACCCGAATGCGGTGAGTAGTCGGCCGAGCGGACCGGTCAGTGCGCGGCCCAGCAGCGCGCCGCCCGAGGCGAGCAGCAGCTGCCAGCTCGCGGAGGCGGCGAACGCCGCGGCGACGAACACCGCCCTGGCGAGGGAGCCGGCGGCCGCCTCGTCCCGGCCCCCGCCGCCGAGGACCAGGGCGGTGAAGTAGAGCACGGTGAGCGGGTTCAGCAGGGTGATCCCGAGCAGGGTGAGGAAGGCCCGGGCGGGGGTCGGCGGCGCCTGCTCCGGCGTCGTCCCGGGCGCCTGCCCCGGCGTGCGACCCGGCTTTCCGGCGGCCCCGGGGTGGCTGCGGAGCGCGGCGTGGGCGGTGCGGGCGGCCAGCGTCAGCAGCACCAGGGCGGAGCCGATCCGCAGCGGTCGGGCGGCGGGTTCCAGCAGCGGTGCGAGGCCGCCGCCACCGGCCGCCGCGAGCAGCGCGTACAACCCGTCCGCGGCGGCCACGCCGAGGGCGGCGCAGGCGCCGGTGCGCAGCGAGGTGCGAGCGGTGAGCGCGACGAGGTAGGACCCGACGGCCCCGACCGGGACGGCGACGCCGTACCCGGCGAGCAGCCCCGCGACCAGCGCGGCCCTCACGTGCGTGCGGCGTCGGGCCTCCGGGGACGGCAGGGCTGCTGTCGGACCACGGCCGTACGGGCGGCGGAGGTCACGGGCAGCGGGCGGGCGGGGGAGTCGGTCATGGGCGGGATCCTGCTGGCCGGGTGGGGGGACGGCAAGTGGTTTTCCGTGGGCGCTTTTCGGTGGGGCGCCGGGTAGCGTGGGCCGTTCCGTGACCTGTGATCCCGGGAGAGCCGATGACCAGTCAGATCGATACGACGCGCGCCCTGTTGGCGGAGGTGTGGGGCTCCTGGGCGGAACGCGGCGCGGCCCTGGGAGCCGAGGACTGGGACCGGCCGACCCGGCTGCCCGCGTGGACCGTCCGGGAGCTGTACACGCACGTGGCGCCGGTGCCGGAGATGTTCACCGGGCTGCGCGGGGCCGTCCTGGACGCGCCACCCGAGATCGCCACCGGGGCCGGGATCCTGCGCGCCTACAACCGCCCCGGTGGCCTCGCGCACACCGCGGCCGGGCAGATCGCGGACGCGGCGAGGGAGGTCGCCGGGCGGACCGAATCCGCCGTGCTGATCGCCCGGTTCGGGGTCGAGGGCCCGGCCGCCCTGGCCGGACTCGCCGACCTGCCGCCGGACACGACGGTGGCGCACCCCCTGCTCGGCAGCGTGCGGCTGGGCGCGCTCGGTGAGGTGGCGCTGATGGAGGCGACCGTCCACCTGCTCGACCTGACCGCGGCCGTCGGCGGCCCCCCGCCCGCCGACGCGGCCCTGCGGGCGACCAGCGTCCTGCTGACGGAGGTCGCGGACCCGGTGGCCTTCATCGAGGCGGCGACCGGCCGCAGCGCGACGGCGGTGCTGCCGGTCATCCGCTGACCGCCCGCCGGCGTCGGGTCGGCCGCTCCCTCCGTCCGGCGGGGGCCGGTAGGCCCTGGTCAGCAGTATGATCAGCAGCTGGAATAGGTCCGATGGGGGGAGAATCAGTGGACCACCTGCTGAGCATCTGGTGGGTGCTGCCCGTCGTCCTGTACGGCAGCGGATGGATCGTCAAGGACGCCCGGCAGGCGCTGAAGGTGCGGCACGAGCGCAAGATGGAGCTGCTCGCCGCCACCGAGCGCCGGACCGCCGCGCTGGAGGCGGCGAACCGGCCGCCGGAGCCGGTCTGCGGCTGCACCCACCACCTCGCCAAGCACGACAAGCAGGGGCGCTGCCACGAGGTCGTCGAGGCCCCGACCGCGTGGGACGCCGAGCGCCGCCCGCTGCAGTACGAGGCGCGGCCCTGCAACTGCCAGCAGTACGTCGGCCCGGAGCCGCTCGGCACGGTCTTCGCCCCGGAGCTGGTCGACCCGCGCTGATCGTTCCTTCCTCGGTCGGTCCTCGGCCCCGGTCCCCGGTGGGACCGGGGCCGTTGGTGTCATGAGCCTTTCAAAGGTGCGGGTTTGCTGTCACGCTGCTGCTCCCGGCCCGATCCCCCACGAGAGGCTCCGATGAGAAGACTCCTGCCTGCCCTGACCGGCGCCGCCCTGTTCGCGGCGACCGGCCTCGCGGTGCTCGCCACCCCCACGGTGGCGAGCGCCGCGGACTGCACACCCGCCCAGGTGGTGGCCAACGGCGGTTTCGAGTCCGGCAGTTCGTCCTGGACGGCGCCGAGCGGCGCGATCACCGCCGACAGCGGCCAGAGCGCGCACTCCGGCAGCTCCTACGCCTGGCTCGACGGCTACGGCTCCAGCCACACCGACACGCTCTCGCAGTCCGTCACCCTCCCCGCCGGGTGCGGCACCGCGACGCTCGGGTTCTGGCTGCACATCGACACCGCCGAGACGACGGGCAGCACCGCCTACGACAAACTGACCGTCAAACTCGGCTCCACCACCCTCGCCACCTACTCCAACCTGGACGCCAAGGACGGGTACGTGCACAAGACCGTCGACGTCTCGGCCTTCGCCGGCCAGACCGCGACGCTCGCGTTCACCGGCGTCGAGGACTCCAGCCTGCAGACCAGCTTCGTGCTGGACGACGTCACCCTGGACGCCTCCGGCGGCACCACCCCGCCCCAGCCCGGCGACCCGACCCGCACCCCGGTCGCGCCGGCGTACACCGTGGACCTCACCAGCGACGCCTCCGGGGGCAGTTGGACCGGCCACGAGAGCGTGTCCTTCAGCAACGCCTCGCCCACCCCGCTGAACGAGGTGTACCTGCGGCTGTGGGACAACGCCCACGGCAGCTGCCCCAGCACCCCGATCACGGTGACCAACGTGACCGGCGGCACGCCCTCCCCGCTCACGGTGAACTGCACCGCACTCAAGATCACCCTGCCGGCACCGCTCGCGCAGGGCCAGAGCGGCACCGTCGGCTTCGACCTCGGCATCACCGTGCCGAGCGGCGCGGACCGCTTCGGCCACGACGGCGCGTACAACTTCGTCGGCAACGCCCTGCCCGTCCTGGCGATACGCGACGCGACCGGCTGGCACCTCGACCCATACACCAACAACGGCGAGTCCTTCTACTCGGTGGCCTCGGACTTCACCGTCACCCTGGACCACCCGAGCGGCCTACTGGTGCCCGCGACCGGCACCTCGGTGGACACCCCCGGCGCGGCCGGACGGACCGTCACCAAGGCGACCGCGAGCAAGGTGCGCGACTTCGCCTGGGGCGCCGGGCCGTTCACCAGGATCTCCGGCACCTCCGCGGCCGGGGTGAAGGTCAACGTGTACTCGGTGGCGGGGATCAGCGCGGCCGACTCCAAGTCGATGCTCTCCACCGCGACCTCGGCGGTCGACGCCCACGCCCAGCGCTTCGGCGCCTACCCGTACGGCGAGTTGGACGCGGTGATCGACAACAACTTCTGGTTCGGCGGCATGGAGTACCCGGGCTTCGTCCTCGACCTGGTCAGCACCACGGCGCTCACCCACGAGATCGGCCACCAGTGGTGGTACGGCATCGTGGGCGACGACGAGTACAACAACCCGTGGCTGGACGAGGCCTTCACCGACTACGCCACCGACCTCGCCCTCGGCAAGACCGGCAACGGCTGCTGGAACAGCGTCTCCTGGGCCTCCTCGGCGGAGAAGATCAGCAACTCGATGGCCTACTGGGACGCCAACTCCTCCCGCTACTCCACGGTCGTCTACGGCTACGGCAAGTGCGCGCTGCACGAGCTGCGCCGGACCATCGGCGACACCGCGATGACCACGATGCTGCGGAACTACGCGCAGGCGCACTGGTACGGCGTGTCCACCACCGCGGAGTTCAAGGCCGCGGCCCAGGCGGCCACCACCGTGGACCTGAGCTCCTTCTGGACCCAGCACCGCATCGAGGGCTGACCGCCCCGGTGCCGGCCCCGGCTACGGCCGGGGCCGGGGCCGGCACCGCCCGGCAGTGCCCGGCGCCGCTTGACGTCGCCCCCGGATCGGGGAGACGCTGTCCGTGTACGACATAAGCGTGTGCCGTATACGGACAGTCGAAAGCGCACGACCAACCGTCGCGAGCTCCCGGCGTCGACCCGACCGCTGGAGCGATCATGTCGAGCAACCACTACGTGGCGCTGCCGGACAGCTCCCGCGCTCCGCTCACCGGGGCGCGGGTCATCGGACCGGCCAATCCACGGACCTCCCTCACCGTCACCGTCTACCTGCGGCGCGACCCCGATGCGCCCCCGCGCCCCGACGTGTACGAGCTGGCGCTGCAGCCGCCGACCCGCCGTACCGTGCCCACCGACCAGGAGTACGCCGCCACCCACCGCTGGAGCGACACCGACCTCAAGACGCTCGAGGCCTTCGCCGCCGAGCACCGCCTCACCCCCTCCGACGAGGACCCGCTGGCCCGCAGCGTCGACCTGACCGGCACCACCGAGGACGTCGCCGAAGCCTTCCGGGTCACCCTGGCCCGCTACCGCTACCAGGACGCCCAGGGCAACCCGCAGGTCTACCGCGGCCGGGAGGGCCCGGTCTACGTGCCCGCCGAGCTCAAGGGCATCGTCACCGGCGTGTTCGGCCTGGACGACCGGCCGATCGGCTCCCGCCTGCTGATCCGGCGCGCCACCCAGGCGATCCCGGTGACCCGCGCCGCCACCCCCGTGGTCCGGCCGGGCGCCTTCCTCCCGCCGGCGCTGCAGAAGCCGTACGCCTACCCCGAGGGCACCGACGGCTCCGGTCAGTGCATCGCCGTGCTCGCCTTCAATGGCGACACGCCGCCGGGCGTCCCCTCCGGGGGCTACTCGCTCGACGCCCTGCGGAACTACTTCGAGAACGTCCTGCACCAGTCGATGCCCGACATCACCAACGTGGTGATCCCGAACGTCGGCAGCCCCGGCAACGACCCGGGCCAGGACGCCGACTTCGAGACCGCCGACACCACCGGCGAGATCATGCTCGACCTCGCGGTGGTCGGCGCCCTCGCCCCCAAGGCGAAGATCGTCGTGTACTTCACCAAGTTCACCGAGCGCGGCTGGGTCAACGTGATCACCCGGATCGTCAACGACACCGAGAACCGGCCCACGATCATCTCCTGCAGCTACGGCAACCCCGAGCTGGTCTCCGGAAGCCTGTTCACCGCGGGCGCGGTCGACCGGATCGACCGGGCCTTCGCGAGCGCGGCGGAGAAGAACATCACCGTCTGCTGCGCCTCGGGCGACGACGGCTCCCGCGACCAGGCCGACGACGAGCGCGCCCACGCCGACTACCCCTCCTCCGACCCGCACGTCCTCGGTGTCGGCGGCACCCGGCTGGTGGCGCGCCAGGGGCTGGTCGTCAGCGAGACCGTCTGGGACGACGGGCCCGGCAGCCGGACCGGCGGCGGCGTCAGCGCGATCTTCCCGGTGCCCCCGTACCAGGCCGGCGTCCACGTGCCGCCCTCGGTCAACCCGCCGCACCGGCGCGGGCGCGGGGTCCCGGACGTGGCCGCCCTCGCGGATCCCCGGACCGGGGTGGTGGTGCCGAGCGTGGACGGCGTGAACTTCCACCAGATCGGCGGCACCAGCGCGGCCGCCCCGATGTGGTCCGCCCTGCTCGCCCGGATCAACCAGGCGCTGCCCGGCAACGCCCAGGTCGGCTTCCTCAACCCGCTGCTGTACGCGAAGTTGGCGACGGACGTGCTGCGGGACGTCACCGAGGGCAGCAACGGCGCCTTCGCCTCCGGGCCCGGCTGGGACCCGTGCACGGGCTTCGGCAGCCCCGGCGGCCAGGAGCTCCTGGACGGCCTCAAGGCCCTCTGAACCCCGGGCGGCCTCACGGCCCTGTGAATCCTCTTCGGTCCGCACCCGGTGGGCCCCCGTCCCGGCGACGGGGGCCCACCGGCTCGTGCGTCAGCCCAGGGCGAGGGCCTTCAGGCGGTCGGTCGCGCCGTTGAAGTAGTTCTGGTCACCGGGGAAGGTGCCGGAGTCCGCGTACTGCCAGATGGTCTGGTAGCTCCAGCCGTTCGGCAGGGTGCCGATGGTGGAGGAGTAGCGGGCTATCCACAGCGGGTTGGTGGTGCCGAAGCCGCCGTAGTTGCCGGTGCACTGGGTCCACCAGCTGGTGGTGGTGTAGATGGTGGGGTAGCGGCCGGTGCGGGAGTGCACGGTGTCGCTGAAGGAGCGGATCCAGCTGACCATGCTGCTCTGGCTGAGCCCGTAGCAGGTGGCGCCGTAGGGGTTGTACTCGATGTCCAGGGCGGGCGGCAGGGTTTTGCCGTCGGCGGACCAGCCGCCGCCGTGGTCGACGAAGTAGTTGGCCTGGGTGGCGCCCGAGGAGCTGTTCGGCAGGGCGAAGTGGTAGGCGCCGCGGATCAGTCCGGCGTTGTAGGAACCGTTGTACTGCTGGGCGAAGTAGGAGTTGGTGTATCCGGTGCCCTCGGTGGCCTTGACGTAGGCGAACTTGGCGCCGTTGGCCGCGACCGATGACCAGTTGACGTTGCCCTGGTAGCTGGCGACGTCCAGACCGGGGGTCTGGGTGGCGGCGAGGGAGGCGAAGGGGGCGGAGGTGCTGCGGCCCTCGTGGGCGGCGACTGTGGAGCCGGCGAAGTCGCGGTCCGGGTGGAAGGCGGCGGTGCCCTCGACGACCGGGGCGACGGGGGCGGGCTCGGCCGCGTACGCCGGGGCGGCAACGCCGACGACCAGGGCGGTCGCGGCGGCGAGTGCGGCGAGCGCGGGCAGCCGGCGGCGGGCGGGACGGTCGGTATCGGTGGTGCGGTCGGTACCGGTGGTGCGGGCGGAGCGGGAAGAGCGGGGCATGGACACTCCTCTGGTTCCGGTGCGGGAATGGGCCCAACGGGCCTGATACGGCCGGACGTTGGCGTCGGCCGAACCGAAGAGTAGCCATCCTCCCGCCAGTGGCGCCAGGCAACTTCGGCACCATCGTGAACCGCTGTCACATGTGCCGGACCGCCATGGCCGGCACCCCGCGCCGCCGGTCCGGCCGGTCCCGGCCCCGGGGCCGACCAGGGCGCTGTGACACGATGCCCGGGTGCCCGCCGTCCCGGCCGGCGCCCCAGCACGGAGGAGAGGACCAGCCATGACCGAGAGCGCCACCGACACTGCCGGGCCCGTCGGGGAGCCCGTGTTCCGGACCGCCACACCCGCCGACGTCCCGGCCCTCGTCGAGTTGGTCGAGTCCGCGTACCGGGGCGACGTCAGCCGTGCCGGGTGGACCACCGAGGCCGACCTGCTGGGCGGGCGGCGGACCAACCCCGAGGCCGTCGCGGAGGCGCTCGGCCACCCCGAGGGGCTGGTGCTGCTGGCCGAGCGCGACGGCGAGCTGGTCGCCTGCTGCCAGCTGGAGCGGCGCGGCGGGCGGGCGTACTTCGGCATGTTCTCGGTGCGCCCCGGGCTGCAGGGCGGCGGGGTCGGCCGGGCCGTGCTGGCCGAGGCCGAGCGGGTGGCCGGCGAGGAGTGGGGCGTCGGCGAGATGGAGATGACGGTGATCGAGCAGCGCGCCGAGCTGATCGCCTGGTACGAGCGGCGCGGCTTCCGCCGGACCGGCGTGTTCAGCCCCTTCCCGTACGGCGACGAGCGCTTCGGGATCCCGAAGCGGCCGGACCTCCGGTTCGAGCACCTGGTCAAGGAGCTGAAGGCCGCCTGAAGTCGGCTGATGTGGCGTCAAGTCGCTGAGCTGGGGCGATGCGGAGATGTCATACCTCGTTCATGATTGGTCTAGGCCAATGTGAGAGGCTGGGTCGCGAACGGCCACGTTCCGTCCGATGCCCAGGGGGCCATTTCCGCATGCCCGTACTCCATGGCACCGCCATGCCCGCACCCGACGCCGGTCCGCGCCGGATACCCGCGGACCCCGGCCTGCGCCTGCCCGTCCCGCCCGACGACGAGGAGCTCTACTGGTACTTCGGCCCGCAGCGCCGCTGGGTGCTGCTCTGTGCCACCCTCTCCTACGCGGGAGCCACCGCCACGCTCGGCCTGTTCGCCCTCAGCAAGCCGCTGCTCTGGCCGTTCCTGGTGCTCACCGTGCTCAACGCGGCCACCTGGCTGCTCTCGCTCGCCGACGGCCAGCGCGCCCGCCGCTTCACCCGCGACTCGCACGACCTGCTGATGCGCGCCTGGCAGCCCGCCCGCCACCCGAGCGTGGACCTGCTGCTGCCCACCGCCGGCGAACCGCTGGCCGTCCTCGACAACGCCTACCGGCACACCGCCGCCGTCCGATGGCCCGGCGAGCTGACCGTCCTGGTCCTCGACGACGCCGACCGCCCCGAGGTGCGCGACCTCGCCGAGTCCTACGGCTTCCGCTACCGGGCCCGCCCCGACCGGGGCCGCTTCAAGAAGGCCGGCAACCTCAACCACGGCCTGGCCGAGGGCACCGGCGAGATCGTCGCCGTCCTGGACGCCGACTTCTGCCCCCGCCCCGACTTCCTGCACCACCTGGGGCCCTACCTCGACAACCCCGGGGTCGGCATCGTGCAGAGCCCGCAGTGCTTCGACACGGACGCCGACATGTCCTGGCTCGAACGCGCCGCGGGAGCCACCCAGGAGATCTTCTACCGCTGGATCCAGCCCTCCCGGGACGCGCAGGACGGCACCGTCTGCTGCGGCACCAACGCCCTCTACCGCCGCGCCGCGCTGAAGCGGATCGGCGGCTTCGCCGAGATCGACCACAGCGAGGACCTCTACACCGGCCTCGCCCTCGCCCGCGCCGGCTGGTCCACCCGCTATGTGCCCGCGCTGGTCGCCAAGGGCATGTCGCCCACCGGCCTGCCCGCCTTCATCAGCCAGCAGTACCGCTGGTGCCTCGGCTCGCTCGCCCTCGTCCGCGACCCGGACTTCCGCAAGGGCCCGTTGCCCCGCTCCGCCCGGCTCTGCTTCTGGAACGGCATACTCGGCTACCTCACCAGCGCCGTGAACGTGTTCGCCGTGCCGCTGCCCGCCCTGATCATGCTGTTCTTCCGGCCCGAGGAGATCCAGCCCTGGCAGGTGCTCCCCTTCCTGCCCCCGATCTGGGTCGCCCTGGTGCTGCTGCCCGCGATGTCCCGTACCCGGTGGCGCTTCGAGGTCACCCGGGTCCAACTCCTCGGCGGGCTCTGCCACGTGGTCGCCATCGCGCACGCCCTGCGCCGCCGCTCCGCCGACTGGGTGCCCACCGGCGCCGTGTCGGGCGGCAGTTCACTCGCCCGCGCCGTCGCCCGGATCGGGGTCGGCTGGCTCGGGTTCGTCGTCCTCGCCGGCGCCGCCGGACTCGTCCGGGCCGCGCTGCTGCACGGCTGGCGGCCGTACTGGGCGCTCGCCGCACTGCTCGGGCTCACCGCCTACACCATGATCCCGCTGATCAGCGCCCTGTGGCCGCTCCTGAACGGTGCGAACGGTGGCAAGGACGCCACCGTCGGCGAGGTCGCCGCGCCCGTACGGAGCCGCTCCGACCTCGGGTTCGGACGCGCCGAGGCCGTCGCCGTCACCGCCGTGCTGCTGCTCTGCGGGCTGCTGGCGTCCGGCTGGGCCGACCCGCTGATCTTCTGATACTCAGTCAATTCTCCTCGACCGCTTCGTCATCGAGTTTCCTTGCGCGTCGCCCCACCGGCGCGGACCCCGCCCGGCCGCCCCATCGGCCCGGCGGGCCCGACCACCGCTGCCAGCCCTGCCAAGGAGCGCCGCCGTGCCAACGGCCGTACCACCGTCGTCCTCACCGTCCGCACCTGCATCCGCTTCCGTGCCCGCACCCGACCTGCTGCCCGACGTCGTCCGGATGGACCGGGTGGACAGGGCGGACCGGGAAGTCGCCGCCCCGAAGGGCGCCGCCGTCGCCGAGAGCGGGCCGCCCCGCCGGCGGGCCGCCTTCCGCCTCGACATCGAGGGGCTGCGCGGCATCGCCGTGCTGTCCGTCCTCGCCTTCCACGCCGCCGTCCCCGGTGTGACCGGCGGCTACGTCGGCGTCGACGTCTTCTTCGTCATCTCCGGCTTCCTGATCACCGGCCTGCTGATCGGCCGCCCGCTCGGCCTGTGGGACTTCGCCGCCCGCCGCGCCCGGCGCATCCTGCCCGCCGCCGCCACCGTCCTGGTCGCCACCGCCGTCGCCGGCGGCGCGCTGCTCGACCCGCTGCGCGGCACCGACCTCGCCCGCGACCTGATCGCCTCCGCCGGCCAGTTCGCCAACTGGCGCTTCGTCGGCCGGCAGACCGACTACCTGGCCGCCGAACGCGACCCCAGCCCGCTGCAGCACTTCTGGTCCCTGGGCGTGGAGAACCAGTTCTACCTGCTCTGGGGCGTCCTGCTGCTCGGCCTCGCCCGCTACCTGCACGGGCGGCGCGGCACCCTCGCGCTCACCCTCGCCACGGTGGGCATCGGCGGCGTCTCCCTGGCGCTCTGCCTGCGCTGGACGCAGACCTCGGCGCCGCTGGCCTACTTCTCCACCGGCAGCCGGCTCTGGGAGTTCGCGGCCGGCGCCTGCGTCGCCCTGCTGGGCGGCGCCCTGGCCGCCGGCACCGAGCGCCGCCCGGTGCAACGGCCGGTGCAGCGGTCGCTGCAGTGGTCGCTGCGGGTGCTCGGCTGGCTCGGCCTGGCGGGCGTCCTGGCGCCGCTCTTCCTGTACGACCGCGACACCCCGTTCCCCGGCGCCGCCGCGCTGCTGCCCGTCCTCGGCACCGCCGCCGTCCTGCTTGCCGGGCACGGCCCGCTCCGCGCCCTCGACGCCGGGCGGCTGCTCGCCGCCCGCCCGCTGCGCGCCGCCGGGCGCCTCTCCTACGCCTGGTACCTCTGGCACTGGCCGGTGCTGACCATCGCCCAGGCCCGGTACGGCGCGCTGCCCTGGACCACCCTGGTCGCGCTCACCGCCGCCAGTGCGATGCCCGCCTGGCTCACCCTGCGCCTGGTCGAACAGCCGCTGCGGTACGGCAGCAGCCCGGCACCCCGGCGCGGGCTCGCGGTCGGCGCGAGCGCCCTGGTCATCCCGCTGATCGCCGCGCTCACCCTCGGCGGCGGGACCGTCCGCGCCCTCGGCGACCCCTCCGCCGGGCCCACGGCGGCCCCCGCCGGAGCCGTCGACGGGCCCGGCCTGCTCGCCCCCGGTATCCGGGTGCTCGCCCTCACACCCTCGCTGGCCCGCGCCCGCGAGGACTTCCCACCCGGCAAGGGCTGCGAGATCCCGCTCAACGCCGACAGCAGCCCGCGCTGCCGCTTCGGCGCCGAGGACAGCCCCGACCGGATCGTGCTGATCGGCGACTCGCACGCCGGGCAGTGGATCTCCGCCGCCCTCGCCATGGCCGAGCAGCGGCACTGGGCACTGGAGGTCCTGGTCAAGCCCGGCTGCCCGCTGGCCACCCTCACCGTGCGCAACAACGTGCTCGGCCGCACCTTCGACGAGTGCCACCGCTGGCGCGAGAACACCCTCACCCGGCTCACCTCCGGGCCCACACCGCGCCTCGTCCTGATGGCCGGACTCAACCGCTACGGCAGCCCCGAAGAGCGCACCGAAGGCTGGACCCGCACCCTCGACCGCCTCACCGCGCTCGGCGCCCCGCTCGCCTACCTCGGCGACACCCCGATGCCGGGCAAGGACATCCCGACCTGCCTGGCCGCCTCCGACGGGCGCTCGGACGCGTGCTTCTTCCCGCGAGACACCGCCTTCGAGCCCGACCCGCTGCTGGACGGCGGGCTCGCCGCCCGGTACGGCGTGCGCACCCTGGACCTCGGTCCGCTGCTCTGCCCCGGCACCGGGCCCTCCTGCCCGGCGGTGCTGGAAGGCGTCGTGCTGTACCGGGACACCGGGCACATCACCGACACGCTGGCGCGGGTGCTGGCGCCCCGGCTGGACAAGGGGCTGCTGGGGGCGACCGCCGTCGGGGCCCCGGGGACTCCCGGAGCATCAGGGGGTGCCGGCGTCCCGGCTCAGCCGTAGACGCTGCGGCAGAGACGGGCCTGCTCCGAGCCGGCCGGCCAGCGGCCGATGCGTTCGGCCTGGTCGCAGATGGTGCCCGGGCCGGCGCCCGGCACCGACACGCCCGACCCCGGACCCGCCGGGGCGGGCGCGCCCGACGTCCCGCGCGCCGAGGCGGAGGCCCGCGGGCTGTGCCCCGGCTTCGGGCGCGGGCTCGCCGACCCGTGCTGGACGTCCGCGCCCCCGGGAGCGGCCGCCGTCGCCGCGGTTCCCGCTCCGCCCGGCGCTCCCGCCGTTTCCGCCGTGCCCGCCGTCCCGCCTCCCGGTACCGGGGGCGGCAGCGGCGAGGGCGAGGGCGAGGGCGTGACGGGCGGCGGGGGCACCGGCAGCAGGTGGGAGGCCGGATCCGTGGCGGACGGCGAGGCCTCCGGCAGGGCCGTCACGCTCAGGACGTCGCCCGACCCCGGCCCGCACATCACCAGGACGGACGCCAGCAGAGCACCCGTCCCGACCGCCGCAGCCGCCCACACCCTGCGCGGGCGGCGCCGCGGCGGGGCGGGAGCGGGGGGCGGCGGGGGAGTCGTGGGGACCGGCGGGGGCTGCCACGCGTCCTGCGGCCACTGCCACTGCCCTCCGGTGGGCTGCCCAGTCATGTGTTCGTCCTTCCAGCGGCCCCCCGTCTACCTTTCCGTGCTCAACGAGCACACCGACGCGGGGACATGACCCGGAAGAGGGGTCCGGACGGGCGCTGATTGCCGCCGCGCCCCATGCTTGGGCTCATGGAGACCAACAGTACGACCGAACCCCTGGTCAAGGTGGCCGAGTTCCGGACCGACAGCCGCTACCGCCTCGTCCACTTCGAGGGCCACGGCTGGGAGCCGCTCGGGCCCGAGGAGCTCGAGCCGCGCATCCACCAGCTCTTCCCGGACCTCGACCCGCGCGACCCGCAGCGCGTCCAGTGGGCCGACCGCCCCTGGGAGTGGCCCGCGTGGCACCCCGGCGAGGCCTGATCCACCGCTCCACACCGGTCGTGACGTGGTTAGGCTGAGCGGGTGAGTGTGGATCACTTCTGGTGCCGACTGCCGGGTCAGGCCGTGGACACAAGTTCGCCGGAGGAACTCGGCGAACTCGTGCCCCGGGACCGCGACGTCCGGTACGACCGGCTGGCCGCCGCCGGACTAGCGCTCGGGGTCCGGCGCACCGCCGTCCTGATGGAACTCGCGCTCACCGAGAACGGCCTGCACCCCGACCCCGCCGCCCGCCTCCCCGTCTACGGCGGCGGACGGCGCGAGCCGGGCACCGAGATGCCCGTGCTGCGCCCCGAGCAGGTCGCGGCGGCCGCAACCTTCCTGCGCGACTCGGCGCTGGGCGAACTCGTCCGTCAGCAGCACAGCGTGCTCGCCCGTACGGCCGCGCACCTCGGCTACCCGTCGCCCTGGTCCGAGTCCGTGGCCGTCCGGGTCGTCAACGACCTGCGCGAACTGCGGGACTTCTTCGCCGGCGCGGCCGCCGCCGGGGACGCGGTGATCGTCCGGGAGGCACAGTCAACGGCAGAGCGGGAGGCGCAGTGAGCGAGTTGGCGAGTACGGCGGGGTACGGCGAGGCGGCCGAGCAACTCGCCGTCCAGTACGAGAGCGTGAGCTTCGCCGAGGTCCACCGCGAACTGCTGGACCGCTACCCGGCGCCGCCCGCCGCCGTCCTCGACATCGGTGCCGGCACCGGCCGTGACGCGGCCGCCCTCGCCGCCCTCGGCCACCGCGTGGTCGCCGCCGAACCGACCCCCGAACTGCGCGCCGTCGGCGAACGGCTGCACCCGGACGCGGGCATCCGCTGGGTCGCCGACGCGCTGCCGGGCCTGCCGCAACTCCGCGCCGAGGGCGAGCAGTTCGACCTCGTCTTGCTCACCGCCGTCTGGATGCACCTCGCCCCCGCCGAGTGCCCGCCCGCGATGGACGCGCTCGCCGCCCTGCTCGCCCCCGGCGGCCGCCTCGCCCTCACCCTCCGCCACGGCCCCGTCCCACCCGGGCGCCGCATGTTCGACCTCCCGCCCGAGCACACCATCGACCTCGCCACCGCCCGCGGCCTGCGCCTCCTCCACCGCACCACCCGCCCGGACCTGCACGGACGGGTCGGCGTGCGCTGGACCGAGCTGCTGTTCGAGCGGGAGCGCGAGGGAGCGCCCGTCTCATGACGACGGATCGGATCGCGTGGGCGCCCCTGGCCGTCCGGGAGCCCGCCGCGGTCGCGGAGCTCGCGCGGCGGTGCGTGGACCGGGACGGCGGCCTGCCGGCAGCCGTGGCCCCGGCCGTCCTCGAGCGCCGGTTCTTCGCCGAGGGCGCCGTGGCGATCGGCGCGTTCGACGGTTCCGGCCGACTGGCGGCCTGCGGGGCGGTCCGTCCGGCGGCGGGGGCCTCCGTGCTGGTCGGCCTTGTCGATCGGGACTGCTGGGAGCGGGGGCCGGGTTCGGTCTGCTCGACCGCTTGCTCGCGGAGGTCGGGCGGGAAACCCGCCGGAGCGGGTGCGGGTCGAGACGGAGGCCCTGACGTCGTCGCCAAACCACCGTGCTGCCTTGGCCGTTGATCAGTAGGCTGGCTCACCGGCCATCGGGCCGGGTCGGATCGGGTCGGATCGGTCGGCAGGACGAGGGCGGGGGCGCTTCGTGTCGGATGCAGTACTGAATCTCGTGATCGGGCTGGTCACGAGCGTGGTCAGCGGCGGGTCCGTGTGGGCTTGGAGACGGGTGAGCACCGCTCGCATCCTGCATCAGAAGCAGGCACTCCTCGGTCTACGGCCCGGCGTACCGTGCGTCATCATCCTGAACAGCCACTGGCAGATGCCCGCTGTCACCGAGCACAGTGATGTCTACGCGATCATCGAGCTCGCGATGCTCGCCGAGGAGGCGGGCTGCGCGTTCTCCCTCGTTGCCGCCGAAGCACCCGAGCTGAACGGAGACCGCGCCGAACTCAGCATCGGTGGCCTCGGATCGAACCGGCGCAACGTCGAATACGTGGCACGGCACCTGCCGGGCGTGCAGGTCGATCACCATGGTGACTTCACCGTCGACGGCCGGCGCTACATCCACGAGCAAGGGCGGACGGACCACGCCCTGGTCGCGAAGTTCACCACGCCCCGGTCCGCACAGCCGGTTCTCGTGATCATGGGGCAGTCGGCGATCGCCAATCGTGCGGCGGTGCACCTGCTCAAACGTGACTACAGGATCCTCTTGAAGGAGATCGAGTCCGTCGACCGGTTCTGCCTCATGCTGCGCGTCGACGCGGCGGACACCTACGGCTACCAAGCCGTCGACGTCGCCGCCGACCTGTCGGCTGTCGCGTTCCGGCGCCGCTCTGCGGCCTGATCGACCAGGGGATTCCCGTTAGCGGAACTCTGCGTTCCGATTCGAGGCGGTGGGCGCTACGGTACGCGCATGAAAATCATCGCTTCCGGTTTCCGCGTGCTCACGACCGCACTCGTCGAGGGCGATCCACTGTGGCCTGCGGTGACGCTGTTCCTGGCGTCCATCGTGATCGCAGTCGTCATCGCCGCGGTTCGCGCCTCCCGGGGTCGTGCGGCAGACCGCTGAGCGGCGCCGCCGTGCGCAGGGAGTCAGCTGGGCCGACTTCCTGCGCACGGCTGTCCCGGTGTCACCGTGTGCCGAAGCCCTCCTCGACCAGGCGGGTGGCCCAGCGGGTCAGCGCGGGGGTGAGGGGCGGGTGGGCGAGGCCCGCGGCGGCGGACAGCCGGTCGGCGGAGGCGGTGTCGTACCGGTCCTCGGAGAGGAAGGTGAGGGTCTCCGGGTCGGCGCCGGTGAGGGCGCGGGGGAGGCGGCGGACGAGGGGGACGGGGATCAGGCCGCGGGGCGGGCGGACACCCAGGTGGGTGGCGATGAGGGCGATCAGGTCGGGCAGGACGGGGGTTTCGGGGTCGAGGACGGTGTGGGCCCGGAGCGGGTCGCGGTCGTGGCCGGGGACGGCGGCCAGGAAGCGGGCCAGGTGGTCGACGGTGACCACGGGCAGGAAGGTGCGCCGGGTACCGGGCAGCAGGGGGAGGCGGCCGCCGTGGAGTTGGCGGACCAGCTGGGCCAGCCCGAGGTACTGACCGGCCTCGCCGGTACGGGAGTGACCGATCACGCTGCTCGGGTTGACGGTGGTGAGCGGGACGCCGAGGCGGGGTGCGGCGACCCGGACGGCGGCGTCGCCGAGCTGCTTTGAGGCCTCGTACGCGCCGAGGCGGGTGTAGAGCGCGGTGGTGGCGCGTTCGTCGAGCGGGTACCGCGGGTCGGGGTCGCGGCCGACGCGGTAGCCGGAGAGGTGGACGAGCCGGCGCAGCCGGGGGCGGGTGGCGGACCACTGCAGCGCGTGCAGGGCGCCGTGGACGTTGGCGGGTTCGGCCTGGGCGCGGGTGAGGCCGAAGTCGTAGCGGGCGGCGAGGTTGTGGACGTCCCGGACCTCGGCGAGCCGGGTGTCGTCCTCGGGGGAGAGGCCGAGGCCGGGGCGGGTGAGGTCGGCGGTGACGGTGGTCAGGGCCACGTCGTCGGCGTCGTGCTCGCGCAGCCAGCGGCGCAGGGCGAGGGCCCGGCCGGATTCGCCGCCCGTCTCGCGGACGGCGACGGCCACGGGCTCGCCGCGGGTGAGGAGTTCGAGGACCAGCCAGCGGCCGAGGAAGCCGGTGGCGCCGAGGACGAGCGTGCGGGGCGGCGGGGCGGACGTCATGCTGCGCTCCAGGACTCAGGAAGTCGGTGGCTCGGGAAGCCGATGGCCAAGAAATCAGTAGACCGGTCTGCATATTTTTTGCCCAAGCGAAGGCGCGCTGCGTGGACCGCGGCGCGCCCGTGCCTACTTGTCGTGCTTCTCGTGCCGGTCCTGCCTGCCGAGCAGGTGCCGGACGGCGTGCCGGGCGTGGTCCAGCGGTTCGCGGCTGCGTCGGACGGAGGCGAGCAGGACGGCGCCCTCCAGCAGGGCGAGCGCCTGACCGGCGGCGGTGTCGGCCTCGGCCGGGCCGAAGCCCTCGGCCTCCAGCCGGTCGGTGAGGACCTGCTGCCACCGCGCGTACACCTCGGCGCAGACGATCCGCAGTGCGTCGTTCGTTCCGGCCGTCTCCAGGGCGACGGTCGCGATCGGGCAGCCACTGGTGTAGTCGGACTGCTCCAGGCGCTCGGAGAAGGCCTCGACGAGCCGTTCGGCGAGGGTGGCGGTGTCGGCGCCCTCGGCGGCCAGCGCTGCGAGCAGCTCCTCGACCTCCTGGCCGGCCTCGGTGAGGGCGGCCGTCACCAACTGGTCCTTGCCGCCGGGGAAGTGGAAGTAGAGCGAGCCGCGCGGGGCGCCGGTGGCGGCCACGATCCGGTTCAGGCCGGTCCCGAAGTAACCCTGCGCCTCGATCAGTTCCCTGGTGCCGGCGATCAGCCGGGCCCGGGTCTCCTCGCCCTTGACTCCCATGCGGCGATAGTAGACCGGTCTGCATATTCCTGTCGACGGCGAGTTGACGGGACGACACGGGGCGACACCGCATGTCAGCCGGCGGGACGGCGGGCGTGGAGTCAGCGGGGCAGCCCGGGCGGGAAGCCGGTCCAGCGCAGCTCCTCGGGCAGGTGGCCCTGGTCGTTCAGCAGCAGGACGGACGGGGGCCGGCCTGGAGCGTAACGCAGGACCGTCAAGCCCGCGTTGGCGACCTGCAGCCCGAGCCAGCGCCAGGCCGGGGCGTCCAGGGCGTGCCGGACGAGCCAGCCGACCAGGAAGGCGTGGGTGACGACGAGCTCGTGCCGCTCCTCGCCGCCCGCCACCGGACCGGTGAACCGCTCGACCGCCCGCGGCGCCAGTACCGCGCCGATCTCGCACTCCTCCGCCGTGGCGTGCGAGAGGAACTCCAGCAGGAACTCCGCGCTGTCCTCCGGCAGTTCGGTCCGCTCGGGCAGGTACGGGACGTAGTCCCCGGCTTCCTCGCACACCGCGGGCACCACGCCGCCCAGCTGCTTCGCGACCAGCTGCGCGGTCTGCGCGGCCCGGGGCAGCGGGCCGTGGTGCACCGCCGAGATCGGCCGGCCCGCCAGCCGTCGGCCCAGTAGGACGGCCTGCCGGCGTCCGGTGTCGGAGAGCCCGCTGCCGTCTGGCGCGGCCTCGCCGTGGCGGGCCAGGTAGAGGTAGCGGGTGGCGAGGTCGGTCATGCTCCGGGTCTCCTCAACGGGGTTCGCCGTCAACGGGGTTCGACGTCGACGGGGTCGATGTCGACCGGGATCGACGTGAACAGGGGTCGACGTCCATCAGGGGGCGACGTCGAAACGACGTCAGGTCGTTCCGGAGCGACGCACCGCACCGCCCGTCCGGTTCCGGCTCAGCCGGTCTGGCTGTCGCCCCGGTGGGCCTGGTCCAGCAGGGCCAGCTCCTCGGGCGAGAGCCGCAGCGCCCCGGCGGCGATGTTGTCCTCGAGGTGCGCCACGTCGCCGGTGCCCGGGATGGCCAGGACGTGCGGGCCGCGGTGCAGCGTCCAGGCCAGGCGGACCTGGGCGGTGCTCACCCCGCGCGCCTCGGCCACCGCCCGGACCTGGGTGGACTCGGTGTCGCCTGCTCCGCCTTCCCGTCCCGCGCCGGCGATGGCGTAGAAGGGGACGAAGGCGATGCCCTGCTCGCCGCAGGTCCGCAGCAGCTCGTCCTGTTCGGGCGAGGCGCCGATGCCGTACGGGTTCTGCACGCAGACCACGGGCGCGATGGTCCGGGCCTCGGCGAGCTGGTGCGGGCGGATGTTGGACAGGCCGAGGTGGCGGATCAGGCCCTCCTGCTGCAACTCGGCCAGCGCGCCGAAGCGTTCGGCGATCGAGTCGGTACCGAGGACCCGCAGGTTGACCAGGTCGAGGTGGTCGCGGCCGAGCTGGCGCAGGTTCTGCTCGACCTGGGCGCGCAGCCGCTCCGGGGTGCGGGCGTGCTCCTCCCAGCGGCCGTCGATGCCGCGGGCCGGGCCGACCTTGGTGGCGATCACCAGGTCGTCGCGGTACGGCGCGAGCGCCCGGTTGATCAGCTCGTTGGCGGAGCGCAGCGGGGAGAAGTAGAAGGCGGCGGTGTCGATGTGGTCGACGCCGAGCTCCACAGCGCGGCGCAGCACCCGCAGGGCCTGCTCCCGGTCGCGCGGCACGGCGTGCGGGACGAGGGCCGGGCCGGTCTGCGGGAGGCGCATCGTGCCGAAGCCGATGCGGTGGACGGTGCGGTCGCCGAGGGTCCAGCTGCCGGAGGCGGCGGCGGTCACGGGGGTGGTGGGGATGGTGGGGGTGGTGGTCTCCGAAGTCATGCTGATCATGATCGCCGCTGCACTAACCTGACCGCCAATGATTCGAACATGTCTGAATCCATGGGGGCGGGGCATGGCAGCCGAACTGCTGTTCACGGCGGGCGACCTGGCCCGGATGCGCTTCGCGGTTTCCCCGATGTGGGAGGTCGGCCCGAGCCTGCGGCTGCTGCGCTCGGGGCTCGCCCACGCCGTCCACCGGCCCTGGGTGGAACAGGTGCGGCCCCGGCTGGCGGCGCTCGCACCGGCGTACGCGCTGCTCGCCGAGCTGGTCCCACCCGCCGGGTACGTGCCGGACTTCCTCAACCCGACCCCCGCCGGACCCGCCCCCACGCTGGCGGAGGAGCTGGCGGCGATCCGGGCCACCCCGGCCGAGCGGGTCCGCCACGACCTCGACCGCCTGCGGGAAGACACCCTGCGGCACGATCGCCTGCGGGAAGACAGCCTGCGGCACGATCGCCCGCGGCAGGACCGCCCGCGGCACGACCGCCCGAGGGACGGCCGCGGCCGGCCCGGCCCCCGGCTCCGCGCCCTGTACGACGATCCGGCGGGCGGCCTGGCCCGGCTCACCGAGGCGGTCGAGGTGTACTGGGAGCTGGCACTCGCCCCGTACTGGGTGCGGATCCGCGCCGTCCTGGACGCGGACGTCCTGTACCGCGCCCGGCAGGCCGCCGAGCACGGCGCGGCACGGGTCCTGAACGACCTGCACGCCGAACTCCGCTGGACGGAGGACACCCTGCGGCTGCGCCACCGCACCCGCCCGCTGCCGGGCCGGACGGCCGGGGCGGGACTGCTGCTGGTGCCGTCCGCCTTCACCGGCCCGGCCCTCTACACCCGACTCACTCCGCCCGACCCGCTGCAGCTCGCCTACCCGGCGCGCGGCATCGGCACGCTGTGGGCGAGCGCCCCGGCGGCCGGTACCGAGGCGCTCGCCGCCGTCCTCGGCCGCTCGCGCACCCGGCTGCTGACAGAGCTGGCGGCCCCGGCGTCCACCACCGAACTGGCCCGGCGCACCGGGCTCTCGCCTTCGGCGGTGTCCCAGTACCTGACGGCCCTGCGGGACGCGCGCCTGGTCAGCGCCCACCGGGCCGGCCGGTCGGTGCTGTACGCGCGGACGGCCTCGGCGGAGGCGCTGCTGGCGCCACTGGCGGAGGGATGAGATCTGTTCCTCCGGCTACCGTAATGTCAGCCGATCCTCCCCGGTGTCATCTGGCAGGATCCGCCCGACGTCCGTAGCGTGCGGGACATGACACCCAGTCAGCACCCCCGGAGCCCCCGGCACCCCCGGCACCCCCGGCACCCCCGGCACCCCCGGCGCCCTCGGAACCCGTGGCACCCTCGGAACCCGTGGAGCGCCCGGAGTCCACGTCCCAGCCGGACCGCCGGACGGGCCCTCGTCGCCGCCCTGCTCGCGGCCGCCCTCGGCACCGTCGCGCTCACCGGGCCACCCGTCCGGTCGGACGCCCCGACCGCCGGGGCCCGGCTCCGCCCGGCCGGTGCGCCGCCCACCGTGTACGCGCACCGCGGCGCATCCTCCGCCGCGCCCGAGAACACCCTGGTCTCGGACGAGGTCGCCCGGCGCGGCGGCGCCGAGTGGATCGAGAACGACGTCCAGCCCAGCAGGGACGGCGTCCCGTACGTGCTGCACGACGAAACCGTGGACCGCACCACCGACGGCAAGGGCCGCATCCGCGACCTGACCGCCGCCCAGCTCGACGCGCTGGACGCGGGCTCCTGGTTCGCCCCGGCCTACGCGGGCACCCACCTGCCGAGCCTCGCGGCCCAGCTGGAGGACCTGCGCACCCGCGGCGGCAAGCTGCTGCTGGAGATCAAGGGGCCGCACACCCGCGAGGAGGTCGCCCGGATCGTCCGGGAGGTCCGCGACCACGGCATGACCGACCGGGTCCTCGTCCAGAGCTTCGAGGTGGACGCCCTGCGCCACACCCGCGAGCTGGCCCCCGAGCTGCCGCTCGGCCTGCTGCGCGGGGGCCTCGACGCCGACCCGGTCGCCACCGCCCGCGAGCTCGGCCTGAGCGCCTACAACCCCTCCGACGACGCACTCTCCGCCCGCCCCGCCGTGGTCGAGGAGCTGCACGCCGCCGGGGTCGCCGTCAACGTCTGGACGGTCGACCAACCCGCCCGCTGGAAGGCCCTCGCCGCCGCCGGCGTGGACGGCATCATCACCAACCGCCCGGCGGAGCTGGTCGGTTGGAACGCGGCGTGGCAGGACTCCGCCGCCGCCACGTAGGCTGCTGGGCATGGACCGGGAGAACGCCGATCCCGCCGGACCCGGCCCGGTCGGTCGGACGGCGGGAGCCCTCTGCGAGAGTGCGGGTATGACGATTCCGATCCTTCGCTGCGCCGTCCTGGACGACTTCCAGGGCGTCGCCACCAGCTGCGTCGACTGGTCCCCGGTGGCCGATCGGGTCGCGGTGACGGCCTTCCGCGAGCACTTCGGCTCGGAGGAGGAACTCGCCGCGGCGCTGGCCGACTTCGACATCGCCGTCACCCTGCGCGAGCGGGTGCCCTTCCCGGGGTCGCTGTTCGCCCGGCTGCCGAAGCTCAAGCTGCTGATCGCCTCCGGCATGCGGAACTCGGTGATCGACTACGCGGCCGCCGAGGCACACGGCGTGACAGTGTGCGGCACGGCCAGTTCCTCCACCCCTCCCGTCGAACTGACCTGGGCCCTGCTGCTCGGACTGGCCCGCGGCCTCGTCCGGGAGAACACCGCGCTGCGCGAGGGCGGACCGTGGCAGAGCGTCGTCGGCGCCGACCTGCACGGGCGGGTGCTCGGGCTGCTCGGCCTCGGGAAGATCGGCAGCCTGGTCGCCAAGGTCGGGCTCGCCTTCGGCATGGACGTGGTCGCGTGGAGCCGGAACCTGACCGACGAGCGGGCCGTCGAGGCGGGCGTGCGTCGCGCGGTGACGAAGGAGGAGCTGCTCGGCGGCAGTGACTTCGTCTCGATCCACCTCGCGTCGAACGAGGGCACCCGGGGGCTCATCGGCGCCGCCGAACTCGCCCTGATGAAGCCCGACGCCTACCTGGTCAACACCTCGCGGGCGGCGATCGTCGACCAGGACGCCCTGCTCGCCGCGCTCACCGGGGGTACGATCGCGGGCGCGGCCGTGGACGTCTTCGACATCGAGCCGCTGCCCGCCGACCACCCGATGCGCACCGCGCCCCGGCTGCTCGCCACCCCGCACCTGGGGTACGTGTCGCAGGACAACTACCGGCGGTACTACGGGGAGGCGGTGGAGGACATCGCGGCCTTCCTGGCGGGCGATCCGATCCGTCGACTCGGCTGACGCCTCCGGCGCGTGCCCGGCCCCGGGTCGCATACTGACGGGATGACTGACCGCATGACGGGCGGAGACGACGACCGTGGCCGGGGCGCGGCCCGGCGCGGGGTGCTGCGGGCGGGTGCGGCGGCGCTGGTGCTGGGCGCGGCGGGGTGCACGGGCGGGAGCAAGTCGCGGACGGCGGAGCCGAGTCCGAGCACGGCATCGCCCGCGACACCCACCGCGACACCGACTCCCAGTCAGGCTCCCAGCCGGACGCCCGACCCGCTGCCCCAGCCGCCGCTCTGGCAGCCCGGACCGTCCGAGATCCAGCCCGATGTGAAGCGCCGCGCCGTGGAGCTGGTCGCCGCGCTCGGTGCCTGGCCGCCCGGCGGTCAGGGTGTGGAAGCGGCCCGGGCCCGGGTGGCGGCGCTCGGGCTGCCGCCCGGGCTGGCCGACCAGGCGGGCCCGCTGGCCCCGGCGGCGTCCGAGGCGAGCCTGGAGGTGGTCGTCGCCCAGTACGGCGGGATCCTCGACGACTCGGCGAGCGTGCTGGTGGTGTGCCGGCAGTGGAGCCGCGCCCCGGACGGCTCGGTGGCCGAGGGCGGTACCACGGTGGACGTCCGGCTGAGCCGGGCCGAGCCGCGCTGGACCGTCACCGACCTGCACCCGGGCGTCGCGGGCCCGGCCGCCGCCTCACCGCCCCCGGCGGTGGCCAGGGTGCTGGACGAGCCGAGGATCGAGCTGCCGCCCGAGGCGGCGGCCGATCTGCGCAGCGGCACCGTCCACGACAGCGTGCTGGAGGCGATGCTGCGGCTGGCCGGCCCGTACACGCTGTCGGTGAGCGTGGTACGGACCGGCCATCCGCTGGACGTCTTCGGGACGACCCGGCCCAGCGACCATCCGCCGGGCCGGGCCTTCGACGTCTGGCGGATCGACGGCATGGCCGTGGTGGACCGGGCCACGCCTCGGCAGCTGGTCGAGTCCTTCATGCGGGACGCGGCCGCCGCCGGTTCGTACAACGTGGGCGGTCCGGTGGCGATCCCGGGCGTCGGCAACCAGTTCTTCACCGACGACACCCACCATGACCACTGCCACGTGGGGTTCAGGCAGTGACCGCCGTACGTCAGTTGACGTTGACGCCGCTCCAGGCCGCCGCCACCGCGTTGTACTCGGCGCTGCCGGCGCCGTACAGGTCGCGGGCCGCGTTGAGCGAGGCGGCGCGGGCGCCCTTGTAGGTGGTGGTGGACGTCATGTAGACGGTCAGCGCGCGGTACCAGATCTTGGCGACCTTCTGGTTGCCGATGCCGGTCAGCGTGGAGTTGTTGCAGGTGGGGCTGTTGTAGGTGACACCGTTGACGGTCTTGGTGCCGCTGCCCTCGCTGGCCAGGTAGAACCAGTGGTTGCCGACGCCCGAGGAGTTGTGCACGTCCAGCTTGCCGACCGAGCTGCTCCAGCAGTCCGCCGAGCGGCCGTCCAGCGAGGGCTTGTCGAAGCGGCGCAGCCACGGCGGGGTGGACTGGTCGCTGAACAGGTAGTCGCCCTTGTCGATGGAGTTGTTGGCGTACCACTCGACCATCGTGCCGAAGATGTCGCTGGTGGACTCGTTGAGGCCGCCGGACTCGCCGCTGTAGCGCAGGTTGGCGGTGGCGCTGGTGACGCCGTGGGTCATCTCGTGGCCCATGGTGTCGAGGTCGACCTGCTCGGGGTCGGTGGTGCCGTCGCCGTCGCCGGTCATCATGCAGAAGCAGGCGTCGGACCACTGGGCGTTGTCCCAGTTGGTGCCGACGTGGACGAAGACGGTGGCGCCCTTGCCGTCGTTCTTGATGCCGTTCCGGCCGAAGGTGTTCTTGTAGTAGTCGTACGTCCAGGCGGTGTTGGCGTGGGCGTCGACGGCCGCGGTGGAGCGGTCGGTGGAGAACTTCCTGCCGTCGCCGAAGACGTTGGTGGCGCTGGTGAACGCGGTGCCCGAGGTGGCCTTGACCGAGCTCGACGAGAGGTTGTGGGCGTCCTTGGTGACGTGGCCGCGGATCGGGTCGGTCAGGGTGTAGCCGCCGCTGACCGGGGTGGTGTCGATGGTGATCGTGCCGGTGTACTCCGAGTTTCCGGTGCCGGAGGCCTGGTGCTCGGCGTCGTAGGACTCGATCTGCTCGCCGGTGGTGGCGTCGGTGACGACGACCTTGCCGGCCGGCTGGCCGTGCTCGCCGGTGCCCTCGACGGTGGTCCGCCAGGCGAGGCGGGGGGTGCCGTCGGCGGCCCAGACGACCAGCTCGGGGGTGCTGACGGCGTCCCGGACGCCCGGGGCGGCGGACAGCGCGTTCGCGGCGCCGGACTGCGCGGGGACCTTCGGGACGGTCGACTTCACGGCGGCGTCGTGGGCGGCCGCCCGGGAGGTGTCCTTCAACTTGCCCTTGGCGTCCTGGTGGACGACCAGGTCCCCGCCGACCACCGGCAGGCCCTGGTAGGTGCGGTCGAAGCGGACGTGCGAGGTGCCGTCGGCGTCGAGCACGACGTCCTTGAGCACGAGGTCCTGGCCGGCGCCGAAGCCGAAGACCGCGGCGTTGTGGGCCACGTTGGCGCGGGCCTGGGATATCGCGGCCTCACGCGGGTCGGGCGCGGCGGAGGCCGTCGCGGCGGGGATGGTCGCACCGGCGAGGGCGGCGACGATCGCGACGGCTCCGGCCACGCGGGCACGGCGGAAGGAGGACGTGGGGGTCACTCTGACTCCAGTGGGGGTTAGCTGCAGGGATAGGAGCTGGGTCAGAGATTGACGGCGATCAGTCAGGCGCAGCTAGAGGAAAGGTCATAACTTTGCCAAGTTGTGTCCTTTGATGGTCAAAAATGATCGGAAGTTAACATGCGCTCCACAGTGCGGTTGTGACGATCGACTACACGCGGCGCGGGGGAGCGCCCGGAAACCGTGCGCGCCCGGACCCCGCAGCGCCTACGCTCTCGGTCCATGGGCGGATGGATGGGGGCCTGGACCGGTGGGCGGGCGGCCGTCCACGTGGGCGACGTCGCGGACTTCAACGCGCAGTTCTTCGGCCCCGGCATGGACGCCGCACAGCGACTGCGGCGGCTGCGGCAGGCCCACCACTACGCCTGTCTGGCCGTCGGCTACAGCCCCGAACCGGCACTGCTGGTGCTGCCCGCCGAGGTCGCCCCGGAGTGGACCGACTGGCTGGCCCGGGAGTTGGCCTGGGGCCCGGTCGAGGTGCACAGCGGCGTGGCACCGGACCGGACGGTGGCGGAGGCGCTCGCCGCCCGCCCCGCCCTGGCCGCGCGGATCGCCGACTCCGGCCACCCGGTGGTCGGGTGGGGACGGACCGCCGCGCAGGGCGGGGGGCCCGAGCTGGACGCCGTCCGCCGCTACGAGTCCAAGGCCGCCGCGCACGACCTCTTCGCCGGCCTCGCCCCCGGGCACCCCGGGATCGTCGTCCCGCACCAGGAACGCCCGGACGGCCGCCGCCGGGCCGGCCGTCGGCTGGCCGCCCGCGCCGCCCGGGGGCTGACCACCGTACTGAAGAGCCCGTACGGCGTCGGGGGCTACGGCACCGTCGTGGTCGAGCCCGCCGAGCTGTTCGCCGCGGGCGGCGGCCGGGCCCTGCTGCGGCGCCTGGTCCGGACCGAGGTCCTGCCGCCGGACGGCGCGCTGCTGCTGGAGGAGCACGTCGACCCGGGCCCGGCCGCCCGGCTGCGCGACCTCACCTACGACGCCGTGGTCGGCCCGGACGGCACCGTCCACCCGGTCGGCGCGGGCGCCATGGACGTGGCCGGCACCCGCTACCAGGGCGTCACCGTCGGCCCCGGCGCCGTCCCGCCGGGCGCCGCCGCGACCGCCCGCCGGTTCGCCCTCGCGGTGGGGGAGCGGCTGGCCGCCGACGGCTACCGCGGCTGGTACGACGTCGACTTCGTCACCGACCGGGAACGCCGGCTCGCCCCCACCGAGATCAACCTGCGGCTCACCGGCCCGGCCGTCGCCTTCGTGCTGGCCGCCCGCCTCGACGCGGTGCGCGGCCCCGGCCACCTGGTCCGCACCCTGGACGGGATGCCGCTCGGCGCCCGGCTCGCCCCGGCGGCGCTGCACGACCACCTGCAGCGGTTGCGGCCGCGCTGCGCCCGGCTCGGCATCACGCTGCTGCCGCTGATCCCGACGGCCTGCCACGAGCCGGAGCCCACCGTCGGACTCGCCCTCGCCGGGCCGGACGCCGAGGCGCTGGACGCCGCCGAGGGGCTGGTGGCGGCGGCGAACCACGGGCTGGCCGGGATGTTCGAGGCGCTCAGATGACGGCCACTCACTTCTTGGCAGGCTGGCGCGGCTTGGTCAGCAGGAAGACCACCACCACGACCGCCGCCAGCATCAGCGGGACGTTGAAGACGAGGATCATCGCGGTCTCGCGCGACCAGTCCGTGGCGGAGGTGAGCCGGTAGAGGTTGTCCTGCGGCCACCAGGAGGCGAGCAGCCAGAACACCGCCACGTAGGTGTACACGGACAGCCGGAACGGGCGGCCCTGCCGCAGTACCGCCGGGAGGCCGAGGAAGAGGAACGCCATCCCCGCGCCGAAGGCGAGGTTCTCGCACAGGTAGAGCAGCCGGAAGCCGAAGTGGTAGCCGGCGGGCACCGCCGAGAGGTCCGTCGAGCCGGGGAAGAAGGAGTCCGTGGTGACCCAGGCGAAGAACGCTCCGAGCACCACCGCGGCCACCGCGAAGCAGCCCGTCGGGCTCTCCGCGCCGCCCCCGCCCCCGGCCTTGCCGCCGCCCTTGCGGGATCCGGCCTTGCCCGAGCGGGCGGGGGCGGTGTGCTCCGGCGGGGCCGGCAGCGGCAGCGCCGCGCGGTCCAGCTTGCCCGCCCGGGTGCGCGGCAGCTCGGGCACCGGGACGACGGCGGCGGGCACCGAGCGGCCCTTGAGCTGCGTCTTCAGGTACTGGGAGAGCGACCAGCCGTCCGCTGCGTCGGCACCGTCCGCGCCCGGCTCGGTCACCGCGTAGCCGACCAGCTGCCGCTGCCCCGGCACCGGCTCCACCTCGACGACGGCAGCCTCCCGCACCGCCGGATGCCCGCGCAGGACACCCTCCGCCCGGACCGCCGCCCGCACCCGCGCCAGCACGCCGATCGGCCGCTGCTCGCCGAGCGGGCCGACCACGGTCGCGGCCCGCGCGGTGAACTCCAGCACACCGTCCGCCCGCAGCACGCCGAGGTCGCCGGTCAGCAGCACCCGGCCGTCCGGGTCGAAGTCCGCCCGGACGAAGCGGCGGGCGGTGTCCGCCGGCCGGTCGAGGTAGCCGCGGGTCAGGCCGGAGCCGGCGATCGCGATCTCGCCCGCCAGGCCCGGCTTGGCGGGGGTGCCGTTCGGGCCGAGCACGTACACCCGGGTGCCGGGGAAGGGCCGGCCGACCAACGAGACCTGCTCGGCGCCGTCCGCGGCGGCGGTGCCCTGCGCGTCGAAGTAGGTGCTGTCCACGGTGGCCTCGGCCAGCCCGTAGACGTTCAGCACCCTGACCCCCTCGCCGAGCAGCCGCTGCAGGCCCAACTGCTCGTCCAGGTACCACTTCTCGGCGCCGACGGTGAGCAGCCGC
Source organism: Kitasatospora sp. NPDC023120 (assembly GCF_055560835.1). Classification (NCBI taxonomy): domain Bacteria; kingdom Bacillati; phylum Actinomycetota; class Actinomycetes; order Kitasatosporales; family Streptomycetaceae; genus Kitasatospora; species Kitasatospora sp. NPDC023120. Next base: position 8,405 of record NZ_JBVHHY010000014.1, on the reverse strand, counting down.
ACCCCGGGCAGGCCCTGGCCGGTCGCGGCCAGCTGCGCGGTGAGCCGGCGCGCGGTGCGCACGTTCAGCTCCAGCACGGTGATCCGCTCGGCGGCCACCAGAGCGGGCAGCGCGCCGAGGTCGGCGGTGCGGTCCAGGGTGAGGTTGAACGGGGTGACCACCAGGGTGGCACCGGTGCACAGCGCCCGCACCCAGTCGGCCGTGAAAACGTCGAACTCCAGGCTCGCCGTCTGCAGGATCCGGTCCTCGGCGCTCAGCCCGTACACCTCGCGCCAGCCCTCGTACGCGGCGAGCAGGTTGCGATGCTCGACCAGCGCGCCGGCGGGCAGGCCGGTGGAGCCGGAGGTGTAGAAGACGCAGGCGAGGTCCGTCGGCCCGGTCTCCGGCCGGTCGGGCGTCGCCGAGGGCAGCGCCTCCGGGAGCGTGGCCGTGTCCAGGCAGACCAGCTCCGCGGAGCCCGCGTCCGCCAGCCGCACCCGGTGGACCTCCGTGGTCACCACCACGTCCGGCGCGGCATCGGCCAGCACGTGCCGCAGCAGCGCGTCGGGCGCGCTCGGCTCCAGGGGCACGTACGCGGCGCCCGCCTTCAGCACCGCGAGCAGTGCCACGTACACCTCGGTGCCCCGGCCCAGCGCGACCGCCACCCGCCCGCCGGGTGCCAGGCCGCGCTCCGCCAGCAGGGCGGCGAGCCGGTCGGCCCGCGCGTCCAGCTCCCCGTACGTCAGCTCCTGGTCGCCGCAGCGCACGGCCACCGCGGCCGGCGCCCGGCGCGCCTGCCGCTCGACCAGCCCGTGCAGCGTTCCGGCCCGCTCGGCATCCACGTTCATCCGGCCTCCCCCTCGTGCCCGCAACGGAACGTCGAAGGCACGATCCTCCTCCCAACTCCCCTCGGGCAACAGGGTTGTGGCACGTCCACGACGTGGACGGCCCGGCTCCGCCCCGGGCGACGGTCGTAGTCTGCACGCGGACGGACGGCACCGCGTCCGTCCGGCGCCGTGATCGGAGACCCAAGCCCCATGACCGCGAGTTTCGACGGCCCGCTGCTGCGCACCAAGGACGTGGACGTCGTGCGCGACGGCCGCCACCTGCTGCGCGGGATCACCCTGGAGATCCACCCGGGCCAGCACTGGGCACTGCTCGGCCCCAACGGCGCGGGCAAGTCCACCCTGCTCGCCCTGCTCGGCGCGGTCTCCCACCCCACCCGCGGCGAGGTGGACGTGCTCGGCCGCCGGCTCGGCCGGGTCGACGTCCGCGAGCTGCGCGCCCACCTCGGGCACGTCAACCCGCGCCACCCGCTGCGCTCGCCGCTGACCGTGCGCGAGGTCGTCCTCACCGGGCACACCAACACCATCGAGCCGGAGCTGCACCGCAAGCCGGGCCCGGAGGTGCTGGAGCGCGCCGAGCTGCTGATCGAGACGCTCGGCATGCGCGCGATGGCCGAGGCCCCGTGGACCACCCTCTCCCAGGGCGAGCGCGGCCGGGCCCTGATCGCCCGCGCCCTGATGCCCAGCCCCCGCCTGCTGCTGCTCGACGAGCCGGCCACCGGGCTGGACCTCACCGCCCGCGAACTGCTGCTGGACAGCCTGGACCTGCTGCGCCACCAGCACCCGGAGCTGGCCGGCGTGCTGGTCACCCACCACCTGGAGGAGCTGCCGGAGAGCACCACCCACGCCCTGCTGCTGCGCGCCGGAGAGTGCGTGGCGGCCGGACCGGTGGCGGAGGTGATGACCACCGCTCTGATCAGCGAGACCTTCGGCCACCCGATCCGGATCAGCCGCCACGAGGGCCGCTGGACGGCCCGTGCCGCCGCCCGCCGGACACCGGGAAGGTAACGGTTCAGGGGGTGGGTGTAGACGCTGGGACATCCATACGTAAGGTATGCCTTAGCTAACGACGGGGCTCCGGCCCCGCCGGCCCTCGCACTGCTCGGCATCCCCATGCCCTTTTCCGTTGGAGCCCGCATGTCCGCCCGTCGCCGTTCCACCGCAGCCGCGCTGCTCACCCTCGCTGTGGCGACCGCAACCCTGGCCGGCTGCTCGTCCAAGAAGGACGACAAGGCGGCCTCCTCCGACGCCGTCAAGGTCAACGCCACCGACAGCGCGTGCGAGGTCTCCAAGACCACCTTCCCGGCCGGACACGTCGTGCTGGACATCAGCAACAAGGGCTCCAAGACCACCGAGGTCTACGTCTACGGCGCCGGTGACAAGATCGTCACCGAGCGCGAGAACATCGGCCCCGGCACCAAGGCCAGCATCAACGCCGAGATCAAGGCCGGCTCGTACGAGATCGCCTGCAAGCCCGGCATGGTCGGCGACGGCATCCGCCAGAAGATCACCGTGACCGGCGAGGGCGGCAGCGCCGCTCCGGCCGACCCGCGCCTGACCGCCGCCGTCGACGCCTACCGCACGTACGCCCAGCAGCAGGCCGACGCCACCATCCCGGCCGTCCAGGCCTTCGCCGACGCGATCAAGGCCGGCGACCTGGAGAAGGCCAAGTCGCTGTACGCGGCCTCGCGCACCGGCTGGGAGCGCACCGAGCCGGTCGCCGAGAGCTTCGGCGACGTCGACCCCAAGACCGACACCCGCGAGGACAAGGTCGAGGCCGGCCAACAGTGGACCGGCTGGCACAAGCTGGAGAAGTCGCTCTGGGCCGACGCCAAGATCGGCGACGACGAGAAGAAGCTCGCCGACCAGCTGGTCAACGACCTCACGGACTGGCAGAAGAAGATCCCCGAGGCCGAGATCACCGCGACCAGCATGGCCAACGGCGCCAAGGAGCTGCTGGACGAGGTCGCCACCAACAAGATCACCGGCGAGGAGGACCGCTACAGCCACACCGACCTGGCCGACTTCCAGGCCAACGTCGAGGGCGCGCAGAAGGCCTACGAGCTGCTGAAGCCGGTCGCCTCCGAGAAGGACGCGGAGCTGGCCAAGACGCTGGACTCCGAGTTCGCCGCCATCAACACCCTGCTCGCCAAGTACAAGCAGGCCGACGGCACCTTCACCTCCTACGACAAGGTCACCGAGGCCGAGCGCAAGGCCTTCTCCGACGCGGTCAACTCGCTGGGCGAGCCGCTGTCGAAGCTGGCCGCCGCCGTGGTCGCCAAGTAGCCGACCCCCGGGCCGGGAGCACCGACCCGGCCGCGAGCTGAGATCCACCCCACCGACGCCGTGGCGGCCCGACCGGCCGCCACGGCATCCGTGAGTCGGCGCACAGCAGTTCGCACCCACAGCAGTTGAGCACCCCGAGCAGTTCAGTACCGAGAAGGGCCCGCCGCCGATGGACGCCGAGAACGAGCAGCAGAACGGGACGCCGGCCACCACCGACGCCACCGCGACCAAGAGCGCGGTCAGCCGACGCGCCGTCATCGGCTGGGCCGGCGCGGGCGTCGCGCTCGGCGCCGCCGCCGTCGGCTCCGTCGCCGCGGCCACCAAGCAGGACGACCCCGCCCCGGCGGCGGCCGCCGCCCCGCTCGGCGCCGAGGTGCCGTTCTACGGCGACCACCAGTCCGGCATCGCCACGCCCGTCCAGGACCGGCTGCACTTCGCCGCCTTCGACGTCTCCGAGAAGGCCACCCGGGAGTCCCTGGTCAAGCTGCTCAAGGAGTGGACCAAGGCCGCCGCCGCGATGACCGGCGGCCGCGAGGTCGGCACCGGCGCCGCCACCGGCCTGCCCGAGGCGCCGCCGGACGACACCGGCGAGGCCCTCGGCCTGCCCGCCTCCCGGCTCACCCTCACCATCGGCTTCGGCCCGAGCCTGTTCGAGAAGGACGGCGTGGACCGCTTCGGCCTGAAGGCCAAGCGCCCCGAGGCCCTGATCGACCTGCCGGGCTTCAAGGGCGACAAGCTCGACCCCACCCGCAGCGGCGGCGACATCTGCGTCCAGGCCTGCGCCGACGACCCGCAGGTCGCCGTGCACGCGATCCGCAACCTGGCCCGCATCGGCATGGGCACCGTCAACATCCGCTGGTCCCAGCTCGGCTTCGGCAAGACCTCCTCCACCACCCCGGACGCGCAGACCCCGCGCAACCTGATGGGCTTCAAGGACGGCACCCACAACATCGCGGGCACCGACACCGGGAAGCTCGCCGACCACGTCTGGGCCGCCCCCGGCGACGGCCCCGAGTGGATGACCGGCGGCTCCTACCTGGTCGCCCGGCGGATCCGGATGCACATCGAGACCTGGGACCGCACCGCGCTCAAGGAGCAGGAGGACGTCTTCGGCCGCACCAAGGGCGAGGGCGCCCCGTACGGCAAGTCCAAGGAGCACGACGCGCCGGACCTCAAGGCGATGCCCGCGGACTCGCACGTCGCGCTCGCCCACCCGGACGCCAACAACGGCCTGATGATCCTGCGCCGCGGCTTCTCCTTCACCGACGGCACCGACGGCCTCGGCCGCCTGGACGCCGGCCTGTTCTTCCTCGCCTACCAGCGCGACACCCGCAAGGCCTTCGTGCCGCTGCAGACCCGCCTGGCCGCGAGCGACAAGCTCAACGAGTACATCCAGCACGTCGGCTCCGCGCACTTCGCCTGCCCGGCGGGCGTGCGCAAGCCGGGGGAGTGGTGGGGCCAGGCCCTGTTCGGCTGACCCGACCCGCCCCCGTCCGTACCACCCTCTTCACCCCCCAGGAGGCCGCGTGTTCGGCAACTACCTGATCGGCCTGCGCGAAGGCCTCGAAGCCAGCCTGGTCGTCTGCATCCTGATCGCCTACCTGGTCAAGACCGACCGCAAGGACAAGCTGCCGCCGGTCTGGCTCGGCGTCGGCTCGGCCGTGGTGCTCTCGATGGCCTTCGGTGCCGTGCTGCAGTTCGGCTCCTCGCAGCTCACCTTCGAGGCCCAGGAGGCGCTCGGCGGCTCGCTGTCGATCATCTCGGTCGGCCTGGTGACCTGGATGGTGTTCTGGATGCGGCGCACCGCCCGGCACCTGAAGGCCGAGCTGCACGGCAAGCTGGACGCGGCGCTCGCGATGGGCACCACGGCCCTGGTGGTCACCTCCTTCCTGGCCGTCGGCCGCGAGGGCCTGGAGACCGCGCTGTTCATCTGGTCGGCCGTGCAGGCCACCGACGACGGCTGGAACCCGCTGGTCGGCGCCGCGCTCGGCCTGCTCACCTCGGTGGTGCTCGGCTGGCTGTTCTACCGCGGCGCGCTGAAGATCAACCTGGCCAAGTTCTTCACCTGGACCGGCGCGATGCTGGTCGTGGTCGCGGCGGGCGTCCTCGCCTACGGCGTGCACGACCTGCAGGAGGCCGGCTGGCTGCCCGGCCTGCACAGCGTGGCCTTCGACATCTCCAGCACCATCCCGAAGGACAGCTGGTACGGCACCCTGCTGAAGGGCGTCTTCAACTTCCAGCCCGACCCGACGGTGCTGCAGCTGGTCATCTGGCTGGCCTACCTGATCCCCACCCTGGCCGTCTTCTTCAACGTCCTCGGCGGCGGCAGCAAGACCAAGCCCGCCCAGCCCGTCACCGCCGAGTCGGCCGCCTGACCCGGCACCCCGACCGCACCGAACCGCCCCGCCCGGCACCCGCCGGACGGGGCGGTTCCGTGTGTGGGCCCGTGAAGGAGCCCCCGGGCGGTTCGGTCGAACCGCCCGGGGGCTCCGGTGGTACGGCGCCGGGCTACTCGCTCTTGATGGCGCCCAGGATGTCCAGCTTCGCCGCCTTGAAGGCGGGCCAGAGGGCGGCCAGCAGACCGATCACGGCGGCCGCGAGCAGGAAGCCGACGACCTGGACCGGCGGGACCACGGTGGTGATGCCCTTGAGGCTGTCCGCCATCGTACGGACACCGGCCCACGCCACCAGGATGCCGAGGCCGATCCCGACCAGCCCGCCGAACAGCGCGATCAGCAGGGACTCCAGGCGGACCATCCGGCGGATGCCGAGCCGGTCCAGGCCGATCGCCCGCAGCATGCCGATCTCCCGGCGGCGCTCGAACACCGACATCGCCATGGTGTTGACGACACCGAGCACCGCGATGACGACGGACATGCCGAGCAGCCCGTACATCATGTTCAGGATCCCGTTGAGCAGCTGGCGGTTCTCCGCCTTGATGTCCTTCTCGCCCTTGACCGCGATCAGCGGGTTGCCGCCGGTCGCGTCGCGCAGTGCCTGCTTCAGTTCCCCGGTCGGGCCGTTCGCGCCCTTGACCAGGACCTTGTCCAGTCCGGCCCCGGGTGCCGCGTGCGGGCCGACGACGGCGTCGGGGGCGACGATCCCGGCCAGCACCGAGTTGGCCTCGATGACGGCGCCGACGGTCAGCGAGCCCTTGCTGCCGTCCGGGTAGGTGACGGCGAGGGTGTCGCCGACCTTGTGGCCGTTCTGCCCGGCGCTGCCCGAACTCACCAGCAGCTTGCCCTGCTTGAGGGCGTCCGGCGAGCCTTCCTTGACCTTGACGGTGACCAGCTGGTCGATCGTGGCGGCGTCGACCGCCGTCAGCCACTTGTTGTCCGACCCGTCCGGGCCGCTCTCCACGGGGACGGTGCGCACCACGCTCGTCGCCTGGACGCCGGGCGCCTTGGCGATCTGGGTGGCGACCTCGGGGGAGAGCATCGAGAAGTTCTGCATGGTGACCGCGTAGTCGGCCTTGAGGTCGTTCGCGGCGGCGTCGTCCACGGCCTTGTTCACCGAGGCGCCGATCACGGTCAGCGAGGTGATCAGGGTCACGCCGATGGTCAGCGCCGAGGCCGTGGCGGCGGTACGGCGCGGGTTGCGGATGGCGTTCTCCTTGGCCAGCTTGCCCGCAGTGCCGTACAGCCGGCGCAGCAGCGGGGCGAACAGCGCGATCAGCGGCCGGGACAGCAGCGGCGTGAGGACGAAGACGCCGATCAGCAGCGCGCCCGCGCCGAGGCCGACCAGCTTGACCTCCTTGCCGGCCACGCCGGCGGCCAGCCCGCCCGCGCCGGCCAGGGCGAACAGCAGGCCGATGGTGTTGCGGACCACCAGGCTCTTGTGGGTCGCGGGCTGCTCGACCGAGCTCATCGCGGCCACCGGAGCGATCCGGGAGGCCCGGCGGGCGGGCAGCCAGGCGGCCAGCACCGTCACCAGCACGCCGACCGCGATCGCGGCGATCGCCGTGCTCGGAGCGACGATCAGCGGGCCGTCCGGCAGGTTCGCGTCCATCGGGCCGTTGAGGAACGCCTTGAGCCCGACGGCGACGCCGATGCCCGCCAGCAGGCCGGCCGCCGACGCGGTGAGGCCGACCAGGAGCGCCTCGATCAGCACCGACCGGGTGATCTGGCGGCGGGTCGCGCCGACGGCGCGCAGCAGGGCCAGTTCCTTGGTGCGCTGGGCGACCAGCATGGTGAAGGTGTTGGCGATGATGAAGATCCCGACGAACAGCGCGATGCCCGCGAAGACCATCAGGAAGGTGCTCAGGGCCTTGGTGCCCTGCTTGATCATCCGGTCCTGCTCGGCGGCGAGCTCGCGACCGGTCTGGGCGTCGATGTTGTCGCCCTGCGGGACGGTCTGCTTGACGGCGGCGAGCAGCGCGGTGTCGTCGGTGCCCGGCTTGGCCTTGACGTCCAGCTCGCCGAAGCGGCCCGGGCTCAGGTAGAGCTGCTGGGCGGTGGCGGTGTCGAAGGCGGCCAGCGAGCCGCCGGCCTGCACGCGCGGGTCGTTGGTGTGCAGGGTGCCGGTGAGCTTGAGCTCCATCACCGGGCCGTTGACGGCGACCCGCACGGTGTCGCCGACCTTGTAGCCGCCCTTGTCGGCGGTCCTGGTGTCGAGGGCGACCTCGGTGGCGTTCTTCGGGCCGCGCCCCTCGACCAGCGGGTAGCGCGGGTCGGTGCCGTCGGCGCCCGGCACGTAGTTGGTGCCGGTGGTGGAGAAGCCGTCGCCGATCAGCGCGCCCTTCTTGTCGGCGATGCCGGCGAAGCCGCTGACCACGCCGCGGGCATCGGCGACACCGGGCAGTGCGGAGACCTTGCGGCGGGTCTCCTCGGTGAGGGTCGGGCCGGTGCCGGGCTTGCCGCCGTGGTCGTAGCCGCGGCCGACGGCTTCCCGGTCGCCGACCGTGACGGCGATGTCGCTGTAGCTCTTGGAGTTCTGGGTCCTGAGCGCGTTGCCGAAGGTGTCGGAGAAGACGAGCGTGCCGGCCACGAAGGCGGTGCCGAGCATGACGGCGAGCACCGTCATCAGCAGCCGGGCCTTGTGGGCGAGCACGTTGCGCAGTGCGGTGCGGAACATGAGGTGTTGTCAGTCCTGGGGTACTCGTGGGACGGGTGGCATCGGGGCCGGTGGGCCGTGTCAGCTGGTGCGGCCCTTGGCGTCGAAGCGGCGCATGCGGTCCAGGACGGTGTCGGCGGTGGGTGCGTGGAGCTCGTCGACGATGCGGCCGTCGGCGAGGAAGACGACGCGGTCGGCGTAGGAGGCGGCGACGGGGTCGTGGGTGACCATGACGACGGTCTG
>NZ_JBVHHY010000013.1:66864-243146 GCF_055560835.1 Kitasatospora sp. NPDC023120 | reverse complement strand
AAGGAACGGACGCTTCCTTCGGACCGCCTTCCAGCGGACCCTCCGGGCTTCGTTCTTTCGTGTTTCCAGCTTATCAGATGTTTTCCGCTCCGTTTCCGGGCTTCCTTCATCCAACTCGCCGGTGTCTTCCGAGGTTTGACGCCCCGTCCGACGTTCCAAACTCTAGCCGATCCCTGCCCCGAAAGGCGAATCGACCGCAATCCAATAAAACGAGCACGCCGAATAAGGCCCGAGCCGCGAACGCAAAAACGCGGACGCAACCCAGCCCGAACCTGGGAAGTGGTGTTTCAGAGGATTGGCCGCCCCGGGACCGTCCGCGCCGATGCGTGTCCGGTGCTCCCTGCCGAGCGACTAGGAAACACTACCCCTGTCCGGTGTCGGAGGCAAGCCGGTCCCGGGGACCGTCCGCGTGCAGAGCGCCCTGCCGGGCTTCACGTACTCGCCGTTCGGGTGGTCGTTTCCGGTGACCCAGTGGCGGGCGGTGGCCTCGTCGCGGCCGCCGTCGCGGTGGCGGCCGAGCAGGCGCTCCTCACGGACCGCGTCGTCGGTGTGGACGTACCAGAGCTCGCGCAGCAGGCGTCGGGCGTCCGGCCAGGGGGTGTCGGAGGAGGCGAGGTAGTTGCCCTCGGTGATGACGAGGCGGGTGTGCGGGCGGACCACGTGGCGGGCGGCGACCGGTTCGTCCACGGTGCGGTCGAAGTCCGGGACGTAGATGTCCTGGAAGCGATCGGCGGTGATGCGGCGCAGCAGGGCGACGTAGCCGTGGGCGTCGAACGTGGCGGGAGCGCCCTTGCGGTGGGTCAGGCCGAGACGGTCGAGCTGGGCGCCGGAGAGGTGGAAGCCGTCGAGCGGGACGTAGGCGGCGGTGCCGGGGCCTTCGACGCGTTCGACCGCGGCGACCAGGTGGCGGGCCAGGGTGGACTTGCCGGCACCGGGCGGGCCGGCAAGTCCGAGGATCGTACGGGCGTTGCTGCCCGGGCCGCGGAGGAAGCCGAGGGCGAGGGAGGTGAGGCGGTCCTCGTTCATGGCCGCACCTTACTCACCGGGGGTCCACGGAACCGGGCCTTCGGTCAACCGCTGAGGCGCTCAGTGCGACCGCTCGGCCAGTGCGGGCACGTCCAGGGTGAGCGTGCCGGCGTCGGCGTCGAGGACGGCGGGGACGCCGAGCGGGACGGTGAGGGTCGACGGGCAGTGTCCGAAGCCCAGTTCCCAGAGCACCGGTATCCCGAGCCCGCCGAGCCGGTCGAGCATCACCTCGCGGACCCGCTCGGGCCGCCCGCAGCCCTCCCAGGAGCCGAGGGCGATGCCGACCACACCGTCGAGGGCGCCGGAGCGCAGGAACTGGGTGAGCAGGCGGTCCAGCTGGTACGGGTGTTCGTTCACGTCCTCGAGCAGCAGGATGCTGCCCGCGTACGAGGGCCGGGCGGCGGGGGTGCCGCGCTCGGCGGCGAGGACGTGGACGCAGCCTCCGGCGGTGACGCCGCGGGCCCGACCCGGGATGAGCGGGGCGGCGGTGGCCGAGGTGAGGACCGTGGTGGCGGCGGGGTCGAAGAGGGTGCGGCGCAGGTGCTCGGCGGTGGGGCCGTCGGAGATGAAGGAGCCGGCCGCGGCCATCGGCCCGTAGAGGGTGGCAAGGCCGAGACGCTGGGCGAAGGCCTCCTGCAGGGAGCTGACGTCGCTGAAGCCGATGAAGGGCTTGGGCGGCGCGGCACGCATCGCCGTCCAGTCGAGCAGGTCGACCATGCGGTGCACGCCGTAGCCGCCGCGGGCGCAGATGACGGCGTCGACGGTGGGGTCGAGCCAGGCGTTCTGGAGGTCGGCGACGCGGTCGGCGTCAGTACCGGCGAGGTAGCCGAGGGTGGAGTGGGTGTCGAGGACGTGCGGGGCGACGGTGACGCGCAGCCCCCAGGAGCGCAGGAGCGCGCAGCCGGCGGTGAGGCGTTCGGGGTCGATCGGGCCGCTGGGGGCGACGACGGCGATGTGGTCGCCGGGGCGCAGGTGCGGCGGACGGGTCAGCCCCTGGCCGGGTGTGGTCGGGTGCTGGTCCATGGCCGGGCCGCCTTTCGGGCGCGGGAGCGGGGGTACGGGCGGCCGCACTGTGGTCGCGGCCGCCCGGTGACGATATGCCCTCGCGTCGTCCGGCCGATGTCTGCGTGGTCCGGCTCGGTACGGCACGGTGGGGCCGGTCCGGCCCGCGCCGGCAGTGGGCCTCGCCGGGGTGAGGGCTCTTCAGAGCACGGCGCCCATCGCTTCCCTGACCTCGGCGAGGGTGGCGTCGGCGACGGCGTTGGCCCGCTCGGCGCCGTCGCGCAGGACCTGCCGCAGGTGGGCGCGGTCGGCGGCGAGTTCCGCGCGGCGGGCACGTAGCGGGCGGAGGTACTCGTTGACGGACTCGGTGACGACGCGCTTGAGGACGGCGGCTCCGCCGTCGCCGATCTCCTCGGCGACGGCCTCGGGAGCTCGGTCCTGACAGAGCGCGGCGAGCAGGACGAGGCTGGACACCTCGGGGCGGTCGACCGGGTCGTAGCCGATGCGGCGGTCGGCGTCCGTCCTGGCACCGCGGATGATCCGGGCGGTCTCGTCCTCGGTGGCGCCGAGGGCGACGGCGTTGCCCCGGCTCTTGCTCATCTTTCCGCCGTCGGTGCCGAGCAGCATCGGGGCGTCGGAGAGCAGGGCCTGCGGGCGGGGGAAGACGGCGCTGCCGTCGGCGTGCGGGTAGCGCTCGTTGAAGCGGCGGGCGACGGTGCGGGCGACTTCGAGATGGGGCAGCTGGTCCTGACCGACCGGGACGAGGTCGGCCTTGCAGAAGAGGATGTCGGCGGCCTGGTGGACGGGGTAGGTGAACATCAGCCCGCTGACGGCGGACTGGGTGGAGTGGGCGATCTCGTCCTTGACGGTGGGGTTGCGGTTCAGTTCGGCGACGCTGACCAGGCTGAGGAAGGGGAGCAGCAGCTGGTTGAGGGCGGGGACGGCGCTGTGCGCGAAGATCGTCGCCCGTTCGGGGTCGAGCCCGGCCGCGAGGTAGTCGAGGACGAGGTTCTCGGTGTGCTCGGCGAGCCGGTCGGCGATGTCGCGGTCGGTGATGACCTGGTAGTCGGCGACCACGACGAACATCTCGACGCCCTGGTCCTGCAGTCGGACGCGGTTGCGCAGGGTGCCGAAGTAGTGGCCGAGGTGGAGCGGGCCGGTGGGGCGGTCCCCGGTGAGGACGCGGTGGGCGGTCGGGTCGTCGATGAGGGCGGGTGCTGGGGTGCCGGCGGTAGCGGTCACGGTTTCTCCTCGGTACGGCGGTGGTCGGCGGCCGTCCGGGGCGAGGGGCCCGTCCCGCGGGAGGGCGGGGGAAACGCAACAGGGCCGTCCATCCCGGACGGCCCTGGTCAGGCGAGTGCTGGTGGCCGTCCTAGGACGGCCACCAGCACAGGCCCACGAAGCGCTTCATGCGGCCAAGCGTAGCGTCGGTCCTCCGTCACGAGCGCGGGAGTTTCCGTGCGCGGCGTCTCGCCGCCGGCGGCAGCGACGGTCCGGCGGTGCACGCGCCGCACGTTGCCCGCTGCCGCAGCCGAAGATCGAGCAGGTGAAGTAGCTCGCGGTGGAGGTCAGTCCGGAGCAGATCGACAAGGCCGACGCCGACTGGATCTTCTACGGCGTGTACGGCAGCCCCAGTTCGACCAACCAGGACACGGTGCTGGGCGGCGCGCTCTGGAAGACGCTCGGCGCGGTCAAGTCCGGTCAGGACCGGCCGGTTTCGGACGAGACCTGGTTCCTCGGGCTCGGTGTCATGGCGGCGAACGCGGTGCTCGCCGACCTCAAGGGGTTCGTGGCACCCGGCAGTTGATCCCGTGCCGCCGGATGGGGCGGGGTGACGGGCGGCGGAGCAGCGGCGGCGATCTCCGCGGTGGTCTCGCGCACACCGCCGGGTTCGACGCTTGGAGCTGGTCGCGCCGTGCGGGAGGATCATCGGGACCATCCCCGAAGGGCCCGCCGATGACCTCGCTCCACCCCGCCGCGACCGACCCGTCCCTGCCCGACCAGGCCGGGGACGGTGCCGGAACCTCCGCCCCGTCCGACGTACCCGGACTGCCCGCCACGGCCGCCCCGATGTGCTCGATCGCGACCGCCGCCGAGGCCGGCGCGGTCGCGGGCCGGTCCCCCGACGGGGTGATCCGCCAGGGCTCCGTCGCACGCCACGACTCGGTACCGCAGCCGCGCAGCCGGGACGACGTGGAGGCGTACGTCCTTCCTGCGACGGCCCCCGCGGCGGGCCCCGGCGCTGGGCCCTCCACCGCGGACGCCGATCCGACCGCGGCACGCCTTCGGGCGGCGTTCACCGAGCGCCTGCGGGCCGCCCGCGCCCAGGGCCGCTCGATCGCCGAGCTGGCGGAGGCGTGCCACCGGCCGGTCGCTGAGGTACGGGCGCTGCTCGGCGAGGCGGCCGGGGACGACGCGGCCACGCCCGCTTCCGTCGACGGCCACGACGATGCGGCGGGGAGTGCGGCGGAGGCCGAGGTCGGGTTCGTCCGGCTCCCGTCGGCTGCCGCGCCGACGGAGGACGGCCTGCCCGGCACCGCGTCGGCGCAGCGTCCGACGCGCGAGGAACTGCGGGCCCTGGGATCCCGGCGACCGTCGCCCTCGCGTCGGCTGCGCCGGATGCACCCGCAGGCCGGCCCGAGCGGGCAGGAGGCGACCGCACGGGAGACGGCCGCACCCGGCCCGGCCGCCGCGGGATGGGGCGCCGCCGCGTGGACGGGTGAACTCGCCGGTGCGGCGGGGTCGGTCGCGGATCAGGTGCCGCTCGGCCCCGGCGCCGAGCCCTCCCCCGCCGAAGCCGTGCACGCCGAACCGCCGCTCGGCATCCTGATCGGCGGCAGCCCGGGCCAGCCCGAGGCCGTCGGCCGGCCGGAGGAGCGGGCACCGGTCCGGGTGGTGGCCGAGCCGATCCGGGTCGGACGCGGCACCTGCCTGGTGGTGCTGCCCTCCTGGCGCCCCGCCATCGCCGTCTCGGTATCGACCGAGCAGCTGCTCACCGCGACCGGGCTCGGCTACGAGCAACTCGCCGGCGCCCAGCTGACGGTGCTGATGAACCCCAGCGCACTGCACGACCGGGAGCTGGAACTGCACGGCTGGGAGTCCGGTCCGGCCAGCCGGGGCCGGCGCGGCGGGCGGCCCTAGCCGGTCAGCGGTCAGCGGTCGGCGCTCGGCACTCGGCACTCGGCCGTCCGTGCCCGGCGCTCGGTGCCCGGCGTTCAGCGCCCGGCAGTCAGCGGACCGCCGGGGCGTTCGGGATGTACCCGAGGTCGACGGGCACTGGCGGGCGTCCGTCGACCGCCCAGCCCTGGCGGACGGAGTCCAGCAGTTCCGGCAGCCGGGGCGGCCAGAGCGCGTCGGCGTTCTCGTCGGCGAGGTCGGCCGGGGTCCACCAGCGCCAGTCGAGGATCCGGTCGACGGCGTGCACCGCGCTGACGTCGCCGACCGGGCCGCGGTGCGGTCCACCGGTGAGGTAGATGTGCTCGTGCTGACGGACCGGCGTGCTGTGCCAGGTGAAGTCGTGTTCCCAGGTGCAGAGCAGCGGGCCGGGTTCGAGGTCGGTCCAGCCGGTCTCCTCCCACAGCTCGCGGCGGGCGCCCTCCCACGGGGACTCGCCCGGGTCCAGTCCGCCGCCTGGCATGGTCCAGTGGACGCCGACCTCGTCGTTGTCCGAGCGGAGCAGGAACACCGAGCCGTTCTCGTCCAGGACCACCGTGCGGGCGGCCTGCCGGGGCACGCGTGTACGGGGTCGTAGCAGTCGCATCGGATTTCGCATCGGATCACTCTCGCAGCGGCCGTCCGGGGCGTCGAGCCGATTCGCCGCTCCGGTCCGGCGACCGCGGCCCCTCGACCTGGCCGCGGGCCGTACCCTGGCGGCCATGCCCGTACCCGCGATCATCTTCCCCGCCGATCCGCTCAACCCGCGTCGGCCCGATCCGCATTTCGCCTGGGAGGCCCGGCTGCTGCGGGAGTCGGGGGGCGAGCACCACCTGGTCGACCACGACGCGCTGCTCGCCGGGCGGGCCGAGGAGGCGGTCCGGCGGGTGCCGCGGGACGGCGGCCCGCTCTGGTACCGGGGTTGGATGCTCCCCTCCGCCCGGTACGCCGGCTTCGCCGCCGCGCTCACCGGCCGCGGCAACAACCTGCTGACCGGCGCGCCCGGTTACGCGACGGCACACGAACTGCCGGGCTGGTACGGCGTGTTCGAGGGAGCGACCCCGGCCAGCGCGTGGATCCCGTGCGACGGGCCGGTACCACCCGGGCCGGAGGAGCTGGCGGCGGCCGCGGCCCGACTCGGCGGGAGCGGTCCGGCGATCGTCAAGGACTACGTGAAGTCGCGCAAGCACGAGTGGCACGAGGCCTGTTACGTACCCGAGTTGGCCGATCTGCCGGCGGTCCGGCGGGTGGTCGAGCGGTTCGTCGAGCTGCAGGGCGAGTTCCTGGCCGGTGGGGTGGTGCTGCGCCGGTACGAGGAGTTCGAGCGCGCGGACGGCGCCGGGCAGAGCGCCGACGGCGGCGAGGGCGGCAACGACGGCGAGGGCGGCGGGCCGGGTGCGGGCGGGCGGGCCGTCGAGGCGCGGGTGTGGTGGCTGGACGGCCGGCCGGTCCTGGTCGGACCGCACCCGGACGCCCCGCACCAGAGCGTCGAGCCCGACCTCACCGACGTAGGGGCCCTGGTCCGGACGCTCGGCTGCCGCTTCGTCACCACCGACCTCGCCAGCCGGGCCGACGGCTCCGGCTGGCGAGTGGTCGAGGTCGGGGACGGGCAGGTGAGCGACCTGCCGCGCGGGATCGACCCGTCGGGGCTGCTGACCTCGCTGATCGCCGCCTGACGGCCCCTGCGTGCAAGGGGGCCAGACGGCCAGGAGGCCTTCCGGCCGTGTGTCCCCGGGCTGGAGGGCCTCCGTTCGGTTGCCGACTACCCGGCGGCGACGGTCTCGACCGCCGGGTGGCCGTCCGCGATGAACGCCTGCCAGAGCCGGGCGTAGCTGCCGCCCCGGGCGAGCAGTTCGGTGTGGGTGCCGTCCTCGACCACCCGGCCGTGGTCCAGCACGATCACCCGGTCCGCGCGCTCGGCGGTGGTCAGGCGGTGGGCGATGACCAGGGTGGTGCGGCCGCCGCTGAGCCGGTCCGCGGCCTGGTTGACCGTCGCCTCGGTGGCCAGGTCGAGCGCCGCGGTGGCCTCGTCGAGCAGCAGGATGTCCGGGTCGACCAGTTCGGCCCGGGCCAGCGCGATCAGCTGGCGCTGGCCTGCCGAGAGGTTGCGGCCACGACCGGCCACCTCGTGGTCGTAGCCGCCGGACAGCCGGACGATCATGTCGTGCGCGCCGACCGCCCGGGCCGCCGCTTCCACCTCGGCCGCCGAGGCCTCCGGCCGACCGTACGCGATCGCCTCGCGGACCGTGCCCGCGAAGAGGTAGGCCTCCTGCGGCACCACGCCCAGCCGGTGGCGGTACTGCGCCAGGTCGTACTGGGTGAGGTCGACCCCGTCCACCCGGACGGTGCCCTCGGTCGCGTCGTAGAACCGGGCGACCAGCTTCACCAGCGTCGACTTCCCGGCGCCGGTCTCGCCGACCAGGGCCACCGTCTGCCCGGCCGGGATGTGCAGGTTCACTCCGGTCAGCACGGTCGGGGCACCGTCCGCGCCGCCGTTGTAGGCGAAGCCGACCCCCTCGAAGTCGATCTCGCCGCGCAGCCCCTTGGACACCGGGACCGGGTCGGCCGCCTCGGCCGTGGTGGTCGGGGTGCGCAGCAGCTCGCGGATCCGGCCGAGGCCCACCGAGGCCTGCTGGTAGCCGTCGAAGACCTGGGACAGCTGGTTGACCGGTGCGAAGAACAGGTCGATGTAGAGCAGGTACGCGACCAGTGCGCCGACCGTCAGCGTCCCGGCGTCGACCCGGGCCGCACCGACGATCAGCACCAGCGCGGCGGCCACGCTGGAGAGGAACTGGACGAACGGGAAGTACAGCGAGATGTACAGCTGCGCGCGGACCCGGGCCTCGCGGTAGGCGATGCCGCGCGCCACGAAGCGGTCGGTGTTGGTGTCCAAGCGGCGGAAGGCCTGGACGATCCGCATGCCGGCCACGTTCTCCTGCAGGTCGGCGTTGACGGTGCTGATCAGGTCGCGGGAGCGCTCGTACTGGTCCTTGGACTTCTTGCGGAACACCAGCGTGGCGATCACCAGCAGCGGCAGCACGGCGAAGACCACCAGGGCCAGGCCGGCGTCGATGATCAGCAGGGCGGCGAAGATCCCGGCGAAGGTCAGCAGACTGACCACGGCGGTGACCGTGCCGGTCTGCAGGAAGGACGTCAGCGAGTCCAGGTCGGTGGTCATCCGGGTCATGATCCGGCCGGTCAGCTCGCGCTCGTAGTAGTCCAGGCCGAGCCGGTTGAGGTGGGCGAAGATCTTGAGCCGGAGCGTGTAGAGCACGCGCTCGCCGGTGCGGCCGCTGACCCGGTTCTCGGCACCCTGCACCAGCCAGTCCAGCAGCACCACGACCAGTGCGGTGAGCGAGGCCACCGCGACGCCCGACATCAGGCCCTTGCGGACGCCCTCGTCGATGCCGTGCCGGATCAGCACCGGCAGGACCAGGCCGGCACCCGCGTCCAGGGCGACCAGCAGGAGGGCGGTGAGCAGCGGAATGCGGAAGGGGCGCAGCAGGCGGCGCAGCGAGAAGTCGGGGTCGCCGGCCTCGGCCTCGGCGCGGGCGACGGCCGGGGTGTCGTCGGCGGGCGGGAGGG
Source organism: Kitasatospora sp. NPDC023120 (assembly GCF_055560835.1). Taxonomy (NCBI): domain Bacteria; kingdom Bacillati; phylum Actinomycetota; class Actinomycetes; order Kitasatosporales; family Streptomycetaceae; genus Kitasatospora; species Kitasatospora sp. NPDC023120. Next base: position 234,380 of record NZ_JBVHHY010000013.1, on the reverse strand, counting down.
CGGCGACCTTGGCCAGCAGGTCGGGGTCGGCGGTGCGGGCAGCCTTGGCCAGGGCGGGGGTGGCCAGGACGGGGGCGGTCGGCGCAGGGGTGGGCGGCTGCTCGGCCTGCGGCTGCGCCTGAGCCTCGGTCGGCGTCCCGGCTGGGGTCCCGGTCGGGGCTCCCGCCGGAGTCTCGGCGGCCGTCCCGGTCGGTATCTCGGAGGCGGCGGGGTGCGTGGTGCGGCCCGCCTCGGGGTCGGTGATCAGGGCCCGGTACTGGGGACATCGGGCCTCGAGTTCCTCGTGCGTACCGATGTCCAGCAGCCGTCCGCGGTCCAGGACGGCGATCCGGTCGGCGAGCTGGAGGGTCGAGCGGCGGTGGGCGATCAGCAGCGTGGTGCGGCCGGTCATCACCGAGCGCAGCGCGTCGTGGATCTCCGCCTCGACCTGCGGGTCCACCGCCGAGGTGGCGTCGTCCAGCAGGAGGATCCGCGGGTCGGTGAGGATCGCGCGGGCCAGGGCGATGCGCTGGCGCTGGCCGCCGGAGAGGGTCAGGCCCTGCTCGCCGACCTTGGTCTCGTAGCCGTCCGGGAGCGCGCGGACGAACTCGTCGGCCTGCGCGGCGCGCGCGGCGGCGACGATCTGTTCGTCCGTGGCGTCCGGGCGGCCGTAGGCGATGTTGGTGCGCACCGACTCGGAGAAGAGGAAGCTCTCCTCGGGGACGATGCCGACCGTCGCCCGGACCGAGTCCAGGGTGAGGTCGCGCAGGTCGTGGCCGTAGAGGCGGACAGTACCGGCGGCGGGGTCGTAGAAGCGGGGCACCAGCTGGGCCACCGTCGACTTGCCGGAGCCGGAGGCGCCGACCAGGGCGAGGGTCTCGCCGGGGGCCAGTTTCAGGCTGAGACCGTGCAGGACGGGAGCGGGGTGCTCGGGGTCGTAGCGGAACTCGACCCGGTCGAATTCCAGGGCGAGGTCGGGGGTCCGGGCACCGACGGTGGTGCCGCGCGGGGTGTCATCCTGCGGGACGGCGCTCTGCGAGCTGGCGTCATGCGGGACGGCGTCATGCGGGACGGCGCTCTGCGCGAGGTCCAGGGTGAGGGCGTCCGGGCGCTCCTGGACCAGCGGGCGCTCGTCGATCAGCTGCAGGACGCGCTCCACACCCGCACGGGCCTGCTGGCCGACCGTGATGATCATGGTCAGCATCCGCACCGGGCCGGTCATCTGCGCGACGTAGGTCGAGAAGGCGACGAAGGTCCCGAGCGAGACCTGGCCCTCGACGGCCAGCCAGCCGCCGAAGGCCAGGACGGCGACCTGGGCGAGGGCCGGGATCGCCTGCATCGCCGGGTTGTAGCGGGCGTTGAGCCGGATCGAGCGGAGCCGGGCGGCGAACAGGTTGTGGGAGGCCTGCTCCAGCTTGTCCAGCTCCTGCGCCTCCTGGCCGAAGCCCTTGACCACGCGGACGCCGCCGATCGCGCCGTCCACCACGCCGGCGACGGCGGCCGCCTCCTGCTGGGCTGCCCAGGTGGACGGGAACAGGCGCTTGCGGCTGAGCACGGAGACCCACCACAGCGCGGGCGCCATGACCAGCGCCACCAGGGTGAGCGGCGGGGACAGCCAGACCATCACGACCAGCGACATGACGAACATCAGCAGGTAGCCGGTCATCATCGGCACCATCGAGAGCAGCCCGTTGACCAGCTGGAGGTCGGAGGTCGCGCGCCCCACCACCTGGCCGGTGTCCAACCGGTCCTGGCGGTGGCCGTCGAGCCGGCCGAGCGAACGGAACAGGTCACTGCGCAGCTCGTGCTGGACGTCGACGGCGAGCTGGCCGCCGTAGTAGCGACGGACCTGGGTGCACCCGAAGACCACGGCCGCGGCCAGCAGCAGCACCACGGCCCAGGGGGTCAGCGAGCGGGTGTGGGCGACGATGACGTCGTCGATGATCAGCTTGGTGACCAGCGGCACCAACGCGGTGATGGCCATGCCGAGGAGCGAGGCGCCGAAGGCGAGCAACAGGCTGCGACGGGACCGCCAGCTGTAACCGATCAGACGGCGCAGCCAGCCGGCGGGCTCGGTGTGGCCGCCGTCGGCGTCCGCGCCGGATGCGCCCGCTCCGGATGCGCCCGCTCCGGAAGCGTGCTCGTCTGCGGGGGCCTCCGGGGTCTGGCCGGGGGCCGGTGGGCCGCTCGGGGATTGCTCCACCGTGGATCCGTGAGTCTCAGGCATATTTAGGGATGCTAACCATTTCGTCGGGTGGCCGCCACGGCGTTTCCGACCCGGGTGGGTTCGGGACGGGCCGGGGCGGCGCGGATCGTCCGGTCCGGCGGACTGGGCAACAGCTCGCGACCGGCGGAGATTCCCGATCGAACATCCGCACGGCCGCCATCGACCCGCCGTCTGTCTCCAGGGTCGCCGACCACCCGCCGAACGCCCAGCGACCGGGGGAGGTCGGGCACCGGCCTTTGGGCCTAGGCCTCCGGGCGGGCGCGGGGCGGGGACGGGCCGGGTATGCAGGCGGGACGGGTGTGCAGGCGGGGCCGGCTGGACTCAGCCGCTCGCGGACGCCGAGTCCGCGGTGGCCGCTTCCGCGGCAGCGGCGAACGCCCCGTGGGCGAGGGTGTGGAGCAGGGCGGCCATGCCGTCACGCTGAAGCCCGGAGCGCTCGCCCTGACCGGAGCGCTCGCCGTGGCCGGAGCGCTCGCTGTGGCCGGGGTTCGCGCCCAGGCTGTGCGGGGTCGAGTTGATCAGGCCGAAGACGGCGTGCACGGCGGCCCGCGCCACCGGCTCGGCGGCGGGGTCGGCCAGCGGCGGGTAGGCCTGCCGGACCACGTCCACCCACAGCTCGACGTAGCCGCGCTGGAGTCGGCGGACGGTGCGGCGGTCCTCTTCCTTGAGGTTCAGCAGCTCGCGGTCGTGCAGGGTGATCAGGTCGCGGTCGTCGAGGGCGAAGTCGACGTGGCCGCCGATCAGCGCGTCCAGCGCGGCCGCCGGACCGTCGCCGCCGCCCGCCCGGCGGCGCCCCTCCTCCAGCAGGCGCTCACTGATGCCGATCAGCAGGTCGGCGAGCATCGCGTCCTTGCCGGCGAAGTGCCGGTAGAGCCCGGGGCCGCTGATCCCGACCGCCTTGCCGATCTCGTCCACGCCGACACCGAGGAAGCCCCGGGCGGCGAACAGTCGCGCGGCCTCCCGGCGGATCTGGTCGCGGCGTGGGAGCGCGGAGGCTGCGGGGACGTTCGGCATGCCGCCCATCGTAGACAGTCGGGTTATCGGTCGTTAACCTGGGCGGCGTAAGTTAACGTTAATTAACGTGGGATTCCATGGGCGCGCCGCATCCGGCGCCCACCTGGTGCCGAGGGCAAGGGAGCTCTTGGGAATGGTCATCTCAACCGCCGGCGTACCCACCGGCGTCCAGCTCAGCGCAGCGAACGGCACCGCGGCGGCGTCGACCGCCGTACCGCCCGGAGCCGCCGCGCCGGCCCCCCGGCTCGGCACTTCCGTCGACCCAGGGTCCGCCGCCTACCGCGCGAACACCGAGGCGCACCAGGAGCTGGTCGCCGAACTGCGCGCGAAGCTCGACGTGGTCGCCCAGGGCGGCGGCGCCAAGGCCCGCGCCCGGCACACCGCACGCGGCAAGCTCCTCCCCCGCGACCGGGTGGACACCCTGCTCGACCCTGCCTCGCCCTTCCTGGAGCTGGCCCCGCTGGCCGCCGACGGGATGTACGACGGGGCGGCGCCCGCGGCCGGGGTGATCGCCGGCATCGGCCGGGTCGCCGGACGCGAGGTGGTGGTGGTCGCCAACGACGCCACCGTCAAGGGCGGCACCTACTACCCGATGACGGTGAAGAAGCACCTGCGCGCCCAGGAGGTCGCGCTGGAGAACCGGCTGCCCTGCGTCTACCTGGTGGACTCCGGCGGCGCCTTCCTCCCGATGCAGGACGAGGTCTTCCCGGACCGCGACCACTTCGGGCGGATCTTCTACAACCAGGCCAGGCTCTCCGCCGCGGGCATCCCGCAGATCGCCGCCGTGCTCGGCTCCTGCACGGCCGGCGGCGCGTACGTCCCGGCGATGAGCGACCAGGCCGTGATCGTCCGCAACCAGGGCACGATCTTCCTGGGCGGGCCGCCACTGGTGAAGGCCGCCACCGGCGAGGTGGTCACCGCCGAGGAACTGGGCGGCGGCGACCTGCACTCCCGCACCTCGGGCGTGACGGACCACCTGGCCGAGGACGACGCCCACGCCCTCTCCATCGTCCGGACGATCGTCGCCGGGCTCGGCCCGCGCGCGGCCAAGCCCTGGCCGCTCACACCGGTCGAGCCGCCGGCCGTCGACCCGGCGGGCCTGTACGGGGCCGTCCCGGTCGACCCGCGCACGCCCTACGACGTCCGCGAGGTGATCGCCCGCCTGGTGGACGGCAGCCGCTTCGCCGAGTTCAAGGCCGAGTACGGCGCGACCCTGGTCACCGGCTTCGCCCGGATCCACGGCCACCCCGTCGGCATCGTCGCCAACAACGGCGTGCTGTTCTCCGAGTCGGCCGTCAAGGGCGCCCACTTCATCGAGTTGTGCGACCAGCGCGGCATCCCCCTCCTCTTCCTGCAGAACATCACCGGCTTCATGGTCGGTCGGCAGTACGAGGCGGGCGGCATCGCCAAGCACGGCGCCAAGATGGTCAACGCCGTCGCCTGCACCCGCGTCCCGAAGCTGACCGTGGTGATCGGCGGCTCGTACGGAGCCGGCAACTACTCGATGTGCGGCCGGGCCTACTCACCTCGCTTCCTGTGGATGTGGCCGGGCTCCAAGATCTCCGTGATGGGCGGCGAGCAGGCGGCCTCCGTCCTCGCCACCGTCCGCCGAGACCAGTTGGAGTCGCACGGCGAGCAGTGGCCGACCGAGGCGGAGGAGGAGTTCAAGCGCCCCGTCCGCGAGCAGTACGAGCGCCAGGGCAACGCCTACTACGCCTCCGCCCGGCTCTGGGACGACGGTGTGATCGACCCGATGGACACCCGCACCGTCGTCGGCCTCGCGCTCACCGCCTGCGCCAACGCCCCGCTGGCACCGCCCGCCCCGTACGGCGTCTTCCGCATGTGATCCCGCGCCAGGGCTCCCCGCGTTCGTGACCCCTTCCTTCCGGGTCTGACGTCCACGGCGCCGGTCCGACCCCGGGCCGGCGCCCAACCGCCCACCGCCACCTCCTTCGTACGGCTCCCCTCGACCCGGAGGAACGCCTCCCATGTTCGACACAGTTCTGGTCGCCAACCGCGGTGAGATCGCCCTCCGGGTGATCCGCACCCTGCGGCGGCTCGGCGTCCGCTCGGTCGCCGTGTTCAGCGACGCGGACGCCGACGCTCCGCACGTCCGCGAGGCGGACGTCGCGGTCCGGCTCGGCCCGGCCGACCGCAGCGACAGCTCGGCTGCCGAGACCTACCTGCGGACCGACCAGATCCTCGCCGCCGCCCGCCGCACCGGCGCCCAGGCCGTCCACCCCGGCTACGGGTTCCTCGCCGAGAACCCCGGCTTCGCCCGCGCCTGCGCCGACGCGGGCCTCGTCTTCATCGGACCACCTCCTGGTGCGGTCGAGCTGATGGGCGACAAGATCAACGCCAAGGAGGCCGTCCGAGCCGCCGGCGTCCCAGTGGTCCCCGGCAGCCAGGCCACCGCGCCCACCGACGAGGAACTCGTCGCCGCCGCCGAGGGGATCGGCTACCCCGTGCTGCTCAAGCCGTCCGCCGGCGGCGGCGGCAAGGGCATGCGCCTCGTGCGGGACCCGGCCGACCTGCCCACCGAGATCGCCGCCGCCCGCCGCGTCGCCCGCACCGCCTTCGGCGACGACACCCTGCTGCTGGAGCGCTGGATCGACCGGCCGCGCCACATCGAGGTGCAGGTGCTGGCCGACGCCCACGGCACCACCGTCCACCTCGGCGAGCGCGAGTGCAGCCTGCAGCGCCGCCACCAGAAGCTGATCGAAGAGGCTCCCTCCGTTCTGCTCAATGCCGAGACCCGCGCCGCGATGGGCGCCGCGGCCGTCCGCGCCGCGGAGTCCTGCGGCTACACCGGGGCCGGCACCGTGGAGTTCATCGTCCCCGGCATCGACCCGGACGCCCCCGCCTCCGCCTCCGAGGGGGTGCGGGACTTCTTCTTCATGGAGATGAACACCCGTCTCCAGGTGGAACACCCCGTCACCGAACTCGCTGTCGCCGTGGGCGCCGACGCGGCCCGGCTCGACCTGGTCGAGTGGCAGCTGCGCGTCGCCGCCGACGAACCGCTCTCCTTCACCCAGTCCGACATCTCCTTCCTGGGCCACGCCATCGAGGCCCGCATCTGCGCCGAGGACCCGGAACGGGACTTCCTGCCCACCGGCGGCCGCATCCTCACCCTGGACGAGCCCCGGGGCGAGGGCATCCGCGTCGACTCCGGAGTCACCCCCGGAACCGTCGTCACCAGCGCCTACGACCCGATGCTCGCCAAGGTCATCGCGTACGGGCCCGACCGCCCGACCGCGCTGCGCCGGCTGCGCGCCGCGCTGGCCGACACCCGCATCCTGGGCGTCACCACCAACACCGGATTCCTGCGCCGGCTCCTCGCACACCCCGAGGTCGTCGCCGGCCGCCTGGACACCGGCCTGGTGGAGCAGACCGCCCAGCAGCAGCCGGCCCTGCTCACCGCGCCGTACTCCCCCGTCAACGCGACCGCCCCGGCCGACACCACGACGCCCGCCCAGCCCGGGACCGGGACCGACGCCGCAGCGGCCGAACCGTCGCCCGCTCACCTCCTCTACTACGCGGCCGCGCTGGCACGGCACCTGGAGCTCACCCCGGCCGCCACCCCCGGCGGCTGGACCGACCCGTTCTCCCTTCCCTCCGGCTGGCGCCTGGGCGGCACCCCCGCCTGGACCACCCACCGACTCCGTACCCCCGGCCAGGATCCGGTCTCGGTGCGCATCCGTTCGATCACTGCGGGCAACGTAACCGATGCCACTGACAATCCCGCCGGGTTCACCCGCGAGGTGGAGCTCCGGCTCGGCGACGGGCCCGTGCACCGCGCCCGCGCGGCCCTGGCCGGCGACCGGCTACACCTGACCGTCGACGGCCTGCAGACCACGTTCTCGCTGGCCACCGACGCCACCCCCGGCCTCGCCGCCGGACCGGTGACCTGGCTCGGCATCGAGGGCGACGCCTGGCCGCTGCACGCCTACGACCCGGTCGTGGAGAGCGCCGCCGGGGCCGGCGCGCACCACGGCGCCCTGACCGCCCCGATGCCCGGCACCGTCACCGTCGTCAAGACCACGGCGGGCGAGACGGTCCGCAAGGGCCAGCCCCTGCTCGTGCTGGAGGCCATGAAGATGGAACACGTGATCGCCGCACCGCACGACGGCATGGTGGCCGAACTGCGGGCCACCGCCGGCGCCACCGTCGCGATGGAGGACCTGCTGGTCGTGGTCACCCCGGTCGAGGCGGCGGCGGTCGAGGAGGCCGCGGTCGAGCCCTCCGCCGATGCCGGCGCCGAGCCCGCGGAGGTGCGGTCGTGACTTCCCCCGCCCCCGCCCCCGCCCCCGCCCGCGAGCCTGATGCCCTCGACCTCGGCCTGCCCGACCCCGTCCGCGCCCCCGGCCTGCCCGAGGAGATCCGGATCCACGAGGTCGGGCCGCGCGACGGCCTGCAGAACGAGGGCTCGCTGGTGCCCGTCGAGGTCAAGGCCGAGTTCATCGCCCGGCTCGCCGCCGCCGGTCTGCGCACCGTCGAGGCCACCAGCTTCGTTCACCCGAAATGGGTACCGCAGCTGGCCGACGCCGAGGAGCTGATGCCCCGGCTCGCCGACCTGCCGGAGCGCCACCCCGGCCTGCGGCTGCCGGTCCTGGTGCCCAACGAGCGCGGCCTGGACCGCGCGCTCGCCCACCGGGCCGGCGACGTCGCGGTGTTCGCCAGCGCCACCGAGACCTTCGCCCGCCGCAACCTCAACCGCTCGGCGGACGAGGCGATGGCGATGTTCCGCCCGGTCGTGACGCGGGCCGCCGAGGCCGGGATCGCGGTCCGCGGCTACCTCTCGATGTGCTTCGGCGACCCGTGGGAGGGGCCCGTCCCGGTCCCCCAGGTGGTCCGGTACGGCGTCCAGCTGCTGGAGATGGGCTGCTCGGAGCTGAGCCTCGGCGACACCATCGGCGTCGCCACCCCGGGCCAGGTCGGCGCGCTGCTGACCGGCTTCGCTCGGGCCGGGGTGCCCGCCGACCGGCTCGCCGTGCACTTCCACGACACCTACGGCCAGGCGCTCAGCAACACCCTGGCGGCGCTGCGCGAGGGAGTCACCACGGTGGACGCCTCGGCGGGCGGCCTGGGCGGCTGCCCGTACGCCAAGAGCGCCACCGGCAACCTGGCCACCGAGGACCTGGTCTGGATGCTGCACGGGCTCGGCATCCGGACCGGCGTCGACCTGCGCGCCCTGGTCGCGACCAGCGGCTGGATGGCCGAGCGCCTCGGCCGCCCGAGCCCCTCCCGCACTGTCCAGGCGCTGCTCGGCGCCACCCGGGGCTGACTCCGCCCCGCTCCCCGACTCCGGCGCCGGCCGCGCCCCCGTACGGTCCGGCCGGCGCCAGGCACCACGTTCATCCGCACCGCTCATCCCTCGACCACACCGTGCGACCGTCGGACCGTCAGACGGACGCCGGTCGTCCCGCTCACGCCCGCGGCCGCCCCGGCCGGGCACCAGGAGGATCACCATGTTCGACCACCGACTCAGCAGCGAGTACGAGGAACTGCGGCGCACCGTCGCCGAGTTCGCCCAGGACGTGGTGGCGCCGAAGATCGGCGAGCTCTACGAGCGGGAGGAGTTCCCCTACGAGATCGTCCGCGAGATGGGCCGGATGGGCCTCTTCGGCCTGCCCTTCTCGGAGGAGTACGGCGGCATGGGCGGCGACTACTTCGCCCTCGGCCTCGTCCTGGAGGAGCTCGCCCGCGTCGACTCCTCGGTGGCGATCACGCTGGAGGCCGCCGTCTCGCTCGGCGCGATGCCGATCTACCGCTTCGGCACGGAGGAGCAGAAGCGCGAGTGGCTGCCCCGACTGACCTCGGGCGAACTCCTCGGCGCCTTCGGCCTCACCGAGCCGGAGGGCGGCTCGGACGCCGGCGCCACCCGCACCACCGCGCGGTACGACGAGGCCACCGACGAGTGGGTCATCAACGGCACCAAGTGCTTCATCACCAACTCCGGCACCGACATCACCGGTCTGGTCACCGTCACCGCGCTCACCGAACCGATCGCTCGTTCGAGTGAAGAAGGCGAATTCCGCTCGCCCACGCGGGAGATCTCCTCCATCATCGTGCCCACCGGGACCCCTGGGTTCCAGGTCTCGAAGAAGTACTCGAAGGTCGGGTGGAACGCATCCGACACCCGCGAACTGTCCTTTACCGACTGCCGCGTTCCCGCGGCCAACCTGCTGGGCGAGCGTGGCCGAGGCTACGCCCAGTTCCTGCGGATCCTCGACGAGGGCCGCATCGCGATCGCGGCCCTGGCCACCGGCCTGGCCCAGGGCTGCGTCGACGAGTCCGTGAAGTACGCCGGCGAGCGTCGGGCCTTCGGCCGGCCGATCGGCGCCAACCAGGCCATCCAGTTCAAGCTTGCCGACATGGAGCTGCGCGCCCACACCTCCCGCCTGGCCTGGCGGGACGCCGCTTCCCGGATGCTGCACGGCGAACCGTTCAAGAAGGAGGCCGCGATCGCGAAGCTGTACTCGTCCGAGGCCGCCGTCGACAACGCCCGCGAGGCGACCCAGATCCACGGCGGGTACGGCTTCATGAACGAATTCCCGGTCGCCCGTTTCTGGCGCGACAGCAAGATCCTGGAAATCGGGGAGGGCACCTCCGAGGTCCAGCGCATGCTCATCGCCCGGGAGCTCGGCATCACCTCGTGACCACACGCTCGCGACCCGCGCGAGTCGTGCCGGTCAGGTCCTGAGCCGAGCCCACCGGGTCAACGCCCTGCTCCGCAACCGTCGTTGAGGAGCGGGCCACGGTGGAGGAGGCAACAGGACAAGAAGACCGAACGAACCCTCAGGGGATCACGATCACCGGGCGGTTGGCCCGCCGCGCCAGCCGCCCGGAGACCGAGCCGAAGATCTTGCCGAGCAGGCCGTGCGTCGTGCCGACGACGATCGCGTCGGCCGCGTACTCACGGCCGACCTCCTCGATCTCGTGGCAGATGTCGCCGCCGCGCTCGACCAGGATCCACGGCACCCCGGCGAGGAAGTCCGCACAGGCGAGCTCCAGGCCGAGGACCTCGGTCCGGTGGTCGGGCAGGTCGACGAAGACGGGCGGTTCACAGCCGGCCCAGACCGTCGCGGGCAGGCGGTTGGCGACGTGCACGATCACCAGGCCGCACTGCGAACGGCGTGCCATGCCCACCGCGTAGGCGAGGGCGCGCTCGCTCGACAGCGAGCCGTCGAAGCCCACCACCACGCCGTGCTGGAAGGCCGGGTCGAGGGACGGCGCGGGGGCTTCCTGCTCCGACGACTCGGTGCTCCCGCCGAACGCGTCGGCCGCGCCCGAGGCCGCCTCCGGACGCTCCGCGCCCGGGCCCAGGCGGCCCGTCACCGGACGCCCCGCAGGGTCGGCCGGGGGCTCGCCACGCCCCGGGCGGGGCCCGGACCGGTCGCGGCGGGCGAGATTCCCGCGGCGGGCGAGACTGCGGAGCGCGCGTGCGAGGCCCGGGAAACCGTCGGTCCCGTCGACCGGGTCGAGGTTCGTGCGGACGCCGTCTCCCCCGGTCGCTGCGCCCGCGTTGTGGGGCGTGTCCGGTTCGACCGGTCGGGGAGGCTCAAAACCAGCCATGGCTCACGGCTCTTCGAGGGAGAGGGGCCGACAGGAGAGGACAACGCTGCCCGTGCGGCAGGCCCGCCCACGGGATGACGTCGGTCTGCGCCGCGCAGCACCGTATGTGACCTGTTCCTTTCAGAATACGACGGGCAGGGGGCCCAGCCCAGCGGCGAAGCCCCGGAGCGACGTTGTTCCCGCGAAAGGAGGATGCGCCCGCCGTGGCAGTGCGCCCTGCCCGCAGGCGATCGCGCCCCCTCCGGAAAGGAGGTTCTCTGGAGCTTGACTGAGCGGACCGGGCGGCGCAACAGGCCCGCGGGACACCGTGACCGGACTGTCATTGATCGGCGACGATCCGTTGCGGCACGTCGCGAACCGTTACGCCCCGCCGGTCGCGGGCCTCCGCCCCAGGGCCTGCCCGCACACCGCCCGTACCCTGCGCGTACCCGGCTACGCACCTGGTGCGTAGCCGGCGCGCACCGGCTCGAGCGGGATCCGTACGTCAGGTGTCGGAGCCCGAATCAGCCACTTGGTACGGCTTCGCGACGCGGTCTGGCATTTGCCAGGTGCATAGGCGCGGGCGCTGGCACGATGCTCGACATGCCCCTGCTCCTGTTCGACCTCGACAACACGCTGCTTCCCCGGGACGCCGCTTTCCGGGCCTGGGCGCAGGATTTCCTCTCCGAACGCGACCTGCCGCCCGGTGACCTCGACTGGTTCGTCACCATCGACGGCGGCGGCTACGTACCGCGCAGCACCGTACTGTCCGCGGTCCGGCGCCGCTACGGCCTGGACGTCTCCGCCGAGTTCCTGCTCGCCCACTACCGACGCGGCATCAACTCCCACATTCACTGCCCGCCCCGGCACCTCGAGGCGCTGCGGGCCGCGCGGGCGGCGGGATGGACGCTCGGCATCGTCAGCAACGGCGGCACCCGGCCGCAGTTGGAGAAGATCCGCCGGACCGGGCTGGGGCCGCTGGTCGACGGCTGGGTCATCTCCGAGGAGGCCGACTGCGTCAAACCGGATCCGCTGATCTTCGAGATCGCCGCCCAGCGCTGCGGCATCGCGCCCACCGGGAACTGGGCCGCGCACACCTGGATGATCGGGGACCACGCGCCCGCCGACATCGCCGGGGCCGAACTGACCGGGCTGCGCAGCGTCTGGCTGCACCACGGCCGGCCGTGGGCGGAGCCCGGGTATCGGCCGACGCTGAAGGCGGCCGGACTGCCGGAGGCGGTCGGACAGGTGCTCGCCGCGCGCAACGCGCCCTCGACCCGGCCGGGGGCCCGGGTCGGCGGCGCGACCCGGCGGGCGGCTGCCGCGGCGTCGACGCGGGAGACGGCGCTGCTCGGCGCGCGGTCCGGCGTGCGCCCGACGGCGGTCGCCCCGGAGGGTTCGAGTGCGCCGGTTCCCGCGAACACCGGGGCGGGCAGCGGGTCGGGCGCGGGGGCCGGCTCCGGTGTCCGAAACCGATCAGGCGGGTTTGCCGTGATCGCCGCCGCCCGCACCGACGTGGGAGCCGTCTCCGGGGCACCGGTGGGCACCGGGCCGGGGGCCGCACCGGATCCGGGTGCGGACGGTCGCGGGCCCGCGCCGGTCGGGCGTCCGACGCCCCTCCGTACGGCGGCGGACGGGCCCGCGCCCACCCGGACCGCCTTCGCCCCGGTGCCCGGCCCGGTGCCCGCCACGGCAGCCGCAGCGGTCGCCGCCGCCCGATAGACACCGCCCGGTAGACGCCGTCCCTCACAACGCCGCCCGGTGGCAGCCCGCGGGTACGGCGACGACCGGCCGCCCGCGCGGCGGTCAGCACTCCGTCGAGGTACGGCTCCACCAGCAGGTTCGGGCCTGCTCGGTGAACCCGAGCTTGCGGTAGAGCGGTTCGCCGACCGAGGTGGCGACCAGGGTGGCCGGGCGGTCCGGGTGCGCGTGGACCAGGGCGGTCTGCAGGACGGCCTTGGCCGCCCCGCGGCCGCGCCAGTCGGGCAGGGTGGTGACCCAGTAGACGCCGGTGGCCCGGCCGTCGTCGTAGGTGAGGCAGGCGCCCGCCACGGAGCCGTCGACGCGACCGAGCCAGGCCCGCCAACCGGGTTCGCCCAGCAGTCGCTCCGGGAGTGCGTCGCCGCGGACCCAGGGCTGGCGGGCGGGCAGCGGGAAGCCCTCCACGATCGCCCGTTCGACCAGCGCGAAGCTGTCCGCGTCCGTCACCTCATCCACCGTCAGGGTTCCGCCCCCGTGCGCGTCGGAGACCGCCGACAGGGTGGTCGTCGCGCCCTCGACCGGGCCCGGGTCCCGGACCATCACCGGCATGACCGACGTCCGGTCGGTCCCGAAGCGGGAGAGGTCGAGGCCGCCGTACGGGTCCTCCACGGTGAAGCATATGGTCGACCACTCGCCCAGCAGATCCGCCAACTCCTGCTCCACTAGGCCTGGTTCGGCGTACGGACGGGTCACCAGGAAGCGGTGCCCGTCGTTCGGGGTGCGGGCGCAGCGGACCGCCGTCAGGCCCGGGAGGACGCGGGTCTGCCAGCCGTGCGCGCGGGCTTGGGCGAGCCAGAAGGCGGCGGCGTTGTCGTTGGCCCGTTCGAGCCGGCTGTCGGTGTTCACGGCAGGACCGTAACCCGGCGGTCCGGATGGCGGTTCCACCGCACCAGGCTTGGCCGGATGAAGCCTGGGAGGCGCACGACTCACGCCCATGCGCCCTCTCGTGCACCGCCGATTTTCGGTCAATTTCGCGCCGATCCCTCCCGCTTGGGCAAATCCGCAGCCCAGACCCGCCGATCGGGCGCACGGGGGCCGGACGCCCCAGGAGCGGCCCCGCGACAACCAGCCACCGTTGCCCCGGCCCTCTTCCCAGAAAGGTCGACGGGTGCCACGCTTCGTGATCGAATGCATCACGCCAAATAGCCATGTCGACATAGCGTCGGATGGTGAACTTGTCACAACGGCAATGGTCCACCCGATAGATTTCGATCTTGGCCAGCAGTGCCGCACCACCCACACCACACCACCGAGGGGGCTTGAGCGCCTTGAGCAGGGTGAGCAGGAGCGACGCGGGTCCTGACAGCGGCCAGGCGGTGGGCGGCACCGCGAGTCGGTCCGCGAGAAGCACTGGCACCTCCGCGATCGCCGCCACCACCCGCACCTCCGGCGCCCCGGGCCCCTCCGGTGCCGCTCCGCACTCCTCGCACCCCGTAGCGCACTCCCCCGCCGGCGGCCCGGGCACGGTCCCGGGCGGCGCCGAGCACGGCGCGCCGACCCCGAACGGGGGCCAGCCGCCGTACGGGAACCATCCGACGACCGGCGGACAGCCCGTCGGCGGACACCACGGCGGCGGACACCACGTCAGCGGCGGACCGCTCGTCAGCCGAGGCCCCGTCAGTCACACCCCGGCCTACGGCGGCGAGTACCCCGGCTATCCCGGCTACTCCGCCCACCCGAGTGGCGCCCCGGGGGCCCCCGGCGGCCCGAACGGCGCCTCCGGTGCCCTCGGCGGTCCGCTCGGCGGCATCGCGCTCGGAACCGCCCCCGGCCACGGTCCGCTGAGCCACGGCGGCGGCATCGCCGGCGGCATCGGCGGAGTCGGCGGCGGCCCCGGTGCGAACGGCGCGTCGACCTCGGCGACCGCCGCCGCCCCGCGCAAGCTGTCCGGCCGGCGCCGCCGGGAGACCGTCGCGGTGCTGATCTTCGGCGGCGCCCCGATCTTCGAGAGCTCCATCCCGCTCTCCGTCTTCGGCGTGGACCGCCAGGACGCCGGGGTGCCCCGCTACCGCCTGCTGGTCTGCGCCGGCGAGGAGGGCCCGCTGGCCACCACCGGCGGCCTGACCCTCTCCGCCCCGTACGGCCTGGAGGCCCTCGCCCGGGCCGGCACGATCGTCGTACCGGCCTGGCGCTCGATCTCCCAGCCTCCGCCGGTCGAGGCGATCACCGCCCTGCGCAAGGCCCACCACGAGGGCGCGCGGATCATCGGCCTCTGCACCGGCGCCTTCGTCCTGGCCGCCGCGGGCCTGCTCGACGGGCGCCCGGCGACCACCCACTGGATGTACGCGCCGACGCTCGCCAAGCGCTACCCGCGGGTCCACGTCGACCCGCGCGAGCTGTTCGTCGACGACGGCGACGTGCTCACCTCGGCCGGCACCGCCGCCGGCATCGACCTGTGCCTGCACGTGGTGCGCAGCGACCACGGCGCCGAGGCGGCCAACGCGCTGGCCCGCCGCCTGGTGGTGCCCAGCCGCCGCGGCGGCGGAGGACAGGCCCAGTACATTGATCAGTCTTTACCGGAGGAGATCGGCAACGACCCGCTGGCCGAAGTGGTCACCTGGGCGCTGGAGAACCTCAACCAGCAGTTCGACGTCGAGGTGCTGGCGGCTCGCGCCTACATGAGCCGGCGCACCTTCGACCGGCGGTTCCGCACGCTCACCGGCAGCGCGCCGCTGCAGTGGCTGATCACCCAGCGGGTGCTCCAGGCGCAGCGGCTGCTGGAGACCTCGGAGCTGTCGGTGGACGACGTCGCGCGCCGGTGCGGGTTCCGTTCGCCGGTGGCGCTGCGCGGGCACTTCCGCCGCCAGCTCGGGGTCTCCCCGGCCGCGTACCGGACCAGCTACCGGGCACGCCGCCCCGGGCAGCAGCCGCCCGCGGCGGCCGGTGCCCACGGCGGCGACCTGCGGCTGTCCGGCGCGCTGCCGCACCCGGCCGCCGGTGCGGCGGCCGCGGCGGGCGGGCCGCTGTTCGGCGGGGCGCACGGCGCGCAGCCGTTCCCGGCCGGTCCCGGGGCGCCGGTGCCGGTCGGTCCGCACGGACAGCCGGTCAGCCACGGTCAGCCGGGGGCGCACGGGCAGCCGGTCGGGTTCGGTCCGGGCCAGGCCTCGACGCCGGCCGCCCAGGCCTTCCACGCCCGTGCCGGTCAGGCGTACCCGCACCAGCAGGCCGCGCAGCAGCCGCACCCCGGGCAGCAGGGTGTGGCGGCGCGCGGTCCGGTGCGGCCGTCGGCGGTGCCGCCGCAGGGCGGACCGGGCGCGGGGGCGGGACGTCCGCCGCGTACCGCCGAGCACGCGGCGGCCGAGGACGGCCTCCCCCAGCCGGGGGCCCGCGGCCAGGGCCAGGGGCACCGGAGCGCGGTCGAGCGGCCCGCTGACGAGCCGGGTGCGGCCGGGCGCGGTCACGGCGCGGCCGCCGGACGGATGCCGACCCCGGCCGGGCAGTCGGCGCCGGGGGCGGGCGAGCTCCGCGGCCGTCAGGCGCGGTCGCCGCAGGTCCGTACCCAGGGCGGTCGCCCCGCGGCCGACGGTGTCCGGGCGGCTCGGGAGGCCCGTACCGGGCGGGACGGCCACCCGGTCCGCCCCGGCCGGGAGGGCGAGCCGGACGGTCGTGGCGCGCTCGGCGGGGCGGAGGAGCACCAGACCGAGGCCTGCGCTCCGGCACCCCGCTCGGCTCCACCGGTCCCCGCGGCGCGTGATCGCGCCGTAGGGTGAGTTGCGTGAATGACCGTTTGGTATGGATCGACTGTGAAATGACCGGCCTCGACCTCGACCGGGACGCCCTGGTCGAGGTCGCGGTGCTGGTGACGGACTCCGAGCTGAACATCCTCGGCGAGGGCGTGGACGTCATCATCCGTCCGCCGGCGGAGGCGCTGGCGAACATGCCCGAGGTGGTGCGCGCGATGCACACCGCCTCCGGCCTGCTGGAGGAGCTGGAGCAGGGCGTGACCCTGGCCGAGGCCGAGGAGCGGGTGCTCGCGTACGTGCGCGAGCACGTGCCGGAGGCCGGGAGGACGCCGCTGTGCGGAAACTCGGTGGCCACCGACCGCGGCTTCCTGGCCCGGGACATGCCCGCCCTGGAGAAGCACCTGCACTACCGGATCGTGGACGTCTCCTCGATCAAGGAGCTGGCCCGCCGCTGGTACCCGAAGGCGTACTACAACAGCCCGCCGAAGGGCGGGAACCACCGGGCGCTCGCCGACATCCGGGAGAGCATCGACGAACTGCGGTACTACCGCGAGGCCGTGTTCGTCCCACAGCCCGGCCCGGACGCCGACACCGCGCGCGCCATCGCCGGGAAGTACCAGACCTCCACCGACTGACCCGGCGCTCCCGGCCCGGTGCTCCCCATCCGGAGAGCCTGGTCCGGAGAGCCCGGCGGGACCTCGGCGGGACTCCGACGGGAGCCGACCGCGGGCCCGCTGCAGGGCTCACGAGGGTGCCCGCGCTCGTCGGAACGGAACCCTGGCGCGAGCACCCTCTCGGATCCTGTAGAGTTCTTCCTGTCGGAACGGGAACGCGAGAGCGGGAACGGACCGGACAGATGGTGGGTGTAGCTCAGTTGGTAGAGCACCTGGTTGTGGTCCAGGTGGCCGCGGGTTCGAGTCCCGTCACTCACCCCAGAGCCCGAGGGGCCGATCTCTTCAAGAGGTCGGCCCCTCGGGCGTTTTCGCGTTCTCCCATCGAGCACGGCCTCAACTGCGCCCGGCGGTGCGGGTTTTCCGGTCGGCCCCTGCCGCCGGAAGCTACCGGCTAGTAACATCGTCGCCATGACCACACCTACGATCGGCCAGATGCTCGACGCCACCGTGCCGATGGCGCACACCCTGAAGCTCGAGTACCTGGAGACCACCCCGGAGCGCGCCGTCCTCCGGCTGCCCGACCAGCCCGCGTACCACAACCACGTCGGCGGCCCGCACGCCGGCGCGATGTTCACGCTCGCCGAGTCCGCCAGCGGCTGCATCGTGCTCGCCGCCTTCGGCGACCAGCTGTCCCGGGCCGTGCCGCTGGCCGTGAACGCCGAGATCGCGTACAAGAAGCTCGCCATGGGCGAGGTCACCGCCACCGCCGTGCTCGGCCGCCCGGCCGCCGACGTCGTCGCCGAGTTGGACGCCGGCGGCCGCCCGGAGTTCCCGGTCACTGTCGAGATCACCCGCGCCGACGGTGCCGTCACCGGTGTGATGACGGTCACCTGGACCCTGCGTCCCAACTCCTGACGCGCGGTCGGTGGCCCCGGGGACGCCGCCCCCGGGGCCACTCGCACGATGACTGTCCGTGACGGCGGGCGTGACCTCACCGCCCGTCCGCTCGTTCTCAACTCACGTGCGAGCCAATCACGCGGCCAAGCCTCAGGAACCCGCCCCCCGCGGCGTCGCCGGAGCCCGGCGCGGGATCGCCCGGCGGTTGCCCCGCCCCCGCGCCGTCGCAGCCGGCGGGGCCCTGATCGCACAGCTCTGGGGCATCGGCGCCCCCGGCGCGTACGCGGCGTCCGCCGACCCGCTGCGGGAACCCGCCCAACCCGCCGTCCGCCGCGCCCTGCAGGGCGCGCCCGCGCTCGACGCACCGGCACACCCCCCGGCACTCGGCGGGCCCGCGCTCGACGGGCAGTCAGCCGGACGCTCCGTCGGGCTCGACGGCGAGCCGACCGGTGGCGCCCCGGTCGAAGGGGCCACCGGGACGGTCGGCGGCGGCCTCCAGGAACGGATCCGGGCCGGCGGACTGCCCCTGCCCGGCCAGCGGGCGGCCGTCCCCGACGCCTTCGCGATCGCCTCCGGCCTGCTCGGCACCGTCCCCGCCCAGGCCGGGCCCGCCGAGACCCGCGCCTCCCGCGAGGGCGAGCCCGCCGGGCTGCCCGCCGCCGACCGGTCCCACCCCGGCACCACCCGTTCCGCCGTACCGCGGCAGCCCGAGGCCGCGGAGGCTCCCCCGGCCCTGGAGGCGGTGTCCGAGACCGTCACCGCGGCCGACCGTGACGGCGCGACGGCAGCCCCCGCCGGTCCCGCCGCACCGGACGACGCCGGGACTCCGGAGACGCTCGCCATCGCCGACACCGCCACGGTCACCGCCGTGGACACGACGGGCTCCGCCACCGCGACCGCCGTCCTCGCCCCCATCGCCGCCGGGCTCCTGCTCACCGGGGCGGCCATGTGCAAGCACCGCGGGCTGCCCCGCGGGCACTGAGCGGGCGGACGGGGCGGTACCGATCCGGTGGCTGGATCCGCGGTCGCCCCCAGGGCCTCGCAGAACGGCTCGGCATCCGGGTCGGAGTCGATGGTGAGTCGGCGCAGACCGAGCTGTTCGGAGGGATCCGCTGTCGGCGGCAACTCGGATGCCTGCCGACGGCTTTACCGCGAACGACCGGGCCGCGAGTCGAGGGCGCGCTGGGCGGCGAAGCCGACGCGGGACCGCACGCGCCAGCTCCCCCCGCGCGTACAGCGCGATGGGCCCGTACGTCAGTGGAAGACGCCCGGTGGGGGTTCCGGGGACGGGGCGGCTGTGGCGTCGGTGGCCGGGGTGGCTCCGGCGGTGAAGTCGGTGAGGGCGCGGCCGTGTTCGACGCGGGCGTGGGCGGGGTCGGAGGCCGCGCGGCGGGTGAGGTCGGCGACCGGGAGCGGGGCGTGGGCGGCGGCCAGGACGAGGTTGCCGAAGCGCTTGCCGCGCAGGACGGCGGGGTCGGCGATCAGGCAGAGTTCGGGGAAGACCGCGCCGAGGGTGGCGACCTGGGAGCGGGCGAACGGGAGCGCGCCGCCGTCGGTGATGTTCGCGGCGTACCAGCCGCCGGGGGCGAGGGCGCGGGCCGCGAGGGTGGTGAACTCGACCGTGGTGCAGTGGGCCGGGGTGCGGGCGCCGGAGAAGACGTCGGTGATGACCAGGTCGACGGTGCCATCGGGGGTGCGCTCCAGCACGCTGCGGGCGTCCCCGCCGCGCACCTTGATCTGCCAGCCGCGGTCCAACGGCAGTTCGGCGCGGACGAGTTCGGTGAGCGCGGTGTCGATCTCGGCGACCTGCTGGCGGGAGCGCGGCCGGGTGGCGGCGACGTAACGGGCCAGGGTGAGGGCGCCGCCGCCCAGGTGCAGGACGGTGAGCGGGCGCCCGGGCGGGGCGACCAGGTCGATCAGGTGGCCGAGCCGGCGCTGGTACTCGAAGCCGAGGTGGGTGGGGTCGGCGAGGTCGACCAGGGACTGCGGGGCGCCGTCGATCAGCAGCGACCAGGCGGCCGGGCGGTCGCGGTCGGGCCGCAGCTCGGCCAGGCCGGAGCCGACGGGACGGCTGAGCGGACCCTGGGCGTGGGTGCGTCCGCCCGCGCCGGTGGTGGCCGCCGTCTCGCCGCCGCGCACGGCTCTGTTGCTTCGTCCCATGACGGCCATTATCGCCGCAGGCGCGGGGACAGCTTCCGCCGCAGGCGCGGGGACGCCCCTGGTCAGGGGCCCGGAGTCAGGGCCTGGAGTCAGGGCCCGCCCGGAGAACCGGCCCGAGGCAGGCCGGCAGGCCCTAGAACGGCCCGAGGCCGCCCGCGGTGAGTGTGCAGGCGGCCTCGCAGAGGGCGGAACGGAGGACCCAGGCGTCGGTGGGGCGTGCGGTGCAACCGGAGCCGGCGGGCGGGATCACCCAGCGCGGGTCGGTGGCGGCGGGCACGAGGGCGCCCGCCGTACAGGAGCTGCCGGGCAGGTGCCAGGTCTCCCAGGTGCCGGCCGGGACGAGGAAGGAGACCGTGCTGCCGTTGCGGCTCTGCAGGACGGCTCCGCAGGCGCGGCGCAGCCTCAGGATGTCGACGGCCTCCAGGCCGTGCCGCAGGGCGACCGTCACGGTGTCGCAGGCGGTGACGAGGGCGCCCTCGTCACCGAGGGCGCGCCGGGGGCCGCCGCAGGAGGCGCGTCCGCCGTCGACCGGACCCCGGCCGGGGATCCGGTCGTCGGCAGGGTCGGGCACCGGGGCGGGGGCCGCGCCGGCGAGCACACCCCCGGCGAGGGGTCGGTGCGGCGGCAGTCCGGTGGCCATCACGGGCCCTCCTGTACCTCGTCGGATCCGGAAGCGCAGCTGCCCGGAGGGGCCACCGGGCTGGGACGGGCCGGGGCGACGGCCTGGCTTCCTGGTACCAGGACAACGCGGCGGACGTGCCCCAGGCCACGGGGCGCCTTACAGCAAGGCATGGCATTTCATGGCAGATATCCCGCAACATCGACCGCTTTGCCCGGGATTACCAGCAAATGTCCCACGAACCTCATGTGTTCGCTCGGTGACTCCGAGTACTCTCAGCGCCATGGCAGCCACCCCACCGGCCGAGCCGAACCGACCGTCCCCCAACACCGTGATGCGCGCGCTGCGCGGCGACCGCTCGCCCGGCGAGTTCGCCATGGCGGTGCGCCGGGCCGCCCGCGAGATCGGCGAGCACGTCTCCTGCGACGCCCGCTACGTCGGGCGGGTCGAGTCCGGTGAGATCCGCTGCCCCAACTACGCCTACGAGCGGGTGTTCCGGCACATGTGGCCGGGCCGCACGCTCGGCGACCTCGGCTTCGCCTCCCGGACCGACGTCCGCCGCCGCTCGGCGGACGTCGGCGCCGGGCGGACGGAGCCTCCCCCGGTCCACCCACCGTTCCCGCCCCTGCCCGCCCCGCGCTCACCACTCTCCACCCAACTCCCGTACGCTGCCTCGCCGTACGCGGATCCAGCCGCACCGGAAGGCCCCCCGTGGCCGAGTCCCGGCGCGGTGCCCCGGGGGCCCGATGGATCGCCCTATCTCGACGAGGAGAACGACGACGTGCGTCGCCGTACGTTCCTGGCCGGCGGCACCACCGCGCTGGCCACCGTGATCGGCATCGACCGGCCGGCCACGGCCGCCGGTCGGCAGGCCGGCACCGACCGCGCCTCCGGTGGCCGCACCGGCCAAGGCGCCCTTCCCGGTGCGGAGTTCACCGCACCGTCGCTGCTCTCGGACGACCCCCTGGTGCCCGGCCGGCCCGGGCCGGTGCCACCACTGCGCCGGGTCGGCGCCGCCGAGGTGCTCGGCGTCGAACAGGCCGTCCGGGACATCCGGCTGGCCGACGACGCGCACGGTGCCGACGCGCTGTACGAGCTCGCCGGGCAGTCGCTGCGCACCGCGTACGTCCTGCTCAACGAGGGCGAGTACAGCACCGAGACGGAGCGCCGGCTGCAGGCCGGAGCCGGTGAACTCGCCATCTCCGTAGGCTGGTTGGCACACGACTCGAACCGGCTCGCGGACGCCCGCTCGTTCTACTCCGAGGCGCTGGCCACCGCCCGGATGGCCGGGGACTCCGCGCTGGAGGCGCACGTCTTCTGCAACAGCGCCTTCCTCGCCCGGGACGCCGGCCGCCCGCGCGAGGCGCTGCGCGCGGCCCAGGCCGGGCAGGTCGCCGCCCGCCGGCTGGGCTCCGACCGGCTGCTCGCCCTGCTGGCGATGCGCGAGGCCGGCGCCTGGGCCCTGCTGCAGGACCGCACTGCCTGCGAACGCGCGCTCGACCGGGCGTACGCGCTGTTCGACCGTGGTCCGGCCGCGGCCGATCCGGAGTGGATGTCCTTCTTCGGCGAGGCCGAGCTGGCCGGCCTCCAGTCGCAGTGCTGGTCCGCGCTCGGCGACTGGGACCGCGCCAGCGAGCAGGCCGGGCTGGCCATAACGCTGCAGGCGCCGCACTTCGTCCGCAACCGGGTGCTGTACACCGCCGAGCTGGCCCACGACCGGCTCGGCCGGGGGGACTTGACGGGCGCCGCGCACCACGGCTCGGCCGCCGTCGCGCTGTTCGGCGACGTCCGCTCGGCCCGGATCCGGTCCATGCTGGCGGACACCGCCGGACGGCTGCGCCCGCACGCCGCGGTGCCCGAGGTGCGCCGCTTCCTGGCCGAGTACGAGCGGGCGGCGGCCGCCTAGGGTCCGTCCCCGGCTTCGCCCCGCAGGCGGGGGTTTGAAGACGGACCCTAGGGTGCGAAGACGGACCCCGGCGCGGTGGCGGCGCCGCCCGCGGGCACCCGTCAGTGCCCGGCGTTCAGCCCCTCCAGGTGGGAGAGGTCGTTCCAGATCTCCACGGCCGGGGCGCCGTACTCCCAGGACAGCACGCACAGCGCGGCCGTGCCGAGCTTGAAGCGCTGGGCGAACTCGGGCGCCAGGCCCAGCCAGCGGGCGGTCAGGATGCGCAGCAGGTGGCCGTGCGCGAACAGGACGACATCCCGGTCGGCGCAGTGCATCACGGTGGTGTCCGGCTCCGGGACGCCGTGCTCCTGGTTGAGGTCGGCGAGGAAGGCATCCACCCGGGCCGCCACCTCGGAGAGCTTCTCGCCGCCGGGCACGCCGTCCCGCCAGATCAGCCAGCCGGGGTGGTCGGTGGCGCGGATGTCCGCGCCGGTGCGGCCCTCGTACTGCCCGTAGTCCCACTCCATCAGCTCCGGGCGATCCACCGCGCGGTCGCCGAAGCCGGCCAGCGCGCAGGTCTCCTTGGCGCGGCCGAGCGGGCTGGTGTAGACGAGCGCGTCCGGCAGCCCGTTCCAGGGGGCCTTGGCGAGGCGGGCGCCGAGGGCCCGGGCCATCGCGCGGCCCTCCTCGGTGAGCGGGATGTCGGTGCGGCCGGTGTGTCGGCCGGTGGCGGACCACTCGGTCTCGCCGTGGCGGACCAGCACGATTCGGGCGGGCATGGGGGCTCCTCACAACGGGGAGGTGGCAATGGTCGGTCTCACCCTTGAGCACCGGGTTCCATGATCCCCCACCCGGGCGGCGGCCACGATCGCGGGCCGGTGCGGAGCGCGGACGGGCGCGAGGACAGGCGCGAGGACGGGCCCGGGGCACCGGTTCCGGCCATCCGCGTGGTCGTCCGGAGGCCGTTCCGTGCCGCGTTGTCGGACCCGGATGCGACACTGGGCCGCACCATGAACGTCTCGACGAACGTCCCGCCCGGCGGGTCCGCTGAGCCGCTCGCCCAGCGGCTCGCCGAGCTGCGCGGACCGGCCCCGCAGCGCAGCCTGAACGCCCGCTCCCTCGCCGCGCTGGCCGCCAATCCGGGCTGCCACCGCCGCGCGGTGCTCGACGCGGCCGGGGTCGACAAATCGGCTCTGGCCGCCCGGCTCGGCCGTCCCGCCCCCTTCGGCCAGTCCCCCTTCGCGATCGCCCGCGGCGTGATCTTCGAGTCCCGGCTGAAGGCGGACGACTACGCCGCGCTGCTGGAGCCGCTCCGCCGCCACCTCGACGTCCCGGTGGACGGTCACGCCCCGCTGGAGGTGCCGGACCTGCTGCAGCGCTCCGGCCCCGCCGTCCGCGCCGACCGGACGGCCCAGGCGCTGGCCCGGGCCGCCGCCGCCCCGGAGGCCTGGACGCTGCTGGACCACCCGCTGCTGCGCCTGGACGTGGCCGGCAGCACCGCCTACCTGGAGCCGGACGCGCTCGTGGTGCACGGCGGGCGGTGCACGGTGGTCGAGATCAAGTCCTTCCCGGTGCTCGACGGCGGCGCGGACCCGGCCAAGGTCGGCGCCGCCGCCCGCCAGGCCGCCGTGTACGTGCTGGCGCTCCAGCAGGCCGCCGCCACCGCGGCCGGGGTGCCGCTGGGCGACGACCCGTACACCGAGCAGCGGCTGCCCGGCAGCCCCCGGACGAGCGTGCTGCTGGTCTGCCCGAAGGACTTCGGCAACCGGCCGACCGCGGTCGCCGTCGACGTCCGCCGCGAACTGGCCACCACCCGCCGCCAGCTGAGCCGGATGACCGGCATCGGCCGGCTGCTGGACGCGCTGCCGTCGGACACCGACTTCGACCTGGCCTCCGACGAGGAGGGCGTGCCGGCCCGGTCCGCCGAGCAGCTGGCCGCCTCGGTCGAGGCGGTGCCCACCGCGTACAGCCCGGACTGCCTCTCCACCTGCGAGCTCGGCTTCCACTGCCGCGCCCAGGCCCGCTGCGGCGACCGGGTCGAGCAGCTCGGCCGGGGCGTGCGCGGCGAGCTGGGCAGCATCCGGACGGTCACCGAGGCGCTGGCCGCCGCCGGCACCAAGAGCGAGGACCTGGACGGCGCGGACGACGCCGCCGAGCGCCTGGCCTACGCGGCCGCCCTGCGCGCGGAAGCCCTGGGGGCGGGCGCATGAGCGAGCGCAGCGAGGGAGTCATCATGAGGCGCGCGTGGGCGAATGCCCCTGCCGAGCGCAGCGAGGCGGGCGCATGAGTCTCCTGACCACCCTGGCCCGCCTGGAGGCGGTGCGCAGCGGCCGGGCCGAGCCGCTGGCCACCGTCCGGCACCGGCACCTGTCCGACCGCCCGATGGTGCTGGTCCCGCTGACCGCGGCCGGCGAGTCCGGCGCGCCGCTGGCGGTGATGCTGGGCACCGACCGGGACGCGCCCCGGCTGCACCTGGTGCCGCAGCCGCTCAACCGCACCCTGCGGTCGGACTTCCTGGCCGGGCTGGCCGCCGACCTGCTGCCCTACCTGGAGTCCTTCGCCGACGAGGTCGAGCAGATCGAGGGCTCCGAGAAGGACCCGGAGACCGGCGAGAAGACCCAGGTGTTCCGCGAGCTGTGCGCGGACGCCCCGCAGCTGATCGTGCCGAACGGCGCGGGCGTGCACCACCTCGCCCTGATCGGCCGCTCGACCCGCTTCCGCCGTACCGCCGAGGACGCCGAGCCGGGCCCCTACCCGGCTCCGGTCCGGGTGCCGCTGCTCGGCCGCTGGCTGACCCACCTCACCGACCGCGCCCAGGTGCCCGGCTCCAGCCTGCTGCTGCCGATGACCGGTCTGCTGGCCCGGCACTGGGCGACCGGCCAGAGCCACCTGGAGGACCAGCACCTGGCCGCCCGGCTGGCCTGGCACCGCCCGCCGCCGGGGCTGACCGGCGCCGAGGCGGCCGAGCTGGCCGAGTCCGCCCGGGACGACGGCGGGCAGCTGCTGCACCCGCCGGCCGGGCCGGCCACCGACCCGCGCTTCGACGAGGCCCTGCTCGCTCCGGCGATCGCCCGCTACGACTCCGCCGTGGTCGCCCTGCAGCACAGCACCGAGCAGCGTGACGAGGCCGCCGCCGGGCGTGCCCGGGCGGCCGTGCGGGCCGCGGTCGGGCAGCTGGAGGAGGTGCTGTCGGCGGTCCTGCTGCCCACCTGGCGGGACGTCTGGCTGGGCCTGGACCTGCTGCGCGAACTGCCGCCGGCCGGGCACGTGGCGGAGCGCTGGACCGGCGACCGCTGGTCCTACACCGGCCACCGGGACCGTCTGGCGGCCGGGGAGCCGCCGCAGCCGCGGCAGGACGACGCCGTCACCGCCGCCCGCAAGCTCGCCCAGCGCGAGCGCGAGCAGGCCCGGCTGGACGTCCAGGAGGCGCTGGACGACCCGCTGGCGATGGCCGAACACCGGCTGGCGGGCGAGGCGTTCAGCGGTGTGGTGACGGAGGTGGTGCCGGACTGGGACACCACCGGCCGCTCCCCCAAGCCCCGCCCGCTGGTCACCGTGCGCACCGCCGACCGCCCGCACGCGGACCTCGGCCGGGAGGCGCACCGGGTGTGGGGGTCCCCCCGGCCGGAAGGCGGGGGGAGCCCGTCCGCGCAGAAGGCCGAGATCGTCGCGGTCGACGCCTCCGAGGGAACCATCACCCTGCGAGTGCTGTCCGGCATGGGCCGCAGGAAGGAGCCGGAGCCGGGCAGCCTGCCCGAGCCCGGAGAGTCGGTCACCTTCACCCTGTTCGAGTTGACGGTCCGCCAGTCCGCGCCGCTGCCCGAGCCGGACGACACCCCGTGGACGCACGGCGGCCCGCCCGGCTCCACGCCCGTACCCGCCCCGTCCGTCTCCGAGGAGTGGGAGTGATGGCCACCCCGAACCCCCAGCCGAGCGCTAGAACCCGGCCGAGCGCGGGGACCCGGCCGGGCGCCGAAGCCCGGCAGGCCCCGGGCGCGGCCGCTGACGCCGCCGTGGCCGGGATCCTGGCGGCGACGGTCCGCCCGCCGGCCGGTGCCCCGCGCGGCGTGGTGGTGGACTCCCCGCCCGGCGCCGGGAAGTCCACGCTCGTGGTGCGGGCCGCGCGCGAGCTGGTCGGGGCCGGTGAGCGGCTGATGATCGTCGCCCAGACCAACGGCCAGGTGGACGACCTGGTCGGCCGACTGGCCGAGAAGGCGCCGGAGTTGACGATCGGCCGGCTGCACGCGGCGGACTCCCGGCCCGGGCCGGAGGTGCTGAGGCATGCCAATGTGACGCCCTCCGACAAGGTCGCCGACCTGGTCGAGCACGACGTGGTGATCTCCACCTCGGCCAAGTGGCAGTGGGTGCGGGCCGAGGCCCCGTGGCGGCACGCGATCGTCGACGAGGCGTACCAGATGCGCTCGGACGCCCTGCTCGCGGTGGCCCGGCTGTTCGAGCGGGCGCTGTTCGTCGGCGACCCGGGCCAGCTGGACCCGTTCACCGTGGTCGGCACCGAGCAGTGGGCCGGCCTGTCGTACGACCCGTCCGGCAGCGCCGTGGTCACCATGCTGGCGCACAACCCGCAGATCGAGCCGCACCGACTGCCGGTGTCCTGGCGGCTGCCCGCGAGCGCGGCGCCGCTGATCTCCCGGGCCTTCTACCCGTACACGCCGTTCCGTTCCGGCACCGGCCCGGACGACCGCCGGCTGACCGCCGCCGTCCGCCACGACGGCTCGGCGCTGGACGCGGCGATCGACCGGGCCGCCGAGCACGGCTGGGCACTGCTGGAGCTGCCCGCCCGGCACACCGTGCGGACCGACCCGCAGGCCGTGGCGGCGGTGGCGGCCACCGTCCGCCGGCTGCTGGACCGCGGGCTGACCGCGCACTCCGAGCAGGGCGAGGCGCCGCTCACCGCGGACCGGATCGCCGTCGGCACCGCCCACCGCGACCAGGCGGCGGCGGTGCGCGCGGCGCTGCTCAAGGTGGGCGTCCCGGTGGACGGCGCGGCCGGGCCGGCCGTCACGGTGGACACCGCCAACCGGCTGCAGGGCCGCGAGTACGACGTCACCGTGGTGCTGCACCCGCTCTCCGGCCGCCCGGACGCGACCGCCTTCCACCTGGAGACCGGCCGGCTCTGCGTGCTCGCCTCCCGCCACCGGCACGCCTGCATCGTGGTGGCCCGGGCCGGGATCGCGGAACTACTGGACGAGCACCCCGCCACCGAGCCGGTGCAGTTGGGGGTCCCGGTGGCCTTCCCGGACGGCTGGGAGGCCAACCACCAGGTGCTGGACTACCTGAGCGGCCACCGGGTGCGCCTGGGGCGCGTCTGACAACTCGCGCCGGGCGGGAACTGCCGGACACGCCCCGGGGGTGAGGCGCTCAGTCCTCGGTCTCGCAGATCGCGAAGGCCTTGACGGCCGTGTGGTCGGCCTGCGCGTGCCAGCCGGTGGCGTCGGGATTCGGCCCGTTGTAGGTGACGGTGTCGTGCGTCCCGGCCGGGAGCTGGTACCCGCCGCCGGTCAGGTGGGTGCCGCGCGGGCAGACGGCCTTCGACATGCCGCCCGGGAGGCTCGCCTCCCCCTGCACCACCACGGCCGTCTCGGCGGCGGAGGCGGCCGGGGCCGTCGCGATCAGCAGGGGCAGGGAGAGGGCGAGGGTCTTCAGGGCCTGGCGGACACGCATGGGTGCTCCTTCGGTACGACGACTGGACACCGGGAGAACCGGTTCGCATGCGACCAGGAAGCGGGGCGTCCGGAAGCACGCCCCCGGCGCGTGCCGGGGAATAGCGCCCGCACGCGCACCGTTCCGTTACCGGCCGCCGCCGCGAGACAATGGACGACGGCCACAACCCGGGCGGCGCAGCCCGGAGCAGCTCTGCCCGCCCCACCGAGACCCCGGAGGTGTCCTTCCATGCCCGACTCCCCTGCAGAGTCGACCGAGCCCACCAGGCGTCGCCGTCCGGCCCAGCTGCTGTTCGAGCCGCAGTCCGCCGAACCTGAGCCGGAACGATTCTTCGACCTGGAGTCGATCGCGGACCCGGCGGAGCTGCTGCGCCGCTCCACCGAGCTGGCCCTGGCCTTCCGGGCGGCCGCCGAGCGGGCCACCGACTTCCAGGCGGTCGCCGCCGCCCAGCTCGCCGACCCGCGCCGGTTCGACGCGCTGTCGGACGCGGAGATCGCCCTGCGGGCGGACTGGACCCCGGACTACGCGGCCAAGATGATCGAGTACGGCCGCACCCTGCTCCAGCCGCGCCGCCACGAGGACTGAGCACCGAGGGCTGAGCGCCGGGGAGCGACCGCCGGAGACTGATCGCCGCCCCTCTGGCATATGCCAGTGGCGCAGGGTACGCGATCGCCCGCCGCGCTGTCCGGCGAACCGCCCTTTCCGCCCCACCGCCGCTGCGCCCGGCGCAGGCTGCTGTGCGTGGACATCTGGACGCAACAGTCGGTGGAGTACGTCAGCGTGGCCGGGGAGGCCTGGCTCGCCTCCGCCAGCGAGTACCCGCGCAGCATGCGCGCCCTCTGGGAAGCCCGCCCGTGGGCTCCCTCGGTGCTGCCCTGCGGGCGCGCCTTCGACGTGATCAGCATGCCGGCGCTGTTCGGTCGCCGGGTGCTGGACGAGCTGTGGGCCTCGGGCCCGGGCTGCGGCCCGGTCGCGAACTACCGGGGGCGGACCCTGCTGTTCGTCCAGCCCGGCGCGGCACCCCGGCTGCGCCGGCTGCTGGCCTGGGAGGAGTGGGCCCGGGACGTGCCGCCGCTGCTCTGCCACGGCAAGGGCGACGCGGTGACCGTGCCGCCGCTGCAGCGGATGGTGAACAGCCCGGACTCCCCCGGCCAGGGCGCCGGCCGGTGGATCGTCGCCCCCGAGGACCGGGAGCCCTGGCTGCCCGGCGCCTCGGTGGTGCTGTGGGCCTGTGTCCGGGCGACGCGGGAGCCGGGCGCGCCGGTGCCCGCCGGGGTGGCCGTCGTGACCGGACGGTGAACGCCGGTCGACCGGTATTCGATTTTGGCTCGGACGCACGGCGCTGCTAGAGTCTTCTCTGTCAGCAAGCGCCGCTAGCTCAGTTGGTTAGAGCAGCTGACTCTTAATCAGCGGGTCCGGGGTTCGAGTCCCTGGCGGCGCACAGACAGCCGGAAGGCCCCTTGCGAAAGCGAGGGGCCTTCCGGCGTTTCCGGCTCCGAACGAAGCCGGCCGGGTCGAGCCGCCCGCCGGAGCGGACGGCCCGAACCGGGGCTCAGCGGCCGCGCAGCGCCCGGTAGCGGGCGACCAGCTCGGCGGTGGAGCTGTCCAGCTGGTCGGCGCCCTCGCCGGTGAGCAGCACCGGCTCGATCCGCTTGGCGAGCACCTTGCCGAGCTCGACGCCCCACTGGTCGAAGGAGTCGATGTTCCAGATCGCGCCCTGGACGAACACCTTGTGCTCGTAGAGCGCGACCAGCTGGCCGAGCACCGACGGGGTCAGCTCGCCGGCCAGGATCGTGGTGGTCGGGTGGTTGCCCTTGAAGGTCTTGTGCGGGACGAGTTCGGCGGGCACGCCCTCGGCCGCGACCTCCTCCGGGGTCTTGCCGAAGGCCAGCGCCTGGGTCTGGGCGAAGAAGTTGGCCAGCAGCAGGTCGTGCTGGGCGACCAGGCCCGGGAGCAGGTCGGCGACCGGCTTCGCGAAGCCGATGAAGTCGGCCGGGATCACCTTGGTGCCCTGGTGCAGCAGCTGGTAGTAGGCGTGCTGGCCGTTGGTGCCGGGGGTGCCCCAGACCACCGGGCCGGTCTGCCAGTCCACCGGGGTGCCGTCGCGGGTCACCGACTTGCCGTTGGACTCCATGTCCAGCTGCTGCAGGTAGGCGGTGAACTTGGACAGGTAGTGCGAGTACGGCAGCACCGCGTGCGCCTGGGCGTCGAAGAACGCGCCGTACCAGACGCCCAGCAGGCCGAGCAGCAGCGGGACGTTCTCCTCGGCGGGGGCGGTGCGGAAGTGCTCGTCGACCAGGTGGAAGCCGTCCAGCATCTCGCGGAACGCGGTCGGGCCGATGGCGATCATCAGCGAGAGGCCGATCGCCGAGTCGTAGGAGTAGCGGCCGCCGACCCAGTCCCAGAACTCGAACATGTTGGCGGTGTCGATGCCGAAGTCCTGCACGCCCTGGGCGTTGGTGGACAGTGCGACGAAGTGCTTGGCCACCGCCTCGGTGCCGGCGTCCAGGCCGCCGAGCAGCCAGTCGCGGGCGGAGACCGCGTTGGTGATGGTCTCGATGGTGGTGAAGGTCTTCGAGGCGACGATGAACAGCGTCTCGGCCGGGTCGAGGTCGCGGACCGCCTCGTGCAGGTCGGCGCCGTCCACGTTGGAGACGAAGCGGACGTCGAGGTCGCGCTTGGTGTACGAGCGGAGCACCTCGTAGGCCATCGCGGGGCCGAGGTCGGAGCCGCCGATGCCGATGTTGACGACGGTGCGGATCGGCTTGCCGGTGTGGCCCTTCCACTCGCCGCTGCGGACCCGCTCGGCGAATCCCGCCATCTTGTCCAGGACGGCGTGCACGGCGGGCACCACGTTCTCGCCGTCGACCTCGACCACGGCGCCGCGCGGGGCGCGCAGCGCGGTGTGCAGGACGGCGCGGTGCTCGGTGTTGTTGATCTTCTCGCCGCGGAACATCGCGTCCCGCAGCTCGGCGACGCCGGTGGCGGCGGCGAGTTCGCGTAGCAGCTCCAGCGTCTCGTCGGTGACCAGGTGCTTGGCGTAGTCCACGTGCAGGTCGCCGACCCGGAGGGTGAGGCGACGGCCGCGCTCGGGGTCGGCGGCGAACAGCTCGCGCAGGTGGGTGTCGCCCAGTTCGGCCCGGTGCTTGGCAAGGGCGGCCCACTGCGGGGTGCGGTCCAGCGGGGTGCGGGCGTCGGCGCGGGTCTCCGACATCGGTGTGTCCTCGATTCATCTGGGTGCAGAAACCGGCAGGGCCAGGCGTGAGGGGCCCAAGAAACGAGGGTCCCGTCGCGAGGTCGTGCGGGTACTGGTGGTGCGCCGACTCCGTTGACGGCCTGCCCGGGTTCAGCCTATGCAACCCCAGGGGCGGTCGCGCACATTCCGCCCGGCGGAGGCTACCGGCTCGTCACCCACCCCCGGGACGGCCCGTCACTTCCGTTCCGAGCGCAGGTCCAGCCCTCGCAGCACCTGGTCGACGAGCTCCGGGTCGGCGCCGAGCTCGCTGCGGGCCGCGAGCATCTCGCGGCGGGAGGCGGCGATCATCTCCTGCTCGACGTCCCGGGCGGCCCGCCACTGGGCCAGCCGCAGCTTGGCCTCGGCGGCCTCCTCCTCGGCGTAGTTCTCCGGGCAGAGCCGGGCCAGCCGGTCGTGCTGACGGTCCCGCAGGCGGTCGGCGACCTCGGCGGGCAGCCGGTCCTGCTCCTCCAGCTCGCCGAGCCGCTGGAGCCCGGCCCTGGCGGCCCGCCACCACAGCTGACGGACGGCCTGCTCGTGCCGGTCCTGGTCGATGTCCAGCCGGAGCCGCCTGGCCAGCCAGGGCAGCGTCAGGCCCTGCACCAGCAGGGTGAAGAGCACCACGCTGAAGGCGATGAACACCAGTCGGCCGCGCTCCGGGAAGGCCTCGCCGGAGTGCAGGGTGAGCGGGATGGCGAGCGCCAGGGCGACGGTCGCCACCCCGCGCATGCCGGACCACCAGAGGACCACGCTCTCCTTCCAGCTGAAGGGCGTGTCCTCGTCGTCGCCGCGGCGCACCCTGCGCGACACCCAGCCGGCCGGCAGCAGCCAGAGCAGCCGGACCGCCACCACGACGGCGATCACCACGGCGGCGTCACCGATGAAGCCGGTCCAGCCGCGGCCGGCCTCCTTGAGCACGGTGGCCAGCTCCAGGCCGATCAGCCCGAAGGCGACACCGGTGATCAGGATCTCGACCACCTCCCAGAAGGCGTTGCCGACCAGTCGGAAGGAGACGGCGTCCGCGTCGGAGGCCCGCTCGGCGAGGTAGAGGGCGCAGACCACGACGGCGAGCACGCCGGAACCGTGGATCTCCTCGGCGATCGTGTAGGCGGCGAAGGGCACCAGCAGGTTGAGCGCGACCTGCTGGGTCGGGTCGTCCAGCCGTTCGGCGAGCTTGGCGTTGATCCAGCCGAGCACGACGCCGACGACCACGGCCAGCACCGCGGACAGGACGAAGCGCAGCACCGCGTGGCCGACCGAGAAGTCGCCGCTGACCACGGCCTCGATGGCGAGCGAGTAGATGACGATCGCGGTGACGTCGTTGAACAGGCCCTCGCTCTCCAGGATCGACACCAGGCGACGGGGCAGGCCGACGCTGCCGGCCACCGCGACGGCGGCGACCGGGTCGGGCGGGGAGACCAGCGCGCCGACCGCGATCGCGGCGGCGAGCGGCAGGGCGGGCAGCAGCCAGTGCACCGTACTGGCCACCGCGATGGTGGTGACCACCACCAGCGCGACGGCCAGCAGCAGGATCGAGCGGATGTTGGCCTTGAAGTAGCGCACCGAGGAGCGCCGGGCGACGGCGAAGATCAGCGGCGGCAGGACCAACGGGAGGATCAGCTCGGGCTCGACGCTGACGTCCGGGATCTGCGGGACGAGCGCCATCACGATGCCGAGCAAGGTCATCAGGACCGGCTGCGGTACGCCCGTCCTGCGCCCGAGCGGCATGGTGACCACCGAGGCGAGCAGCACCAGGAAGAACAGGGGCAGCTGGCCCACCGGGAGGTTCCTCTCGACGACGGACGGCTGAGCGCCGCCCAGGATAAATCTGACAATGCGCCCATCTGTGAAGACGCGCCGAACAATGGCTTGACCTCAAGTGCACTTCAGGTCCGAGGATCGGGGACGGGTCGGCGGACACGGTCGACGGGAACAGTCGGACAGTCGAGAGACAGTCGAGAGACAGTCGAGAGACGGCCGGGAGACGGCCGAGCGACGGTCGAGAGGGCGGGGAGCAGACATGAAGGCGGTCACCGTGACGGGGTCCGGCGGTCCGGAGGTCCTGCGGGTCACCGAGCTGCCCGATCCGGAGCCCGGCCCGGGCGAGGTGCGGGTGCGGGTGTACGCGGCCGGGGTGCAGCCGGTGGACCTCGCGATCCGGGAGGGGTTCTGGCCGCCCGGGCTGGCGGTCGAACCGCCGTTCGTCCTCGGCAACGAGTTCGCCGGGGTGGTGGACCGGCTCGGGCCGGACAGCGGGGACTGGAAGGTCGGCGACGAGGTGCTGGGCTTCCGGCTGCTGAACAGCCACGCCGAGCTGGTCACGGTGGACGCCGCCCAGCTGGTGGCCAAGCCGGCCGGGATGCCCTGGGAGCAGGCCGGCTCGCTCTCCGCCTCCGGCCAGACCGCGCACACGGCGCTCGCCCTGCTCGGGGTCGGCCCCGGCGACACCGTGCTGGTGCACGGGGCCTCGGGCGGGGTCGGCACGGTCGCCGTCCAGCTGGCCCGGACCTGGGGCGCCACCGTGATCGGCACCGCGAGCAAGCGCAACCACGCGTACCTGCGCGAGCTGGGCGCGATGCCGGTCGCGTACGGGGAGGGGCTGGTCGAGCGGGTCCAGGCGGCGGCGCCGCAGGGCGTGACCGCGGCCTTCGACGCCGCCGGACGGGGCGCGCTGGAGGCCTCGGTCGAGCTGGTCGCCGACCGGGACCGGATCGCCACGGTGGTCGACTTCGAGGGCGCCGCGCGGCTGGGCGTGCGGTCGGTGCGCACCGACCGCACCGCCGCCCGGCTGACCGAACTGGTCAGGCTCTGGGAGGCGGGCGGGCTGCGGCTGGAGATCGCCGAGGCCCTCCCGCTGGAGCGGGCCGGCGAGGCCCACCGGCTGGTCGGCACCGGGCACGTCCGGGGCAAGGTGGTGCTGACCATGTGAGCCACGGGCCGAGAAGCCACGATCGGCCCGGAGGAACGGGGGACCTCCGGGCCGATTGTGTGTTTCGGCCGCTGACCAGGTAATGTTCTCCACGTCAGCAGGCGCCGCTAGCTCAGTTGGTTAGAGCAGCTGACTCTTAATCAGCGGGTCCGGGGTTCGAGTCCCTGGCGGCGCACAGACAGCCGGAAGGCCCCTTGCGAAAGCGAGGGGCCTTCCGGCGTTTCCGGTTTTCCCGACCACCCGACCACCCGACCACCCGACTGCCCGACACCTGGCGTTTCCGGCTTCCCGGCCTTCCGGCCGGGCTCGGGCGCGGTGGCAGGAAAGGTGGGCGACAGGTCATTGCTGCCGCTCCGGCCCGCTGACAGGCTGGCCGCATGAGAGCACGCAGCGTGCTGGTCGTCCTCTACGAGGGCGTGCAGAGCCTCGATGTGACCGGCCCCGTGGAGGTGTTCACGGGCGCGGGCAACGCCTCCGGGCAGCCGGACGCGTACCGGGTGGTCACCGCCTCGCCGGGCGGGGTGCCGGTGCGCAGCACCGGTGGGCTGCGGCTGCTGCCGGACGCGGACCTCGCCGAGGTCGGGCCGGTCGACACCCTGCTGGTCCCGGGCGGGACGGGCACCGAGCACCCGGACGGCGCGCTGGTCGCGCGGATCCGGGAGCTGGCCGGACGGGCCGAGCGGGTGGTGTCGGTGTGCACAGGGGCCTTCCTGCTCGCCGAGGCCGGACTGCTCGCCGGACGCCGGGCGACCACGCACTGGGCCTTCTGCGAGACGCTGGCCCGGCGGTTCCCGGACGTCGAGGTGGACCCGGACCCGATCCACGTCCGGGACGGGCACATCGCCACCTCGGCCGGGGTCACCGCCGGGATCGACCTGGCGCTGGCCCTGGTCGAGGAGGACCTCGGACGGGAGACCGCGCTGCTGATCGCCCGTCACCTGGTGGTCTTCCTGCGCCGGCCCGGCAACCAGGCCCAGTTCTCCACCCAACTGGCCGCCCAGGTGGCGGTCCGGCAGCCGCTGCGCGAGGTCCAGCGGTGGATCGCCGAGCACCCCGAGGCCGACCTGTCGGTCGAGGCGCTGGCCCGCCGCTCGGCGCTGTCGCCGCGGCACTTCGCCCGCGCTTTCGCCGCCGAGGTCGGGGTGACCCCGGGCCGGTACGTGGACGGCGTCCGTCTGGAGGCCGCCCGGCGGCGGCTGGAGGACACCGACGACGGCATCGAGGAGATCGCCCGCCGCTGCGGCTACGGCACCCCGGAGGCGATGCGGCGCGCCTTCGTCCGGACCCTGGCCGCCCCGCCCGCCGAGTACCGGCGCCGCTTCCATCCGAGCCCCCACCCGGGCTCCCACCCGAACTCCCACTCGAGTCACGACGGAGGACACTGATGCGCATCGCCGTTCTGCTCTACGACGACTTCACCGCGCTGGACGCGGTCGGCCCGTACGAGGTGCTGTCCCGGATCCCCGGGGCCGAGGTGGTGTTCACCGCCGCCCGGCGCGGGCCGATGCGCACCGACATGAAGTACCTGGCGCTCACCGCGGACGCCGCGCTGGACGAGGTGGACTCGGCCGACGTGCTGCTCGTCCCCGGCGGGCCCGGGACGGCGGCCCAGCTGGCCGACCCGGCGGTGCTGGAGTGGGTGCGCGCCGTGGACGGGACGACCACCTGGACCACCTCGGTCTGCTCCGGCTCGCTGCTGCTGGGCGCCGCCGGGCTGCTGACCGGGCGGCGGGCCACCTCGCACTGGGTCTGCCTGGAGGAGCTGGCGAAGTTCGGGGCGGAGCCGACTGGCACCGAGCGGGTCGTGGTGGACGGCAAGTACGCCACCGCGGCCGGGGTCTCGGCCGGGATCGACCTCGCGCTGTCGCTGACCGGCCGGCTCGCCGGGGACGCGGTCGCGGAGGCGATCCAGCTGGTCATCGAGTACGACCCGCAGCCTCCGTACTCCGCCGGCTCCACCGCGACCGCGCCGCCCGGGCTCGTCGCCCGGCTGAAGGCGGACGGACTCGAGGTTCGGTAGGGCGTGTCCGGCAGACGCTAGGGCCGCTCCGGCGGGAAGGCGTGGCGGCGGGCGGCGACGGTCACGGCGAGGACGGGAAGCGTCAGCGCGAGGACCGTCCATGGCAGGGCGCCGGTGCCGAGGGCGCCCAGGACGACGCCGCCGACCACTCCGCCGCCCGCCATCGCGGCGTTCCAGAGCGTCACCAGCACGGCCTGGGCGGCGTCCGCCTGCTCTCCGCCCGCGTCGCCGAGGGCGGTCTGCAGCAGGGTCGGGGCGCCGCCCCAGCCCAGGCCCCAGAGCAGTGCCGCGAGGTACACCGGCGGCGCGCTGCCGGACCACAGCGCGAGGGCGCCCGCCGTCACCGCGAGCAGCAGCGCGCCGCCGATCGTCAGCTGCCGCAGCCGGCGGTGGATGTGGGCGCCGGTGAGCCAGATGCTCGCCATCGAGGCCAGGCCGAAGACCAGCAGCACGGTGCCGGTGGCGCCGCCGAGGCCCGCCCGGTCGAGGAGGGGCGCGATGTAGGTGAACAGGATGGTGTGCGCGAGCACCCAGAGCACGGTCACGGCGAGCACCGGCACCACGCCGGGCACGGTGAGCGCGCGCCGGACCGGGGTGCGCTCACCGCCCGGCTGCCCGGGCTGGTCGGGCAGCACCGCCGTGATCCAGCCGACCACGCCGACCGCCAGTGCCGTCATGGCCAGGAAGGGCACCCACCAGGCGAATATCCGTCCGAGGAAGGTGCCGACCGGCACTCCCAGCGACAGCGCCACCGGTACTCCCGCCATCGCCACGGCCATCGCCCGGCCCTGCTGCTCGACCGGCACCAGCCGGCGGGCGTACCCGGCCAGCAGCGCCCAGGCGAGGCCGGCCGCGACGCCCGCGAGGAAGCGCGCCACGAGGGTGAGCGGGTAGTCGCCGGAGACCGCGGTCACCGTGTTGGCCACCGCGAAGCCTCCCATCGCGGTGAGCAGCAGCCGCTTGCGGCCCCGACCCGCGGTGGCCGCGGTGAGCGGGATGGCGGTGACCGCGGAGCCGATCGCGTAGACGGTGACGGTCTGTCCGGCGGCCGACTCGCTGACACCGAGGGACTCGCCCATGCCGGGCAGCACCCCGGCGGGCAGGTTCTCGGTCAGCGCGGTGACGAAGACGGCGGTCGCCAGGGCCAGCAGGGACGGGAGCGGAAAGGGCTTGCGGGGTACCGGAGTCGGGAGCTGTGTGGTCGCCATGGGGACCATGCTTGGACCTCACACCGGTGTCAGGTTCAAGCACGGTCCCGCGGGCGGGACGTCGGGTCAGCGGCCGAAGTACCCGTCGAAGTTCTTCGAGAACTCCTGACCGCCGAACCGGTCCCGGGAGCTCCTGCGACGGCGCGGTCGTGGGGGACGTCCGAGGGCACGCCGGAGCACGCGCCAGTGGGGGGAACGGCCCGGCCTGGCACCCTAGTTGGACTAGACCACTGAAGTGGATCCGGCCGTACGGTGTCAATGGTCCAGACCGGTCAGGGAGTCGCGAGCACTGCTTCCGGTTGCCGGGTGTGACAGCCCGTCGAAGGATGGAGGGGTGACCCCGCCCGGCTACCTCCGCCACCCCCACCTGCACGGCGGCCTGCTCACCTTCACCGCCGAGGACGACGTCTGGGTCGCCCCGCTGGACGCCGGGAACGCCGTCACCGGCCGGGCCTGGCGGATCACCTGCGACCGCACCCGGGTCAGCCACCCCCGCCTCTCCCCCGACGGCGGCACCCTCGCCTGGACCAGCTGGCTGAGCCTCACCCCCGAGGTGTGGACCGCCCCCGTCGACGGCGGCGAGGCGCACCGGCTCAGCTTCTGGGGCAGCCAGGACACCCGGGTGCGCGGCTGGCTGCCGGACGGCGAGGTGCTGGCCGTCACCTCCTTCCACGAGCCCTTCGGCCACTACACCTGGGCGCACGCCCTCCCCCCGGACGGCTCCCCCGGCCGCCGGATGCCCTGGGGCCCGGTCGGCGACGCCCAGATGAGCCGCGAGCGGACCGTGCTGCTCACCGGCTCCGCCCCGCACGAACCGGCCGCCTGGAAGCGCTACCGGGGCGGCGCCGTCGGCCGGCTCTGGGTGGACGGCGAGCGGATCCTGCCCGACCACACCGGGCACCTCGCCTCGCCCATGCCGGTCGGCGGCCGGGTCGCCTTCCTCTCCGACCACGAGGGCATCGGCAACCTCTACTCCTGCCGCCCCGACGGCACCGACCTGCGCCGGCACACCGACCACGCCTCCTACTACGCCCGCGAGGCCGCCACCGACGGCACCCGGATCGTCTACCAGCACGCCGGCGACCTCTGGCTGCTGGACGGCCTGGACGCCCCCGCCCCGCGCCGGCTGCACGTCCCGCTCGGCGGCGCCCGGGCCGGCCGCCGCCCGTACCAGGTCAGCGCCGCGACGCAGGTCAAGGACCTCGCCTGCGACCAGAGCGGCCGGGCCGGCGTGGTCACCGTGCGCGGCAGCCAGTACTGGCTCACCCACAAGGACGGCCCGGCCCGCGCGCTCGCCGACACCCCGGGGGTGCGGACCAGGCTGCCGGTGATGCTCGGGCACACCGGCGAGGCGGCCTGGATCACCGACGCGGAGGGCGCCGACGCGATCGAGGTGGTGCCGCTGCCCGGGCACGAGGCAGCGGCCGGGCAGCACCGCCACCGGGTGCTCGCCGCCGGCCGGCTCGGCCGCGTCCTGGAGCTCACCGCCTCCCCCGACGGCAGCCGCCTCGCCGCCTGCTCCTCGGACGGGCGGCTGCTGCTGGTCTCCGCCGCCGACGGCGAGGTGCGCGAGGTGGCCGGCTCCGAGTACGGGCCGGTCTCCAGCGCCCGGTTCTCCCCCGACTCGCACTGGATCGCCTGGTCCCAGCCGGTCGCCGGGCGCTCGCTGCGCCGGATCCGGCTGACCCGCGCCGAGGCGCCCGGGCCGATCACCGAGGTCACCGACGGGCGCTTCGAGGACGAGCAGCCGGTGTTCACCAGGGACGGCCGCTACCTGGCGTTCCTGTCCTGGCGCGGCTTCGACCCCGTTCACGACGTGCACACCGGCGACCTCTCCTTCCCGGTCGGCTGCCGCCCGTACCTCGTCCCGCTCACCGCCGACACGCCCTCGCCGTTCGCCGCGCCGGTCGAGGACGGCGCCCCGCGCGGGGACGGCGGCGGCGACGGCACCGTCCTGGTCGAGCCGGAGGGCATCGGCGAGCGGCTGCTGCAGTTCCCGGTGATCGCCTCCAAGTACTCGGCCACCGACGCGGTGCGCGGCGGCCTGGTCTGGCTGCGCTGGCCGATCTCCGGCACCCTCGGGCAGACCTTCGCCAGTCCGGAGGACACCTCGGGCCGCCCCTCGCTGGAGTACTTCGACCTGGCCCGGGGGACCCGCAGCACGCTGGTGGACAAGCTGGACGGCTACGCGGTCTCCGGGGACGGCGGCTCGGTCGCCGTGTACTCGGCCGGGACGCTCCGGGTCGTCCCGGTCTCCGCCCCCTCCGCCGGCAGCAGCGTCGACCTGCGCCGGATCAGCCACACCGTGCACCCGGCCGCCGAGTGGCGCCAGGCCTACCACGAGGCGGCCCGGATCGTCCGGGACCAGTTCTGGGACGAGCGGATGTCCGGCCTGGACTGGCCCGCCCTGGTCGCCCAGT
Source organism: Kitasatospora sp. NPDC023120 (assembly GCF_055560835.1). NCBI lineage: Bacteria > Bacillati > Actinomycetota > Actinomycetes > Kitasatosporales > Streptomycetaceae > Kitasatospora > Kitasatospora sp. NPDC023120. The sequence continues at coordinate 194,493 of NZ_JBVHHY010000013.1, read as the reverse complement.
ACGAGCCGCTGCTGGAACGCGTCTGCTCACCCGACGACTTCGCCGACCTGCTGCGCGAACTCCTCGGCGAGCTGGGCACCTCACACGCCTACGTCACCCCGTCCCGGCGGGCCGAGGGGCCCTCGCTCGCCCAGCAGCCGCTCGGCCTGCTCGGCGCCAACGCCCACCGCTCCCCCGACGGCCGCTGGCTGGTCGACCGGGTGCTGCTCGGCGAGTCCTCCGACCCGCGCGCCCGCGCGCCGCTGGCCGCCCAGGGCGTACGGGACGGCGACGAGCTGCTCGCCGTCGGCGGGCGCCCGGTGGACCCGGTGCGCGGACCGCTGCCGCTGCTGGCCGGCACCGGTGGGACCACCGTGGAGCTGGCCCTGCGCGGCGACCCGGACGGCCCGGTGCGGCGGATCGCGGTCACCCCGCTGACCGATGAGCGGCCCATCCGCTACCAGGACTGGGTGGCCAAACGCCGTTCCCTGGTAAGGGAGTTCAGCGACGGGCGGTGCGGTTACCTGCACATCCCGGACCTCGGCGGCTCCGGCTGGGCGCAGTTCAACCGGGACCTGCGGCGCGAGCTGGACAAGCCCGCGCTGGTCCTGGACGTGCGCGGCAACGCGGGCGGCAACGTCTCCGAGCTGGTGCTGGAGAAGCTCACCCGGCACGTCCTGGCCTGGGACTTCACCCGGGACCGCCAGCCGGTCCGCTGGCCGCGACACGCGCTGCGCGGCCCGCTGGTGGCCCTCGCGGACGAGGCGACCAGCTCGGACGGGGACGTGATCATCGCGGCGATCAAGCTGCTCGGGCTCGGCCCGGTGATCGGCAACCGCACCTGGGGCGGAGTGGTCGGGATGTCCGGGCGGCACACCCTCGGAGACGGCACCCAGATCTCGGTGCCGAAGAACGCCTCCTGGTTCGGCGGTGGGCTCGGCTGGTCGGTGGAGAACCGGGGCGTCGAGCCGGACGTGCACGTGCTGCGCTCCCCGCGGGACTGGGCCCGGGGGCGCCACCCCGAACTGGTCGTCGCCGTTCAGCTCGCGCTGGAGCTGCTGGAGGACGCGCCCGCCGCGGCGCCCCCGCCCTCCGACACTCCCCGGCCGGACCTGCGGCGCCCGCCGCTGCCGCCGCGGGCGCGGTGACGCCCCGGGCCGATGTCCCGGTGATGCCCCCCGGGTGATGCCGTGGGTGATGCCCTGGGGGTTCAGTCCCAGGGGTCGCCCTCGGCGGTCATGTTCTCGGCGGCGCGCCGGTCGGCGTCCTCCTGCGCGAGCCGCTCCTCGGTCTCCCGCTTGCGCTCGACCTCGTTGCCGAACGCGTCGGCGGCCTCGTCGTGGGCGAGCGCGGCCCGCTGGGCGGCGCCCTCGCCGGTGGCCTCGTGCTGCGGCGGCCGGTGGAACAACCTGTCGAAGATGCCCATGACTCCTCCTCCGGAGGGAATGCCGGAATTCCGGGCTGCCCCCACTCTCACACCGGGGGTCCGCGGACGCACGTTGAGCCTTTGGTCCCTGCCGAACACGCCCAAGGGCCGTAGCCGGGGGCCCGCGGCAGGCGCAGGGTGGCGGTGTGAGGAACTCGACCGAGGAACTGCACGACGGGCCGCGCCGACGGGTCGGCCCGCTGGCCGCACTGGACGGGCGGCTGCCCGGAGCGCACGACCTGCTGCTGATGCAGTGCCCCGGCTCGCTGCGGCCCCTCGCCGGCGGCGAGCTGCCGGACTGGGCACGCGCGGTGCTGCGGGCGCACCCCTGGGTGACGGTCGGCCGGGCACCCGCCGTGGTCGGCAACCCGGTGGACCTGCCGCACCCGCAGCGCTGCACCCGGGACCCGGAGGCGGCACCCGAACTCTGGTTCCCGGTGACCGTACGCGGCCCGCGCCCCGGACAGCGGCTGGACGCGCTCGCCCCCTGGGCGGCGGTCGCCCGGACCCTGCGCCCCGAGCAGCTGCCCGAACGTCGCGCGCGGCTCGCCCCCGAGCGGCTCACCGGGATCCCCTCGCTGGCCCTGCTGCCGGAGGTCGGCCGCCTGGTCGAGGACCACCGGATGCCCTGGGGCCCGATCGGCGCGGTCGGCTACGAACTCGGCAGCGGGGTGCCCGTCACCGGAGCGCTGAGTCCGCTGCGGCTGGTGCTGCGCTCCCCGCAGCCGGTCAGCCGCCGCGACGCCCTGCAGTTGCGGCGGGCGCTCGGCAAACTGCCGGTGCCGGTGCAGGCCGAGCTGGAGACCCGGCACGGCTCGGTACAGCTCGCCGAGTACGCGGCCGGACAGCACACCCTCACCCTGCTGACGCCGTACGGGCCCTGCGAGGTCCACGACCCGTGGTTCCCCCGGGGGCCGTACGGGTGAGCTGCCGCAGGCCCCACCACCCGCGGCGGGTGGTGGGGCCTGCGGTACCGCTCTGCGGGATCGGCGATCAGCCGGTGACGCTCGGGGCACCCGTCTCCAGGTGGCCGGTGAAGCGCTGGGACCAGCCGGCGTCCGCGTCCACCGTCACGGTGAAGTCGTACCAGCCGTTGGTGTAGGCCACCGCGTTGAAGTAGTCGCTGACGCTGCCGCCGGCCGGGACCCGGTACGTCCAGGGGCCGTCCGTGCGGTAGTTGTTGGAGGCGATGGTGAAAGTCATCGGCGTGCTGCCGGAGTTGGCCAACGTGAAGTACACCGCGAGCTTGCCGGTGCCCGGCTCGACCGCGTACGAGGCGGTGACGGCCGCGTTCTTGCCCGCCTTCGTGGCGTCGCCCTTGAAGCGGCGCAGGAAGCGGTTGGGGCCGACCACCGAGAGGTCGTACGGACCGCCGCCGAAGCCGGTGCCGCAGTTGAAGAAGTCGCTGGTGTTGCCGCCCGGGTCCACCGTGTACTGCCAGGGGCCGCCGCTGCGGTAGGCGTTGGCGTACGCCGCGAAGTGGGCGGACTTGGTGGCGGTGCCCGCGTTGTCCATCCTGATCCAGACCTTCATCACCCCGGCGGAGCCGAACTCGAGGTGGTCCAGGTTGGCGTTGGGCTGGTACGGCAGGGCCCGCGCGGGGCGGGTGCCGGACTCCTGCACCGGGAGCTGGTTGTTGACCGGGGCCGGGTTGGGCAGCGGGCCGCAGGCGGACAGGCCGATGGTCTGGGAGGTGTCGGGCAGGGCGGGCAGGCCGTACACCGGGTTGGCGAAGTCGAACACGCTGGTCAGGTCGCCGCAGACGCGGCGACGCCAGTCGCTGATGTTGACGCACTGCGCGGGCTTGCCGAGGGCGGCCGTCCAGGCCTCCAGGAAGCGCAGCACCGAGGTGTGGTCGAAGGTCTCCGAGTTGACCCAGCCGCCGCGGGTCCAGGGCGAGATCGCGATCATCGGGACGCGGAAGCCGAGGCCGATGTTGGTGCCGTTGTAGAACTCGCCGGGGGTGCCGGCCGGGGCGACCGGCGGCGGGACGTGGTCGAAGAAGCCGTCGTTCTCGTCGTAGTTGACGAACAGGACGGAGGAGTTGAAGACGTTCGGGTCCGCGTTGAGCGCGTCGATCACATTGTGGACGAAGTGCGCGCCGTCGGCCGGGGTGGCGTACGGGTGCTCGGAGGAGCCCTGGTCGGGGACGATCCAACTCACCTGCGGGAGGGTGCCGTTGAGCACGTCGGCCTTGATCGCGGCGACGATGTCGTCCGGGGTCCTGCCGGTGACCTTGGGCACCGAGCCCATGCCCTTGACGGCGAGCGGGCTGTCGGCCGGGGCGCTCGAGAACTGGTTGAAGTAGGCCAGGGCGTTGTCGCCGTAGTTGTCGGCGGCGTTCTGGTAGACCTTCCAGCTCACCCCGGCGCCTTCCAGCGCCTCGGCGTAGGTCTGCCAGCGCAAGCCCTTCTCGTCGCCGCCGTCGTAGGCCGGGCCGCCCGCGGCGCCGGAGGGGTCGATCTGGCCGGACCAGTGGTAGGTACGGTTGGGGCCGGTCGCGCTGAGCACCGAGCAGTGGTAGGCGTCGCAGATGGTCCAGTTCTCGGCGAGCGCGTAGTGGAACGGGATGTCCTGGCGGGTGAGGAAGCCGAGCGTGCGGACGTTGCCCTTGGCGGAGACCCAGTTGTCCATCTTGCCGCTGTTCCACGCGCTGTGCTGATCACCCCAACCGTGGGAGAGGTCCCCGTTGCACTGGGCGAGGCGCTCGGGGTCGGCGCCGCCGGCCGGCTTGGTGAGGCTGAACTGCCACGGGTACTGACGGTTGAACAGGCCGTTGGGCTGGTTGAAGACGCTGTAGCCGCCGGCGATCTGGATGGCGCTGCGGTCGGCGAAGCCGCGCACGCCGCGCAGCATGCCGAAGTAGTGGTCGAAGCTGCGGTTCTCCTGCATCAGGATCACCACGTGCTGCACGTCGTTGATGGTGCCGGTGGCGCTGAGCGCCGTGCCGGAGACCGCGCTCGGGGCGGCGCCCGCCGTACCGGTGCCGGCCACGGCGAGGCCGGCCGCGGCGGCTCCGGACAGCGTGACGAACTTCCTACGACTCAGCTCGGCCATCAGCCCGGCCCGTCCCTTCGGTGGCAATGTTGTGTACACAAGTCGGGGCTCACTCGATCGCGGAGCAGTTTCCACCCCGAACGGAGCGGTCCACCAGATGCGTGCACCAGGTTTGGCGGACTGTTCGCCGAGGGGTCACCACCGTTCGTCCGGGCGTCACCGAGCGACGCCCGGCTGAACGCGGGGGCCCGGCACGGGCACGCCATCGACAATGTTGAACGCGTTCAACTTCTCTGCCATGCTGATGCCCGCCGTGCGAACCTGGGGGGAAATCCATGCAGTTGGCGCGCTTTGCCCTGCCCGCGGCCGCGCTGCTGGCCATCACGCTGAGCGGCTGTGCCACCGGGGCGGTCACCTCGCCCACGCGTCAGGCCGACGGGCCCTCGGCCGAGCTCCGCGCCGCGGCGGACGCCATGCGGCACGCCGGGAACGGCGTGATCCGGCTCGCCGACCCCACCGAACCGGACGCCTCGGACATCGGCGGCGCCGGGTACGCCCACTGGGGCGCCCGACCGGCCCTCGAGTTCTACGGCAGCATGGGCTCCCTGCTCCGCGTGGTCGACGACGTCGCCTACTTCGGGCAGGTCAAGGCCGACCACGACGGCAAGCGCCACGAGAGACTGATCCGCCTGGCCGAGTCACCGCTGCTGCCCAGCCCGACCTTCGACGTCATGGCGCGGATCGCCGACCCGGTGACGGAACTGCGCCGGGCCGCCGACGAGCCGACGCTCACCAAGGCCGGCACCGAGAACCTGGGCGGAACGACCGTCGCGCACTACCGCACCACGGGCCGCTACCCGCAGCCGAACGGGTTCGCCCCGCACACCGTCGCCGCCGCGCTGCCTGCGACAGCGGTGCCACCGGACACCCCCGAGACCGCCGACTACTGGGTGAACGACGGGTACGAACTCGTCCGGATCTCCCTGCTGCTCGGCTCCGCCGGGGAGCGGTCGGACTACCAGGCCACCTTCGTCCGGCTCGGCGCCGCACCGGCGATCCGCGCCCAGGACCAGCGCGACGTGCTGGCCGAACCGGACGTCCGTAGCGCCGGGAAGCACGCCTGGCTCTCCCCCGGCGTCAGCGGTCCTTGACCTCGATCCCCAGCGCCTGGGCGAACTGGGGTGCCAGCTCCAGCAGTTGGGTCGAGCTGATGACCGCCCCACGCAGACCCTGGTGGCCGTCGGTCAGCCCGAGCCGGACGGCTCCGCGAAGATCCGTCTTGCTCAGCGTGGCGCCGCGCAGCCGGACCTCCTCCAGCGTCGAACCGGGGAAGGACACCCCGGTCAGCTTCGCCTCGCCGAAGTCCACGTCGCGCAGCAGGCAGTCCTCGAAGACGACGTCCCGCAGCACGGCCGCCCGCAGGTTGACCGCCTCCAGCTTGCAGCCGCGGAACACCACCCGGCGCAGCGCCGAGCCGTACCCTGCGACCCCGGCCAGCACACCGCCGACGAAGGCGCTGTCCTGCCACTCGGTGTCGCTGAGGTCGCAGGCCACCCAGCGGCCGGCCTGCACCCAGACCTCGTTGAACCGGGCCTGGCGCAGCTTGAGCCCGCTCAGCGCGACCCCGGTGAAGGCGCACTCCAGGAAGGTCGCCCCGGTCGCGGACTCGTCGGTGTGCTCGCCACCGTCGAAGTGCACGGTGTCGTAGCGCTCGTCGCTGCGCAGCCGTCCGGTGTGCGGGCTCAGCAGCTCGGCGTACGGGAGGTCGGCGAGCTTGTCGGGAGCGGAACGGGACATGGCGGTGGCACCTCGCGGTCGGGGCGGACGGGTCTCGACCGCATGCTCGCACGCGGCACCGACGACGCCCGTGCCGACAGCGCTCGCACCGTCGACACCCGAACCGACGACACCCCGGACCGGCCGCAGCGGTGTACGGCCGGTCCGGGGGTGCTCGGTGACGTCAGCCGCGCGCCCAGAGGGAGTTGACGCGGCTGCGCTCGGTGCCGTTCGGGTAGGGGTTGGTGCAGGAGGTGCCGGGGCCACCGCCCGACATCAGCTCGCTGCACGGGCCGGAGTAGTGGTCCGGCAGGCCGAGCACGTGCCCGGTCTCGTGGGCCGTCACCCGGACCGAGTTGTACTGCCGGTTCTGCTGGTAGTCGAGGAAGATGTAGCCGCGCCCGTGGCCGTCGGTGCTGGCGTACGAGCCGCGGCTGTCGTTGCCCTCGTAGTAGCGGAAGTCGGCGGCCGAGCCGGACCGCAGCTGGACGTTGGTGACCGAGCTGTTCCATATCTGCGCGGCCTGGGATATCTGGGTGCGGAAGGTCGGTGCCGAGCTGGCGTCGTAGGTGACCACGACGGTCGCCAGGCCCGGGTTCGCCGCCTGCTTGGCCTTCGCGGAGGCCATCACGGCCTGGAAGAAGGCCTGGTTGTCCGCGGTCTCGGCGGCGGAACCGGCGTAGGTCGAGGCGGTGTAGCCCTGCGCGGCCGGGGCCGCCGGGGCAGCCGCGGCGGTGGTGGTGGGCAGCACGGCGAGGCCGGCCGCGAGGGCGAGGCCGAGGGTGGCGGACAGCACGGATCGCTTCATGTGGGGGTCTCCGATTCCTGTGGTGCCGTGGCCGGTTGGGGCCGGCTTGGGGGGACACCTGGTCAACGGGTGATGTCCCCAGAGCTTCGGGCAGCCCGGCGGGCTCGCGGATGATGTCAATCCGCGATAGCTCCGTGCAATACCCCTGCGTCCCCGCGGAATTGAGCCGTCTTTCCCTGTTCTTGACTCGATCGTGCCCCTGGCATTCCGTTCCGGGGGCGGCTAGGCTCCGAGGCGGGGAAGTACCCGGAGCGGCGGGCCGCCCGATTCCGGCCGGGCGGCCCGCCCCACCCGAACACGCCTACCGGGCTGCCGGGTTCACTGCCGCAAGACCGTTCGCCCAGAGGTAGTCGACCTGGCTGCGCTCGTTGGCGTCGGGGTACGGGTTGGTGCAGGAGGGGCCGGGGCCGCCGCCCGACATCAGCTCGCTGCACGGGCCGGAGTAGTCGTCGGGCAGGCCGAGCACGTGCCCGGTCTCGTGGGTGGTGACGCGCACCGAGTCGTACTCCTGGTTCTGCTGGTAGTCGAGGAACACGTAGCCGTGGCCGTGCCCGTCGGTGCTGGCGTAGGAACCCTGGCTGTCACTGCCCTCGTAGTACGAGAAGTCGCCGTTGCCGCCGGTCTCCTGGAGCCGCACGTTACGCACCGAGCTGTTCCAGATCTGCGCGGCGGTGGCGATCTGGCCGGTGAAGGAGGGCGCGTTGGCGGTGTCGTAGGTGACGGTGACGGTCCGCAGCCACGGGTTGGCGGCCCGCTTGGCCTTGACCGAGGCCACCACGGCCTCGAAGAAGGCCCGGTTGTTCGCGGCCTCCGTGGCCTGCGCCGCCGGACCGGCGTACGTCGCCGGGGTGTAGCCCTGCACGGCCGTCGCGGCAACGGGCACGGCAGGAGCGGCCGGAGCGGCGACGGCGGTGGCGGGCAGGGTCGCGAGGCCGGCGGCGAGGGCGAGGCCCAGGCCGGCGGACAGCACGGATCGCTTCATGTGGGGGCTCCGAATTCGCGGTGCGCCGACCTCGCCGGAGCCGGTGGGGGCCGGGCACGGCGGCGGCGCACGGTGGGGGCCGCCCCGACCGGTGGCCGGGGCGGGTTGCTGCCCCCGAGCTTCGACCCGCCCGGGTCCGTCGCGGATGATGTCAACCGGCGATAGCACCGCCGCATACCGGTGGGGATCCGTCGCACGGTCCATCGCCCGTTCCGCCGCCGCACACTTGACCGAGTGTCATGTCCTTGGCGAGATGACGCGATGGCGTCTATGCTCCCGACGTGGAGCTCGACGTGAGACACCTGCGGGTGCTGTGCGCGATTGCCGACAGCGGCAGCCTCCGCAAGGCCGCGCTCCAGCTCGGCATGACCCAGCCCTCCCTCACCACCCAGCTGCACCGCATCGAACGGGCCATCGGCGGCACCCTGTTCACCCGTGAGCAGACCGGCAGCCGGCCCACCCCGCTCGGCCACTCGGTGCTCTCCCGGGCCCGGCCGGTGATCACCGAGATGGCCGCGCTGGTCGCCGCCGCCCGCCAGGAGGCCCGCGAAGCGACCGGGCCCGGCCGGCAGCGGCGGCTGCGCATCGGCAGTGTCGGCAGCCGGGCGGTCGCGGCCTGGCTGCGCCGGGTGCACGAGCGGCTGCCGGACACCGACACCACCATCCACGTCGACGTCTCGGCCAGCGCACTGCTGCGCATGGTCGCCGCCGGCCAGCTGGACGTGGCCTTCGTGCACGAGAGCGAGGGCTTCCCGCTGCGGGTGCCGCCGGACGCCGAGCAGCGGGTGCTGATGGCCCGCGAGCCGCAGTACGTCGAGCTCGCCGCCGGGCACCCGGCCGCCGCCCGCCCGGTCGTCCACCTCGCCGACCTCGCCGAGGACACCTGGATGGTCGACCCGACCGCCGACCACGAGTACGCGGCGATGCGCCGGGTGTTCAGCGAGGCCGGGCTCAACCCCCGGGTGCTGCAGGTGCGGGACAACGCCACCGCCGCCGAGCTGGTCGCCTCCGGCGAGGCCGTCCGCCCCTGCCAGCCGACCTCCCCGCCCGGGCCCGGCACGGTCGTCCGCCCGGTGGACGGGGACCCGCTGGCCGTCCGGCTGCTGTTCACCTGGCGCCCGCGCGCGCTCAGCCCACCCGCCCTGGACGCGCTGTACGGCGAACTGCGCGCCGCCTACCTGGACCTGGCCCGGGTCAACCCGCCCTACCTGGCCTGGCTGGCGCGGCACGAACCGGTGCTGCTGGGGCGCGGCTGAACCGGTGCCGCCGAGGCAGGGCTGAACCGGTGCCGCCGGGGCAGGGCTGAACCGGTGCGGCCGGGGCAGGGCTGAACCGGTGCGGCCGGGGCGCGGCTAGGACGCCTCAGCCGCTCCGCGGCCCCCGGTCTCCCGGCTGTGGATCAGCACGCCCACCGCCACCATCAGCGCGCAGACCAGGCCCGCCGCCAGTACCCCGGAGGCGCCGAACGCGGTGCAGGCCAGCACCAGCGCGGCCCCGACCGGCGCCACCGACTGGGCGACCGCACCGCGCTTGGTGTGCCGGGAGTGCAGGAACCAGACCGTGACCAGGTAGACCGCGGTCGGCACGGTGACGGTCGCGGTGGCGGCGGTCTCGGAGATCTCCACCTTGTGCACCGCCGACTCCACCGCCACCTCCAGCCCGGCGCCGATCGCCGCCGCCGAGGCGAACACCACGTAGTGCCCGTAACCCCAGGCGAAGGCCTGCCGGTTGGAGCGCAGGTGCTCGTGGACCGGTCGGGCGAAGTAGATCCACCAGGCGGAGAAGCAGATCAGCAGGCCGCCGATCGCCACCGGCACCAGTCGGCCCAGCTCCTCGTGCTCGTCCACCGCCGACTGCACCGCGACCGTCGCCGCCGCCACGGTCTCGCCGAGCACGATCAGGGTGAACAGCCCGTACCGCTCGGAGATGTGGTGCGGGTGCCAGGAGGTCTGCATCCGCAGCTCCGCGATCACCGGCACCGCCAGCTCGCACAGCACCCCGATCGGGACGAGGTACGGGCGGGCGCCGTGCGGCAGGAACAGCAGCGCCACCCAGCCGACCTGACAGAGCGTGATCCCCGCCGCGTACCGCAGCGCGACCTTGCGCGCCTCGCCCTGCTCCCCGGCCGCCGCGCGCAGCCACTGGGTCACCATCGCCAGGCGCATCACCACGTACCCGGTGATCGCCAGCGCCAGGTCCTGGGTGGCGAACAGCCGGGGCACCCCGGCGGCGAGGATCAGCACGCCGGCGATCTGCACCAGCGTGGTGACCCGGTACGGCACGTCGTCGCAGTCGTACGCGGAGGCGAACCAGGTGAAGTTCATCCAGGCCCACCAGATCGCGAAGAAGGCCAGCACGTAGCCGCGCAGCCCGTCTCCGTAGTGACCGGCCACGAGGGAGTGGGCGAGTTCGCGCCCGGCCTGGCCGACGGCGACCACGAAGCAGAGGTCGAAGAAGAGTTCCAGCGGGGTGGCGACCCGGTGCGGCTCGTCGCGGTCGCGCGGGACCATCCGGCGCACCGGCGGCGGGTCGACGTGGTGCCCGCGGGGTGCCGCGGCCGCGGGATCACTGGCCATCGGGGCTGCTCCGGAGTCGGGAGGGCTGGGTCGTCCCGCGCATCCTGGCAGCGCCCCGGGCCCGGCGCACGCACCGGCGCGGCGCGTGCGCCGGGGATTGAGCCCTTCGGCCCGGGGCGGTCGGGACCGCCCGCCCTCCGGGGGCTCCGGGCGGAACACGTGGCGCTCCCGGTTCGATGACCCCTTATGTCCCTTTTTTCCTTGCCGTCAGCCCCAGTTGACGCTTCGGTGCGCGAACCGGGTGACAGCACTGCGGGTTTCCGGACGCGCCCCGCGCGCTGCGCCGCGCGGGGCCGGGGCGCCGCTAGATTCATCCCCGGTCGGAAGAGCGCGGGCCCTGCGGGGCCCCATGACACGGGCGGCCTGCGGGCAACGCGGAAGGTCAAGGCGGGTGGCGGGACAGCGGGGGCGGCGGAGCCGACCTTCCCCTGTGCGCACCACCGGTCTCGTGATCACCGCGCTGCTCGCCAGCGCCTGCCGTGCGGCCCGGCTCGTCGCGGCCGCTACTTCTCCCAGCCGACCTTGCTGTAGTCCTCGCCCGCGAGGCCGAAGGCCCCGTAGTTGGCCAGGCCCTTGCGGGTCGCCACCACCTCAGGCCGCTGGTAGAGCTCGACGGTGTGGCCGAGCTCCCAGATCTTCGCGTCCGCCTGGTTGTAGAGCTTCGCGGCCTCCGCCGGGTCGACCGTCCCGGCCGCCTTCTTCAGCAGGTCGTCGATCTCCTGGCTGCCCAGGCGGGAGGGGTTGCTGAAGCTGTTGTCGCCCACCGGCAGCCGGAAGTTGGTCAGGCTCTTGGACAGCGGGAAGGAGTCGGTGTTGCGCCAGCTCGCGATCTCGAACTTGCCCGGGTTCACGTACTTGGTGAAGAAGTCGTTCGCGGGCACCTTGTCCAGGCTGACCTTGACGCCGGCCGCCTGCCACATCGCCACCGCCGCGGTGGCCAGGTCGATCTGGGCCTGCGGGGTGGACTCGTTGACCACCCAGTGCAGCTCCAGCGCCCCGCCGTCCTTCGTGCGCGGCTGACCGCTGCCGGCCTCCTTCCAACCCGCCTCGTCCAGCAGCTTCTTGGCGGTGGCCAGGTCGTATTTGGCCCATTCGCCAGAGGTGTCCTGGTAGCCGGTCTGGTTGGGCATGAAGATGTGGTTGCCGAGCGGCTTGAACTCAACCGGCACCCCGTTGTTGGCGATCTTGATCAGCGCGGAGCGGTCCAGTGCCTTGCCGAGCGCCTGGCGGACCCGCTGGTCCGCCAGCGCGCCGGTGCCGCCGAAGGAGATGTGCACCTCGTCCCAGGGGCTGGCGCTGCGGATCGTGGTGTCCTTGGCGTTCTTGAGCTGCCCGTAGGCGGTGGCGGTGCCGGCCGCGGCGTAGTCGATCTCGTTGTTGAGGTACGCCTGGGTCGTCGCCGACTGGGACATCACCCGGAAGGTGATCTTGTCGGCCTTGGGCTTGGTGCCCCACCAGGCCGGGTCCGGGACGAGGGTCAGGGTCTGCGCGGTCTTGTCCGCCGTGCCGACCTTGAACGCGCCCGCGGTGATCGGGATCTTCTCCACCCAGCCCTTGTTGAAGTCGTCCGGGGTGGAGATGCCGGCCGCCGGGATCAGCGGGCGGAACAGGTTCTGCCAGTCGGCGTACGGCTCGGCGAAGGTGACCTTCACCTCGGTCGGGTCGGCACCCTGCTCGACCGCGGAGATCTGCTCGTAGCCGGACGGGTCGGAGACGTTGTACGCCGGGTCCTTGCCGCCCGCGGTCTGCCAGTCGGCCTTGAAGTCCAGGTAGCCGAGCGGCTTGCCGTCCGACCACTTGGCCTTGGGGTTGAGCTTGTAGGTGACCACCTGCGGCGAGGTCGAGGTGACCTTGGCCTCCACCAGGTAGTCGGGGTTGGGCACGAAGGTGCCGGCGGCGTCCGTGTTGAAGAGCGAGGGCTCCAGGTTGCGCATGATCGAGACCGCGGAGCCGTAGTAGCCGTCCACCTGCAACGGGTTCCACTGGGTGATCCACTGGTACAGCGGGAAGCGCACCTCCCCGCCGTCCTTGACCTGGTCCAGCGGCTTGGGGTTGAGGTCGTTGGCGCCCTGTCTCGGCGCCTCGCTCTTGGCCGCGCTGTCGGCCGAACCTCCCCCGCCCGAGGTGCACGCGGTGGCCGCCAGCGCGACGGCGACGGCGAGGGCGGTCGCCCGGCCGAGGTGACGGGCCGTGGTGGAAGCGTCCATGAGGGTCCCCCTGGTGAGGTCTTCGGTGCGGGTGTCGCGCCGTGCGGGAGTCGTGCCGTGCGCGTCGTGCCGTGCGGGTGATGCCGTGCGGGTGATGCCTGTGCGGGTCGTGTCGTGTGCGTCGTGCCGCACGAGTTGTGCCGCGCGAGGTGTGGCGGGGCTTGAACGTGGGCAGCCAATTCGGCGCCGGGCGAGCAGAACGTAACAGCGGATCCGGGCCGCCACCAGGGGGAGGAGCGAACACCTGATCCAAAAGTCACGCGCGGCAATGCCGTTGCAACACAGCCGCCGCGCGCCGGTGCAACACTCTGACCTGCTCCTTCCCCAACTCCCCTGACTTCCCTGCCCCCACCCGCCCCGACCGGGCCCCGACCGAAAGCCGCCACCCGATGCCCACCAGACGCGTCGGCCCCGCCCCCGCCACCCCGGGCGGCCGTTGATGCTCCGTTACCTGGCGAAGCGACTGAGCTACTACGCGGTCCTGCTGATCGCCGCCGTGTTCCTGGCGTACGCGATATCCGCGACCGCCCTGCAGCCGCGCACCTACTTCGACGCCAAGGTCCCCCGCCCGGCCGTCGAATCGGTCGAACGCCAGCTCACCGCGCTCAACCTGAACGACCACACCCCGGTCGTCGAGCGCTTCGGCCACTGGGCCGGCGGGCTGCTCCACGGCGATCTCGGCCGGACCATCCACGACACCCCGGTCAACGACGACTTCGGCCGCCGGGTCTGGGTCTCGCTGCGACTGCTGCTGATCGGCAGCCTGCTCGGCATGGTCCTCGGCGTCGCCGCCGGGGCCTGGAGCGCCGTGCGCCAGTACCGGATCTCCGACCGGCTGCTCACCGTGCTGTCCTTCGTGCTGCTCTCCACCCCGGTCTTCCTGGTCGCGCTGTTCCTCAAGAACGGCGCGATCGCCGCGAAGGACGCGGCCGGCCACGACGTCGTCCCGTTCACCGGCTACGAGACCCCCGGGCTCACCGGCGGCCTCGGCACCCATCTCGCCGACTGGGCGCTGCACCTGCTGCTGCCCACCATCTCGCTCGCCCTCGGCGGCCTCGCCACCTACAGCCGCTACCAGCGCGGCACCATGCTCGACGTGCTCGGCTCCGACTACCTGCGCACCGCGGAGGCCAAGGGGCTCACCCGCCGGCAGGCGCTGCTCCGGCACGGACTGCGCACCGCCGTGATCCCGATGTCGACCATGTTCGCCTACAGCTTCCTGGGCATCTTCACCGGCGCGATCTTCACCGAGACGATCTTCGGCTGGCACGGCATGGGCGAGTGGCTGATCCAGTCGATCAACGAACAGGACGTCAACTCCGTGGTGGCGGTCAACCTCTTCACCGCCGTCGTCGTCCTCGCCTCCGGCTTCCTCGCCGACACCCTGCACGCCGCCCTCGACCCGCGCGTGCGGTCCTGACCGGAGGAGACCCGAGATGACCACCACCGTCGCCGAGTCCGCCGCCGAGCCCCCCGTCGCGGCCACCGTGCCCCGGGCCGCCGGGCGGGGACGGCTCGTCCTCACCCGGCTGCTCGCCGCCCGCGGCGCCGTCACCGGGGCCGTCATCGTCCTGCTGCTGTTCGCGCTCGCCTTCGGCGGCCCGTACCTCACGCCCTGGGACTACGCCGCCCCGGACTTCTCCGCACTGCACCAACCCCCCTCCGCCGAGCACTGGTTCGGCACCAACGGGGTCGGCCAGGACGTGTTCGCGCAGACCGTCCGCGGGCTGCAGAAGTCGCTGGTCATCGGCCTGCTGGTGGCGCTGTTCTCCACCGTGCTGGCCTCCCTGGTCGGCGCCTGCGCGGGCTACTTCGGCGGGTGGGCGGACCGGGCGCTGATGTTCCTGGTGGACCTGCTGCTGGTCTTCCCCAGCTTCCTGATCATCACCATCGTCTCGTCCCGGCTGAAGAGCGCCGGCTGGATCGCCTTCGTCCTGCTGCTCGCCCTGTTCAACTGGATGATCACCGCCCGGGTGGTCCGCTCGATGACCATCTCCCTGCGCGAGCGCGAATTCGTCCGCGCCGCGCGGTTCATGGGGGTGCACCCGCTGCGGATCATCAGCCGGCACATCCTGCCGAACGTCGCCTCCTTCCTCATCATCGACGCCACCATCGCGGTCGGCGGCGCCGTGATGAGCGAGACCGCGCTCTCCTACTTCGGCTTCGGGGTCAAGGCGCCGGACGTCTCGCTCGGCACCCTGCTCGCCGCCGGAACCAGCGAGGCCCCGGTGTTCCCCTGGCTGTTCTACTTCGCCGCCGGGCTGCTGGTCGTCTTCGTCCTCGCCGTCAACCTGATCGGGGACGGGCTGCGCGACGCCCTCGACCCCACCTCCGGGGCCGCGCCCCGCCGTCGCCCCCGCCGCCCCCGTAGGAAGCGCCCGTGACCACCACCGCCACCGCCGGAACCACCGCCCTCGACACCCCGCTGCTCGCCGTCCGGGACCTGCGGGTGGACTTCGCCGGGCCGCACGGCCCGGTCCCCGCCGTCCGCGGGGTGGACCTCAGCCTGCGGCGCGGCGAGACCCTCGGCATCGTCGGCGAGTCCGGCTCCGGGAAGTCCGTCACCGCACTGTCCGTGCTCGGGCTGCTGCCCGGGACGGCGCGGGTCAGCGGATCGGTGCGACTGGACGGACGGGAGCTGGTCGGGCTGCCGGGCAAGGAGCTCGCGGCGATCCGCGGCCGCCGGGTCGCCATGGTCTTCCAGGACCCGCTGTCCGCCTTCACCCCGGTCTACCGGATCGGCGACCAGATCGCCGAGGCGGTCCGCATCCACCAGCGGGTGGACAAGGCCACCGCGCGCCGCCGGGCCGCCGAACTCCTCGACCTGGTCGGCATCCCGGCGCCCGACCGGGCGCTGGACAGCTTCCCGCACGAGTTCTCCGGCGGCATGCGCCAGCGCGCGATGATCGCCATGGCCGTCGCCAACGAGCCCGACATCCTGCTCGCCGACGAGCCCACCACCGCGCTCGACGTCACCATCCAGGCCCAGGTGCTGGACGTGCTGCGCACCGCCCGTCGGGAGACCGGCGCCGCGCTGGTGCTGGTCAGCCACGACCTCGGGGTGATCGCCGGCACGGCCGACCGGGTCGCGGTGATGTACGCCGGGCGGGTGGTCGAGACGGCCGGTGTGGACGAGCTGTTCGCGGCCCCGCACCACCCGTATTCGCTCGGGCTGATCGGCGCGCTGCCCCGGCTGGACGGCCGCGGCGGTCCGCTCGTGCCGATCCCCGGCGCCCCGGCGCCGATGGCCGAGCTGCCGCCGGGCTGCCCGTTCGCGGCGCGCTGCCCGCTGGCGGAGGAGCGCTGCTCGACGGCGGAGCCCGTGCTGGAGGGCAGCGACGGGCACCTGTCGGCCTGCGTACGGTCGGCGGAGCTCGCCGAGCGGCGGCCCGCGCCGGCCGAGGTCTACCCCGTGCCGGAGCTGCCGGCGGCCGCCGATGGTGGCGGCGCCCGCTCCGAGCCGTCCGATCGCTCCGACCGCTCCGACCGGGCGCCGGTGCTGGCGGTGAGCGGCCTGGGCAAAACGTTTCCGCTGCTCAAGGGCGCGGTGTTCAAGCGCAAGGTCGGCGAGGTGTACGCCGTCGACGGCGTCGACCTGGACCTGCGGGAGGGCGAGACCCTCGGCTTGGTCGGGGAGTCCGGCTCCGGCAAGTCCACCACGCTGTTCGAACTGCTGCGGCTCGGCGCCCCCGAGACCGGCCGGATCGAACTGCTCGGCCACGACACCGCGAAGCTCACCCGGGCCGAGGCCCATCGGCTCCGCGCCGAGCTGCAGATCGTCTTCCAGGACCCGATGGCCAGCCTCGACCCCCGGATGCCGATCGGCGACATCGTCGCCGAACCGCTGCTCGCCCAGCGCACCCCCCGCGCGGAGATCGCCCGCCGGGTGCCCGAGCTGCTGCGCCAGGTCGGCCTCGACCCGGACCACGCCGTCCGCTACCCGCACCAGTTCTCCGGCGGCCAGCGCCAGCGCGTCTCGATCGCCCGGGCGCTCGCCGTCCGCCCCAAGCTGCTGGTGCTGGACGAGCCGGTCTCGGCGCTGGACGTCTCCATCCAGGCCGGGGTGCTCAACCTGCTGCAGGCGCTCAAGGCGGAGCTCGGGCTCTCCTACCTGTTCGTCTCGCACGACCTCTCGGTGATCCGGCACCTCGCCGACCGGGTCAGCGTGATGTACCTGGGCCGGACGGTCGAGCAGGGCGAGGTCTCCGCGGTCTTCGACCGCCCCCGCCACCCGTACACCCGCGCCCTGCTCTCCGCCGTCCCGCTCCCCGACCCCGCCGCCGAGCGCGCCCGCGACCGCATCCTGCTCGCCGGCGACCCGCCCTCCCCCACCGAACGCCGCACCGGCTGCCCGTTCCGCACCCGCTGCCCCCGCTACGCCGGGCTCACCGCCCCGGCGGACCGGGCCCGCTGCGAACAGGAGCGCCCGCCCCTGACCGGCGACGCCCCGGGCACGGCGCGGACGGACCACCAGGCGGCCTGCCACCACCCGGAGCCGCCCGCAAGTGTTCACGCTGGGTGATCAGTCGCCCACGATTCGGTGGAACGGGCCCGCGCCGTGTAATGTCTTCGACGTCAGCAAGCGCCGCTAGCTCAGTTGGTTAGAGCAGCTGACTCTTAATCAGCGGGTCCGGGGTTCGAGTCCCTGGCGGCGCACATGGCAACGCCTCAGGCCGTCCACTCCGGTGGGCGGCCTGAGGCGTTTCCGGGGCGGTGGGCCTCAGCTCGTGTCGAGCACCGCCGAGGCCACCGCGTCCGGGCGGTCGAACATCACCAGGTGCCCGGCCGGGGCCGTCGTACGGAAGTCGGCGCCGAGCAGCGCCGCGAGCTCCCGCTGCTCGGCCAGCCAGGTCTCGGTGCGGCGGGTCCGGCAGCCGTCGTCGGCGGCCAGCACGGTGACCGGCAGTTCCTCGGGCAGCGGCCTGGTGCGCCGCAGCTCGTCCAGCTCGGCCGCCACGTCGAGGTAGCGGGCGTTCTCCCGCAGCAGCGCGCGCAGGGCCCGGCCGGTGCGGTAGCAGTGCCAGACCAGCGGCGCCGGGGCGAGGTCCTCGCGGCGGACGGTAGACAGCCGGGCCGCCGTCCGCCGGGCGGCCGGGCCCAGCAGGTACGGCACCGCGAGGGCGGTGGCGGCGCCGGCCGCCGCCCGGACCGCCAGGTCGCGCGCGCCGGGCGCCGGGTACGGGCGGGCCGCCGGTTCCACGCTGCTGTCGACCAGGACCAGCCCGGCGGTCCGCTCGGGGTGCAGCCGGGCGAAGGCCTCGACGTGGAAGCCGGCCAGCGAGTGGCCGACGACGGTGCAGGGCTCGCGCAGCCCGAGGCCGTCCAGCACCGCCCGGATCCGCCCGGCCTCGCCGATCGCCGTCGGGGCGGGCCGCCCGGTGGCGGGCTCGGCGGCGCTCAGCCCGTAACCGGGCCGGTCGAAGCGGACCACGGTGCGGTAGGGGGCGAGGAAGGGGACGACGAGGTCCCAGTCGAACCAGCTGCTGCCGAGACCTCCGCTGAGCAGGCAGACCGGGCCGCTGCCCTCGGTGCGCACGTGCAACGGGACGCCGTCGATGCGCAGGAACTGCGCCCGGGTGCCGGGGTCGTCGGGGACGCGGGGGTCGTCGGGGGTACCGGGGGTGGTCATGCCCGCCTCCGCCCGGGGAGCGGCCCGGTCGGTGCCGGGTCCTCCGCCGCCGTCGACCCGTCCGGCCGGGCGGGCCTCGCGGACCGGGCGGACCGGGCGGACCGGGCGGACCGGGCGACGCTCACGGCCAGGACGGCCAGCCAGAGCGCGACCAGCAGCACCTGCAGCCGCTGTCCGGCCCCGAGCGCCCAGGTGCCGCGCCCGGCCTGGAAGGCGGCGATCGCGGCGAGGCTCCAGCCGGTGGCGAGCAGTTCGGCGCCCAGCTGCCAGGGCCCGAACCCGCGCACCGGCGGCCACCAGCCGTAACGGCGGGCGGCGACGGTGAGCGTGACCAGCGCGGTGAGCGCGCCGACCATCGCGAGGCTGCTGGTGACGGCGTGCGCGGCGTGGGTCGCGGGAACGAGCCCGGCGGTCTCCCGGGCGGCGCACATCTCGTCGCTGGTGGGGGTGCAGCTGAGCGGGAGCCGGGAGTCGGCGACGGTGGCGGCACCGAACAGGGACAGGGCGGACCAGCCGACGACCACCCGGCGGCAGCAGCGGGAGCCCCCTGCCCCGCCATCGGCCCGCCCGGCGGCGAGGCCGGTCGCGAGGGCGGTGCCCGCGGCGGCGAGCAGGCAGATCCCGGCGACCAGGTCGGTGGCCCGGAGGAGGCCCCCCAGCGGCTGGTCCTCGGCGGCGAGCTCGCTGATGTAGGCCTGCACCGGGTCGAGACCGGTGCTCAGCACGACCTCCAGCACCCAGGCGGTGTACGCCACGGCGCTGAGCAGCAGCAGGACGGCGACCGCCGTCCGCACGGTGCGGTGTCCTGGCTGGGGGCTGGGCACGGTTCCACCCTAACCAGCGGCGAACTCCGGCCCAACCGGAAGGAAAGAGGACGGATCGGGCGGGTATGCGGCCGGGATGGGACCGGGGCGGACCGGGGCGGTTCGAGGCACCCCTCGGGACCGTGTATTGTTTTCCAGGTCAGCAGGCGCCGCTAGCTCAGTTGGTTAGAGCAGCTGACTCTTAATCAGCGGGTCCGGGGTTCGAGTCCCTGGCGGCGCACAGACACTGGGGAGCCTCTCGCAGCAGCGAGGGGCTCCCCGATTTTTTGGCCCTCGAAGTCCGATTTGCGTGTGATGTCGGTCTCGATTGGCGATCCGGCGGAGCCATCAGGCCCGTCCCGCTCGTCCAGGGCAGTAGAACCGGAACCGGGACAAAGGTCCCCAACCCACCGATATTCCCGTCTGTGCAGGCTGCCCGGTGCGCCCGCAGGAAAGGCCGCGCTTTGTCCAGAAACGCCCAGAGCGGCCGTCGCACGCCGTCGATCAGCCTCCGGCCGGTCAAGCGGTTCAAGCGCTCCGCCGACGCGACCGGTCCGGCCGGTCTGTCCGTCGGGTCCGGTCTGTCCGTCGGGTCCGGCGGGTCCCGTGGCGGGAAGCCGCGCCGGCCGAAGCGCACCGGCTGGCGCCGGCTGATACCCACCTGGCGGATGACCCTGCTCGGCTTCACCTCGGCGCTGCTGCTCGGGGTCGGCCTGTTCGCGCTGGGGATCGCACTGGTGAAGGTCCCGGACGCGCACGCCGCCGCCACCGCGCAGAGCAACACCTGGCTCTACTCGGACGGTTCGGTGATCACCCGCACCGGCCAGACCAACCGGCAGAACGTCACCCTGGACAAGGTCTCCCCCGCCGCCCAGCACGCCGCGCTGGCCGCCGAGGACCGCAACTTCTACAACGAGGGCGCGGTCAACGTCCAGGGCCTGCTCCGGGCGGCCGTCAACACCGCCAAGGGCGAGGGCACCCAGGGCGGCTCCACGATCACCCAGCAGTACGTGAAGAACACGTACCTGAACCAGAAGCAGTCGATCACCCGCAAGGTGAAGGAACTCTTCATCGCCATCAAGGTGGACGCCACCGAGAGCAAGGACGACGTCCTCTCCGGCTACCTCAACACCTCCTACTACGGCCGCGGCGCCTACGGCATCCAGGCCGCCGCCCAGGCGTACTTCGGCGTCGACGCCTCGGCGCTCGACCCCGCGCAGGGCGCCTACCTGGCCACCCTGCTGAACGCGCCGAGCGCCTACGACGTGGCCACCGCGACCGCGGCGGGCAAGCAGAACGCCGTCAACCGCTGGAACTACGTGCTCGACGGCATGGTCAAGGAGGGCTGGCTCTCCGCCGAGGAGCGGGCCAGGACCACCTTCCCGGACGTCCGGGACCCGCAGCCCAACCCGGGCCTGTCCGGCCAGGCGGGCTACCTGGTGGACGCCGCCACCCAGTACCTGACCTCGACCGGGGTGATCGGCGAGACGGAGCTGGCCAAGGGCGGCTACACGATCAAGCTGAGCATCGACCCGGGCCGCCAGCAGGCCCTGCAGGACTCCGTCCAGGCGCAGCTGCGCGACACCCTGAACCCGGACAAGCGGAAGAAGGACGCGGCCGCCCAGGCCGGCGCCGTCTCGGTGGACCCGAAGACCGGTGCGATCGTCGCCCTGTACGGCGGCGTCGACTACGTGAAGCACTACGTGGACAACGCGACCCGGCGCGACTACCAGGCCGGTTCGACCTTCAAGGCGATCGCCCTGGCGGCCGCGCTCGAGAACGACGCCAAGACCCAGGACGGCCGCACCGTCACCCCGCGGACGATCTACGACGGCACCAGCGGCCGGAAGGTCCGCGGCGGCAAGGGCACCCCGTACGCGCCGCCGAACGAGGGTGACAAGAGCTACGGCCAGATCACCCTGCAGCAGGCCACCGACTGGTCGGTCAACTCGGCGTTCGCACAGCTGGCGCAGGACACCGGACTGCAGAAGGTCAAGGACACCGGCATCGCCCTCGGCCTGCCCGGCAACACCCCGGGCCTCGACCCGGTGCCCTCCATCCCGCTGGGCGCGGCCACCCCGAGCGTGCTCGACATGGCCGGCGTGTACGCCACGCTGGACAACGGCGGCAAGCAGATCACCCCGTGGCTGGTGCAGTCGGTGGACCGCGAGGGCGAGGCCGTGTCGCTGCCCGCGCACAAGACCACCCAGGCGATCAGCGCGGACACCGCCGACCGGGTCACCTCGATGCTCCAGGGCGTGGTGAGCGACCCGGGCGGCACCGGCTGGCGAGCGAAGGCGCTCGGCCGCCCGGTGGCGGGCAAGACCGGCACCACCGACGACCAGAAGTCGGTCTGGTTCGTCGGCTACACCCCCGAGCTGGTCACCTCCGTCGCCCTGTTCGGCCAGGACCCGGGCACCGGCGCCCAGGTCAGCCTGAGCGGCGTCGGCGGGATCGACGGCGCTGCGGGCGGCCAGTACCCGGCGCAGATCTGGACCGCCTACATGAAGGCCGCGCTCAAGGGCCAGCCGGTCAGCGACTTCCCGACCTCGGCCGACGGCGACTCCTCGGGCGCCGCCGACCTGCCGACCAGCCCGAGCACGCCGACCGGCACCCCCTCGACGGGCGCCCCCACCGGCGGTCCGACCGGCGGCGCCACCACGGCGCCGACCGACGGGTGGGGAGCCGGCCCGAACACCCCGTCGGGCAGCACCGGCGGCGCCACCACGGCGCCGACGGCACCTCCGACCGGACCGCCGACCGACCAGCCCACGACCAAGCCGACCGTGCGGCCCACCCCGAAGCCGACGCCGACCGCCCAGCCGACGACGGACCCGACCACGCAGCCGACCACCCAGCCCACGGGCGGGACGGACTCGCTGACGGGTGCGGGCGCCCGGGCGCAGTCCGGAGGCTGAGGCCGGGCTGATCGAGGGTGCGGTCCCGGGGGGGGTCATTGCGCCGCTGCGCACAGTTGCGTGCAGTACCAAATGACGAAATGGCGCCTTACATCGGCATCGGTATGACTGTCACAATGCGTCGGTGCACAGATCAACGGTCTCGCCCACCCTCCCTTCGGGCAGAACCCTCGGCCTCAGCCTCGCGCTGGTCTCCGCAATCGCCTTCGGTGGCTCCGGTACTGCGGCCAAGCCGCTGATCGAGGCCGGACTCTCCCCGCTGCACGTGGTGTGGCTGCGGGTCACCGGCGCCGCCGTCGCCCTCCTCCCGATCGCCTACCGGCACCGGGACGCCGTACTGCGCCGCCCCGGGCTGCTGCTCGGCTTCGGCCTGATCGCCGTGGCGGGCGTCCAGGCCTGCTACTTCGCGGCGATATCCCGCATCCCGGTCGGCGTCGCCCTGCTCATCGAGTACCTCGGGCCGCCGCTGCTGATCGGCTACGTCAGGTTCGTCCAGCGCAAGCCGGTCAGCCGGGGCGCGGCCATCGGCGCCGGCGTCGCGGTGGCCGGGCTGGCCTGCGTGGTCGAGGTCTGGAACGGCCTGAGCTTCGACGCCCTGGGCGTGCTGTTCGCCCTCGGCGCGGCCTGTTGCCAGGTCGGCTACTTCCTGCTCGCCGACGCCGCCCGCCGGGGCGAGCGCCCGGTCGACCCGCTGGCCGTCAGCGCGTACGGGCTGCTCATCGGCGCCGTCCTGCTCACCGCCTTCACCCGGCCCTGGCAGGCCGACTGGAGCCTGCTCGGCGGCGACGTGGTCATGAACGGGCACAGCCTGCCCGCGATCGTCCCGGCCGCGTGGATGGTCCTGATCGCGACCGTGCTCGCCTACCTGACCGGCGTGGTCGCCGTCGGGTACCTCTCGCCGCCGGTCGCCGGGGTGGTCGCCAACCTGGAGGCGGTCGTCGCCACCGTGCTGGCCTGGGTGCTGCTCGGCGAGCACCTGGGGCTGCCGCAGATCGCGGGCGGCCTGCTGGTGCTGACCGGTGCCTTCGCCGCGCAGGCGAGCAAGTCGGACCCGGGGGCCGGTGGGCCGGGCTCGGAGGTTCCCGCGGACGCGGCGGGGGTTCCCGCGGACGCGGCGGGGGCTCCCGCGGACGCGGCGGGGGTTCCTGCGGCGCCGTCGGATGCTCCCGCGGACGCGTCGGAGGCGCGCACGGGCGCGTCGGGGGTGCCCGCGGCGGCGTCGTAGGTGCCTGCGGCGGTGTACGTGCCCGCGGCGGTGTACGTGCCCGCAGCGGCATCGTAGGTGCCTGCGGCGGCCGTCGGCCCGGATCCGGTGGACCGGAGCGGCTTCCGGGAGCTGGTGGCGGCCGCCGAGCCCGGGGTCAGCGGCCGGTCCAGCCGAACCAGTCGAGGTGATTGAGCGGCCACACGACGGCCGACACCGGGCCGACCACGTTGCCCACCGGCACGGCGCCGCCCCCGGGGCCGCGCTGGTGGTAGCGGGAGTCCGCCGAGTCGCTGCGGTGGTCGCCCTCGACCCAGACGTAGCCCGCGGGCACCTTCACCGGACCGAAGTCCAGGCCCGCGCAGGAGTCGTCGCCCGGGTGCAGGTACGGCTCGTCCACCTTGCGCCCGTCGACGCTCAGGGTGCTGCCCTCGCACTGCACGGTCTGGCCGCCGGTCGCGATGACCCGCTTGACCAGGTAGTTGTCGTCCTTCGGCGGCACCAGCCCGACGAAGCCGAGCACCGAGCTCGCGGCGTTGGTGAACGGGTTCGAGTCGGTGGGCTGCGGCGGCAGCCAGCCCCCCGGGTCCTTGAACACCACCGGCTGCCCCGGCTCCGGCTCCCAGCCGGTCAGCGGCGCCAGCTTGTTCACGCCGACCCGGTCGCCGATCCGCAGGGTGTTCTCCATCGAGCCGGACGGGATGGAGAACACCTGGAACAGGCACGTCTTGATCAGCAGCGCGACCACCAGGCCGACCACGACCATCACCGGCAGCTCGATCCACCACGGCCGGGGCCGACGGCCCGAACGGGCCTTGCCGCCCGGGCGGGCGGGTCGGCGTCCGCGCGTGCCGCGGGCCCGTCGGCGGGCCTCGGCGCGACCGCCGGGCGCCGGGTGGGCGTGCGGGCCGTCCTGGACGGCGGAATCGCCGGGAGCTCCGCTCGGCGTTTCGGGCAGGTTCACCGCCATCGTCGCTGCTCCACCTCTCCGGCTGGGGAAACCTGCACGCTACGCCAACCGTGGAGCCTGACGAAATCGGGCATTTAGCCGCCGCCGACATCACCGGGGGTCTCCGCCGCGCCCCGCCGCGCTCCCCCCGTCGGTCGCGGCGGCGCCCCCTCCAGGCACTTTCGGGCCCTTCTGGCCCCTTCAGGTCCTTCAGGCGCGGGCGATGGCCTCGTGGTGGCGGATGACCTCGGCGATGATGAAGTTCAGGAACTTCTCAGCGAAGACGGGGTCCAGCTTCGCCCCGGCGGCCAGCTCCCGGAGCCGCTTGATCTGGTCCCGCTCGCGCGCCGGGTCGGCCGGCGGCAGCTTGTGCTCGGCCTTGAGGCGGCCGACCCGCTGGGTCGCCTTGAAGCGCTCGGCCAGCATGTGGACCACCGCGGCGTCGATGTTGTCGATGCTCTCGCGCAGGCTGGTCAGCTCGGCCCGTACGGTGGCGTCGATCCCCTCGGGCAGACCGGCGTCGGGGGTCGTGGAGTGGTCCGTCATCGGGGCGGCTCCCGGTGTCTGGGTGGGCGCCCGACCGTACGCCGGCCGGGCTCGGGCCCGGGCAAATCTAACAGGGCACCCGCTGCGGTCCCGCACTCGTGGACGGATCCGTCCACGATCCGGACAGTCATCCGGACGCCCGGCCCGCCCCCGGCACGCCCGCGCCACCGGGCCCGTCCGACGCAGCGTGACACGCCGGGCCGCAGGCGGGGCTGCCCGTACTCTGGTGCGTGCATGACCGGAAGTGACCGCTCAGCCGTCCCCCAGTAATGGAGGTACCGATCGTGGCAACCACCCGCACCGCCCGTACGGCCTGGGAGGGCGACCTCCTCCACGGGCAGGGCCAGACGACCCTCGTCTCGTCCGGAATCGGGACCTACCCGGTCTCCTGGCCGGCCCGTGCCGAGCAGGCCAACGGCAAGACCAGCCCGGAGGAGCTCATCGCGGCCGCCCATTCGGCCTGCTTCTCGATGGCCCTCTCGCACGGCCTGGCCGGCGCCGGCACCCCGCCCACCACGCTGGACACCCAGGCCGACGTCACCTTCCAGCCGGGCGAGGGCATCACCGGCATCCACCTGACCGTCACCGGCGACGTGCCCGGTCTGGACGAGGCGGGCTTCGTCAAGGCCGCCGAGGAGGCCAAGGCCAACTGCCCGGTCAGCCAGGCCCTGACCGGCACCACCATCACCCTCACGGCGAAGCTGGCCTGACGCCCTCCGGCCGCCTCTGCCGCGGCGCGTCTTCCTCCGCTCCCGCCCCGCCTCCGATCCCGCCCCGCCCCGGCGCGCAACCGGCGCCCAGGGGCGCGGCTTCGGCGCACGCGCCCCTGGCGCACATCATGTGAT
The DNA here is from genome assembly GCF_055560835.1 of Kitasatospora sp. NPDC023120. Taxonomy (NCBI): domain Bacteria; kingdom Bacillati; phylum Actinomycetota; class Actinomycetes; order Kitasatosporales; family Streptomycetaceae; genus Kitasatospora; species Kitasatospora sp. NPDC023120. The sequence goes on along the minus strand of NZ_JBVHHY010000013.1, from coordinate 168,848 downwards.
GTGCACCAGGGGCGTCCGCACGTACCGCCACCCATGATCACAAAGTGGGCGAATCACCCTCGCGGCGGTCACCGCGCGTTGTCGTCCCGGCCTATGATCGGCCGAAGCGCCCTGTTCTTCACGCGGGTCCCCGCGCGACAGCGCCCCACGGCGGGCGTCCCGCAGCGGACCGACTCCGAGGACCGCGACAGAGTGCGGAGCCGACCACCGGGTGCCGACTGGCCGGCCGGACCATCGCCAAGCGTCAGCAGCGGACGGGAGCATGCCGTGCCGGGCCAGAACGAGGGGGCCGACGCACACCACCCGGGCGTGCGGCACGAGGAGACACCACACCACCGCCACCTCACTGCGCCGGTCCTCGGCCCGGCCGCCGGTTCTGACGCCGCCTCCGGTCCTACCGCCGCCGGCGCCTGCGGGACGTTGGAGGAGCCCGAGGTGCTGCTCTGCCCCACCTGCTCGGCCCCGCTCACCGACGGCTCCCACCGGAGCGCCGCCGACGGGGCCGACCGGGCGGACGGCGGGGCCGACCGGCTGCTGGCCGCACTGCGGGCCAGCGAGTCCCGGTTCCGGGCGGCCTTCTGCGACGCGGTCATCGGCATGGCCCTGATCGACCCCGAGGACCGGATCATCGAGGTCAACCCGGCCTTCGCCAGCCTGATCGGACGGGGCGTCGGCGAACTCGTCCGCACCCACCTGCACGAGATCATCGACCCGGAGGGCATGCCGGACCGGCTGTTCTCCGAGCTCGTCCACGGGGAACGGGAACGGTTCCGCGTGGAGAAGCAGCTCAAGCACCGCGAGGGCCACGAGGTCTGGAGCAAGGTCACCGTTTCGCTGATCAGGGACGGCGCCGGACAGCCGCTCTACACCCTCGCGCTGGTGGAGGACATCACCGAGCAGCGCCGGCTCGGCGACCGCCTCGAGTTCCAGGCCCTGCACGACCCGCTGACCCGGCTGCCCAACCGGACCTACTTCTTCGAACGGCTCGACGCCGCCTGCCTCGCCGTGACCGAGGAGCCCGGTCCGAACCCGGCCGCCGCCGCGGGGCGCCGGGTCGGCGTCTGCTACCTGGACCTCGACGGCTTCGCGGCGATCAACGAGGCCCTCGGCCACCACATCGGCGACCAACTGCTGATCGCCGTCGCCGCCCGGCTGCGGCGCGGGTTCGACGGGCACGACACCCACCTGGTGGCCCGGATGGGCGGCGACGAGTTCGCCGTCCTGGTCACCGACAGCCTGGGCAGCGAGCAGCTGACCGAGCTGGCCGGTCGGATCCTGGAGGTGCTGGAACGTCCCTTCGACGTCGCCGGGCACCGACTGGTGGTCACCGCCAGCGTGGGCGTCGTCGAGCGCTCCGTGCACGAGACCACCCCGACCGACCTGGTCAAGGACGCCGACGCCACGCTCTACTGGTCCAAGGCCGACGGCCGCGCCCGCTGGACCCTCTACGACCCGGACCGCGGCGCCCACCAGCTCACCCGCCAGCTGCTCGCCACCGCGCTGCGGCCGGCCCTGGAGCGCGGCGAGTTCACCATCGAGTACCAGCCGCTGGTCGGCCTGGCCGACGGCGCCGTGCACGGGGCCGAGGCCCTGGTCCGTTGGCGCCACCCCCGCTACGGGACGCTCTCCCCGGACCGCTTCATCCCGCTCGCCGAGGAGTCCGGCGCGATCGTGCCGCTCGGGAAGTGGGTGCTGGAGGAGTCCTGCCGCCAGGCCCGGCAGTGGCTCACCGAGTTCCCCGGCAGCGAGACCTTCGTGAGCGTCAACCTGGCCGCCCGCCAGATCTGGGACTCCGACGTCGTCGCCGACGTCGCCCGGGCACTCGAACTCACCGGCCTGCCGGCCCGGCTGCTCCAACTGGAGATCACCGAGAGCGCCCTGCTCGGCCCCGGCGGGCGCCCGCTGCAGGCCCTGCAGGCACTCGCCGACATGGGCGTGCGGATCGCGATCGACGACTTCGGCACGGGCTACTCCAACCTGGCCTACCTCTCCCGGCTGCCGGTGCACGTGCTGAAGCTCGACGGCACCTTCATCGAGGGCTTCCGCGACCCGGCCCCCTCGGACCGCCCCGGCCGCCCCGAGCTCGGTGCCCGCCGCAGCGACGCCGACGAGCAGATCGTCGGCGCGATGGTGCAGCTGGCCCACACCCTCGGTCTGACCGTCACCGCCGAGGGCATCGAGAGCGCCGCCCAGGCCGAACGGCTGCGACTGACCGGCTGCGACACCGCGCAGGGCTGGTACTTCGCCCGGCCGGGCGAGGCCGCGCTGGTCGCGGCCATACTCCGCGACGGCCGCCCCGCCCTGGACGGGCGGTAGCGGCGGGCGGTGGGGCGGGCGGGGCCGGCGCAGGCGGGGCCGGGCCGGAGCCGGCGGGGCTGGCGGGGCCGGGCGGGGTGGGCCCGGCTGGGCCGGGCGGGGCGGGGGCCGGCGGGGACGGGTTGCCTACGGGCCGTCAGCCGGTCGGCGTGCGTCGGTGGTCCGGCATCGGCGGTCAGACATCGGCCGTCAGGCGTCCGCGGTCAGGCCGTACGCCTCGGCGATCAGGCCGTAGGAGCGGAGACGGGCCTCGTGGCCGTGGATGTGCGAGGTGACCATCAGCTCGTCCACCCCGGTCCGCTTGCGCAGGGCCTCCAGTCCGTCGGCGACCCGGCCCGGGTCGCCGAGCACGACGTTGTCGAGCCAGCTGTCGACGAAGTCCGCCTCGACCGGGCTGTACGGGTACTGCTCGGCCTCCTCCGGGGTGGGGATCGGGCCGGGGTTGCCGCGCCGCAGCCGGAGCATGCCGAGGGCCGCGGAGCGGGCCAGGCGCCGGGCCGAGGACTCGTCGTCGGCCGCGACCGCGCTCACGCCGATCAGCGAGTACGGCTCGGCGAGCACGGCGGACGGCCGGAAGGAGGACCGGTAGAGGTCCAGGGCCGGGAGGGTGTTGGTGCTGCTGAAGTGGTGGGCGAAGGCGAACGGGAGGCCCAGCCGGCCCGCGAGCCGGGCACTGAAGCCGGAGGAGCCGAGCAGCCAGACCGGCGGGCGGCCGTCGCCCTGGGGGACGGCGGTCAGCTGGGCGTACGGGTGGCCGGCGGGGAAGTCGCCGTCGAGGAAGTGGGTCAGCTCGGCAAGCTGCTGCGGGAAGTCGTCCGCACCGTCGGCGTGACCGCGGCGCAGTGCGCGGGCGGTGGCCTGGTCGGTGCCGGGGGCTCGGCCGAGTCCGAGGTCGATCCGGCCGGGGTGCAGGGCCTCCAGCAGGCCGAACTGCTCGGCGATGGCCAGCGGGGCGTGGTTGGGGAGCATCACGCCGCCCGAACCGAGCCGAAGCGTCGTGGTGCTGGCTCCGAGGTGGGCGAGCAGGACCGCCGGGGTCGAGCTGGCCACCCCGGGCATGCCGTGGTGCTCGGCCACCCAGAAGCGGTGGTAGCCCCACCGCTCGGCCTCGCGGGCCAGCGCGGTGGTGGCGGCGAGGGCCTCGGCGGGCGTGTAGCCGACGCCCACGGTGGCCAGGTCGAGGATCGAGAGCGGAGCGGGTGCCGTTCCTCGGGCGGTTCCCCGGATCGCCGCGCCGGCCGTCGGCTCGGTCCCGTGCTCCTGCTGGTCCTCGGTGGTCATGCCGTCCGCCCTCCTGGCTGTCCTTGAGCCGGCCCTCGTGTGGCGGCCGCACGGGTCTCGGGTGGCCCGGCGGTCGCAGCTGCCGACCGGGGTCAACCACGGCCGGGAGCTCGCTGTTCCCGCGCGCCGGGTGCCGGTCGGTCCCGGTCCGGGTGCGTTTCGGCCATTCCTCGCGGGGCGCCGACCGGCCGGTCGACTGACGGAGAGCCAGCACGCGGACACGGTTGGCGACTTCACGCCAGCGCCGGAAGTCGCCAGCGCCAGGGCTCGCGGCGGGGGGCGGCGTCCGGCAGTCTGGTGATCAGGAACGGATCGCCCAACGGGCTCCGCACTCCACCAGCAAGATCGTCGGGCTGGACCAGCTCCGGACGGTCACTGCGAGCCCTCGGCGCGGCACCCCGCCCCGGGGGCTCGTTCGATTTGGGGCAGCCCTCGCCCATGGAGGCGGCCCCTCTCCTTCGGTCCGCGCATGTGACCCGCCGCCTCGACGGGCGGCCGGAACCCGTGGTCGTGATCTGCGGCATACCGGGGTGCTTCATGGCATGAAAAGTCGAGGCGCTAGCGTTGACCCCTGCAGCCACCTGCTCGCTCGGGCGGCGTGGAGGGAGTAAGGGCCTTGGACTTCGTGGCGGCGATCGGATCCTCGTGGATCTGCGCCTTGGCAATCTTCGCCGTGCTCGGAGACGCCCTCCTCCCCTTCATCCCCAGCGGGACGCTGGTCATCCTGGCGGTGCTCAAGACGGCGCAGATCAACGGTGCCCCGCTGCTGCTCGGCCTGGGCGTGGCGATCGCCTCCTTCCTCGGCGACGTCCTGCTGCTCAACCTGGCACGGCGCGGCGCCCCGGTGCTGCACCGCCGGCTCGCCCGGCGCCCCAAGCTGGCAGCCAGCGTGATCCGGGTGCAGGAAGCCCTGATCGAACGCCCACACGGCGCGGCCGCGGCGATGGTGGTGATCGCGCGGTTCGTTCCGGCCGGGCGGACCGTCCTCGACCTGGCCATCGGCCACTCCCCCGCCCATCCGCACCGCTTCCTGCACTGGTCGGCGCTGGCGGCGATGGTCTGGGCCGCCTACATCGTGACGCTGGGCTGGCTGAACAGCCACTGGTTCAACACCGCCTGGCTGAGCCTCGTGGTCTCCTGCGCGGCGGCCACCGCGATCAGTACCGCGATCGCACGGATCGTGCGCCGCACCCGGCGGCTCGCCGCACTCTGACCGGCCCGCCCCGGGGCGAGCCACTCTCGCCGCCCCGGCGGCTCCTCACCCCCCTTCAGCGCTCCTGCTGCCCCTTTACTCGCCCTCGAGCCGCGTGTCCCATCGAGGGGCAAAAGTTTTCCCAAAAAGGCGATCAATCAGGCCGAACGCTGACGAACTCCCCCAGGATCCGGGCAGTCCGGCGGTACCGTACTGCCCGGGCCGCAGGGAGTGCGAAGCGTCACAGGACCGCAACAGACACCGGATCACTGCAGCCCAGCCGAGTACACCCGACGTGTTGAGAGTCGTGAGAGCCGGGCGGCCTTGGTGACCGTCACGGCAACATGACATGCTAACGGCGGAATAATCATCAATTGCCCGATTTGACCGGTGCGGTCGCGGACCGCCCTCACCACCGGCATCGGCACCCAGGGGAGACCATGACCAGCATCTCGCGCAGGACGGTGCTCAGTGCGACCGCTGCGACCGCGGCCCTCGGCGCGGTCACGGCCTGCTCCAGCGGCGGATCCGGTTCGGGCCAGAGCTCCACCTCTCCCGGCACCGGCGGCGCGAGTGGCACCCCGGGCGGCAGCACCGGCGATCCGACCCAGGCGGTGGCGCCCAAGGGCACCCCGATCGGCGACGGCTCCAACGCGGACACCGGCCCGCAGCCGAACCAGCCCAAGCCCGAGAAGCTCAAGCCGGGCGAGCGGCCGCCGCAGTTCGTGGTGTTCTCCTGGGACGGCGCGGGCGGCACCGAGGACGGCCAGTTCCCCCGCTTCCTGAAGCTGGCGGAGCAGTACAAGGCCACGATGACCTTCTTCCTCTCCGGGATATACGCCCTGCCCAAGGGCAAGGCCGACCTCTACCACCCGCCGAAGCACTCGGTCGGGGCCTCCGACATCCCGTACCTGTCGGACAACGCGGTCAAGAGCACGCTCAAGCTCGTCAGCCAGGCCTGGCTGGCCGGACACGAGATAGGCACCCACTTCAACGGGCACTTCTGCTCCAGCCGTCCGGACAAGAACGGGGTCAACATGTGGACCCCGGAGGACTGGCAGAGCGAGATAGACCAGGCCATCGGCTTCGTCACCCAGTGGCGGACCAACACCGGCTTCACCGACGTCGATCCGCTCCCCTTCGACTACAGGAAGGAGCTCATCGGCGGCCGCACCCCGTGTCTGGAGGGGCAGAAGGCGCTGCTGCCGACCATCGCCAAGCTCGGCTGGAAGTACGACGCCAGCTCCTCGGGCGGCCTTCAGATATGGCCGCAGAAGGTGCAGGACGGCAAGGTCTGGGACTTCCCGCTGCAGTCCATCCCGTTCCCCGGGCACACCTTCCAGGTCCTCTCGATGGACTACAACATCCTGGCCAACCAGTCCGGCGGCAGCACCAAGGGCGACCCCGCCAAGTACAACGACTGGCGCACCCAGGCCGCGGGCTCCTACCTGGCGGGCTTCGACCGCGCGTACAACAGCAACCGGGCGCCGTTCTTCGTCGGCAACCACTTCGAGCAGTGGAACGGCGGCATCTACATGGACGCCGTCGAGCAGACGCTCAAGGCCATCGCGGGCAAGCCCGACGTCCGACTGGTCTCCTTCAAGCAGCTGGTCGAATGGCTGGAGGTGCAGGACCAGTCCACCCTGCGGAAGCTGCGCTCGCTCAACGTCGGCCAGGCTCCGGCCGGCGGCTGGGAGACCTTCCTCGGCACCGCCGGCTGACCCGCCGGGGACCGGGGGAGCCGATCCCGGACCCGGGAGGGACGGGCCGGGACGGACTGGGCGGTTACCCCGCGGCGGGCGCGCCCGTGAGCAGGCTACGGACGATCCGGTCGGCCCCGGCCTCGCCCCAGAGGATCGAATAGTGGTTGGTGTCCGGCACCGGGGAGGTCGGAACCCGCTCCCGGTCCAGCCCGGCCCGCTCGATCCGCTGGTGGTCGTAGAGGCCCTGTGGCTCGTCGAGCAGACCGCGCTCCGCCCAGAGCAGTTCGGCAGGGCAGGGCAGCCGGTGCACGGCGGCGGCCGCCTCCTCGTCCAGCAGGACCTGGGTGCCGTCGGTCTGCACGGCCTCCAGGACGCAGGAGGAGCGCAGCTCGGGCGCCGCACCGACGAGGTCGCGCTGGGTGTAGGCGTCGATCCCCTCGGACCACGCGCTGCCGAAGGCCGGGTGGCGGCGCCAGAACTCCCGGTAGGCGTCGCGGTCCGGGAAGGTCATGGACAACCGGGCCAGCGCCGGGCCGAGCACCGCGGCCAGGGCGTCCTCCTCGCGGACGCCCTCCGGCAGCGGGAAGGTCACCGCACCGTCCACCAGCAGGACCCGGCGGACCAGTTCGGGGTGCCGGACGGCGGCCAGAGCGGTGACCCAGGCCCCCATCGAGTGGCCGACGACCACGGCGGGCCCCGCGTCGAGGGCGCTGATCAGCGCGGCCACGTCGTCGGCGTGCCGGGCCAGCCCGAACGGTCCGGCGACCGAGCGGCTGGCTCCGCGGCCCCGCAGGTCGGGTGCGAGCAGGGTGACCCGTCCGGCGAGGCGGCGGGCGACCTCGTACCAGGCGAGGCCGTTGGCGGTGATGCCGTGCACCGCCACGACCGTCGGCGCCCCCGGCTCCTCGGCGGGCCAGCGCAGGACGGCCAAGTCCCCGCCGGGCACGGGGACGGTCAACTCCTCGGGCTTCAACGACGACTGGCTCACGCGGGAGTACCTCCGGAGGGGCGGGCGGCCGGGACGCCGGTCGGCGTGCGGACCGCGCGGGCGGATCGGGCGGCGTGGATGCGGGCAGGCAGTCTAGCCAGGCCCCCGGGCAGCAGGTAGACCACGGCGACGAACAACGCGCCCAGCAGGAAAAGGGGTTGGGAGAGCGGCACACGCAGGGCGGCGGGCAGGTCGGCCACAGCCGTCGAGTTGGCGAGGTCGCCGAGCCGGTGGCTCGCCCAGGTGTACAGGACACCGCCAAGCAGCGGCCCCCAGCGGGTGCCGGATCCCCCGAGGACGACCATGACCAGGAACGCGAGGGTGGTGTCCGAGGAGACGGCCTGCGGGGTGGCGCCACCGGTCAGCAGCAGGTAGACCACCCCGCCCAGCCCGGCGAGCGCCCCGGCCAGCACGAAGGCGACCAACTTGTAGCCGTAGGGCCGCAGTCCGAGCACCTCGACCCGGCGCTCGTTCTCCTTGATGCCCTCCCAGACCCGGCCGATCGGCGAGTTGACGACCCAGTGGACCGCGGCGACCGTCAGCACCAGGTACCCGACGGCGATCCAGTAGAGGCTGGCGGTGTTCTCGATCCCGAGCAGGCCGGAGGGCAGCAGGTCGGCCGGGGCGGATCGGCCCTCCTCGCCGCCGGTGGCGCCACCGGGGTTGCGCTGCACGAGGATCGAGCCGGCCTGGGCGAAGGCGAGGGTGACCATGGTGAAGCCGATGCCGGTGACGCGCAGGCTCACCGAGCCGAGCAGCAGCGCCAGCAGCACGGTGCAGGCGACGCCGAACACCGCGGCGGCGGCGAAGGGCAGTTGCAGCTCCAGCATGCCGAGGTCGGTGGCGTAGAGGCCGGTCGCGAAGTAGAGCGCGTGGCCGAAGGAGAGCAGTCCGGTACGGCCGAGCAGGAGGTCGTAGCCGGTGGCGAGGGCCCCGTAGAGCAGGCACAGGGCGAGGAGTTGGAGACTTCCGGGGCTGCCGAGCGGGCCGTCGAGCAGTCCCGGGACGGGAAGCGCACTGTATGGGGCGACAAGGAGCGTGATCAGCAGGGCGATCGGCCACCAGCGTAGCGCTCTGTGCACCACTGTCCAGCGATTAGTGACTGAATCACCTGTTCGAGGGATGGCGCCGGACTCGCGAGTGTGTTCACAATGGGTCTCGGCAAGGCTGGTGTCAGTCCCCCTTGCCACAGTAACGGTGTCGACGGAGCTGGTGTCAGTCCCCTCCGGCGGCACGGCAGTCACGGCAGGGCTGGTGGAAGTCCCCCCTGCCGGGGCGGCGCTGCGGTCGGCCGCGGGGCCACCGGTGCTCGTGATCGGAGTTTCGGCGCTCACGCGAGCCTCCCGGTGAGTCCACGGGGTCGGACCAGAAGCAGCACGGCGAGCAGGACGACGACCGAGAGGTCCCCGAGCCCGGCGCCGGTGTAGTAGTTGGCGAACTGCTGGACGAGACCGACGCCCACCGAGGCGACGGCGGCTCCGGTCACGGAGCCCATGCCGCCCATCACCACGACGACGAAGGCGAAGACGAGCAGGCCGGTTCCCTGGCCGGGATTGACCGAACCGAAGTAGAGGCCGCCGAGGGCACCGCCGAGCGAGGCAGCGGCCCCGCCGATGGCGAAGACGAGGGTGAACGCCTTCCGGACGTCGATGCCGAGCGCCGTGACCATCGCCCGGTCCTCGACGCCGGCCCGGACGATCAGCCCGTAGCGGGTGCGGGCGAGGAACAACCGAAGAGTGAGCAACAGCAGTACGGCGGCTGCCACCAGCACGAAGCGGTTGACCGGGACGGTCGCACCGAGCACGTGCCAGGTGCCGGACAGCAGGGCCGGCTGGGGGAAGGGGCGGGCGTCCGCGCCCCAGATCCCCATGAGCAGGGCGGGTACGGCGAGCCCGACCCCGACGGTGGCGAGGATCTGGTCGCGCGGGCGGCTGTAGAGCGGCCGGATCAGGAAGTACTCCAGCAGGACGGCGGCGGCCGTCCCGACCAGGGTGCCGAACGGCACCGCGAGCCAGAAGGAGAGGCCTGCCTCGGCACCCGCCCACCAGGTGGCGTAGGCGCCGATGGAGAGCAGGGCGCCGTGCGCGAAGTTGAGCACGTCCATCAGACCGAAGATCAGCGACAGTCCGGAGGCGACCAGGAAGTACAGCGCACCGAGACCGAGTCCGGTACAGGAGAGGAGAACGACGGTGTCCATCAGGGCTTCACCTCCGCGGTGACGACAGGGGTGGCCGGGGAGGCGGCGGGCCGGGGTCCGCCGGCGAGCGGGTGACGGGAGCCGACGCCGAGCAGGCGGCGGGCGGCATCTTCGTCGGCCAACAGCTCGGCGGTGTCCCCGCGGTGGGCGGTGCGGCCGTCGGCCAGGACGGCGCAGGTGCCGGCCAGCCGACGCACCAGGGCGAGGTTCTGCTCGACGAGGAGGACGGGCACAGCCTGGGCCGCACGCGCCAGCACCTCGGCCACCTCGGAGACGATCTTCGGCGCCAGGCCCTTGGTGGGCTCGTCGGCGATGATCAACCGGTTGCGGTTGAGCAGCGTCCGGCCGATCGCCACCATCTGCTGCTGGCCGCCGGAGAGCGTCCCGGCCAACTGCCCGGCCCGCTGCTTCAGTTCGGGGAAGAGCTCGTGGACGAGCGCGTAGTCCGGCTCACCGGCACGCTCCCCGCTCCGGGCACCGCGCTCGGCGAGGTGGAGGTTCTCGGCGACCGTCAGGCCGGCGAAGATCCCCCGGTCCTCGGGTGCGTAACCGATGCCATGGCGAACGACCAGATGCGTGGGAAGGGAGGAGAGTTCAGCACCGGCGAGGAGGATGCTGCCGGTGCGCGGCACCAGGCCCATGACGGCCTTGACGGTGGTGGTCTTGCCCGCCCCGTTGCGGCCGAGGAGAGCGGTGACCCCGACGGGCGCCACGTCGAGGTCGACACCGTGCAGGATGTGCAGCCCGTCGATGACCACCCGCAGATCGCGGACGGAGAGGAGGGGTTCGACATCGGATACCGGAGAGGAGGCCGACGGCGAGGAGGACGACTGCGGCAAGGACGACTGCGGCGAGGAGTTCGGAGAGGAGGTCACAGCGCCTCGCCCAGGTAGGCCTGCTGCACCGTCGGATCGGCCATCACGGCCTCGGGGGTGTCCAGGGCGAGCAGGGTGCCGTGGTGCATCACCGCGAGCCGGTCGGCCAGGCCGAGCAGGACGTCCATGTGGTGCTCGACCATCAGGACGGTCCGGCCCAGGTCGCGGTGCACGGAGCGGATCAGCTCGGTGAGGGCGGGCACCTCCTCCGCGCTCACTCCGGCCATGGGCTCGTCCAGCAGGATCAGCCGCGGGTCGGAGACCAGCAGGACGGCCAGCTCCAGCTTGCGCTTCTCCCCGTGCGAGAGCGCGCCGGCCGGGGTGTCCGCCCGATGGGTGAGTTCGGTGCGGTGCAGGGTGTCCGCGAGCTGCTCCTCATACCGGTCGGCGCGCCGCCAGAGCCGGTACGAGGCACCCGGACCGGCCGCCGCCTGAGCAGCCAGGCGGACGTGGTCGGCGACCGTCATGCCCGGCCAGAGGGAGGAGGTCTGGAAGGTGCGGCCGAGCCCCCGGCGGGCCCTGGCGTGCACGGTCTCGCCGGTGATGTCGGCACCGTCGAGCCGGAGGCGGCCGTCGGTCGCCGGATAGATGCCGGAGATCAGGTTGAAGAGAGAGGTCTTGCCTGCGCCGTTGGGTCCGATGAAGGCGATGAACTCGCCTTCACTGACAGAGAAGGAGACGTCCTCGACGATCGGTACACCGCGGACGGACCAGCCGAGTCCGTCCAGGCTCAGCACCGGGGAGGAGGAACGCACGGCCGACGTGGAAGGAGTGGTGGCGGTACGGGCGGGCATCGTGGTCAGCCCGCCATCGGGGTGACCGGGGGCGCCACCTCGTCCGCGGTCAGGGTCTTCTCCACCGAGGGCTTGGCAGCAGCCGCGGTGCCGGTCAGCCGTACCTGGAACATCGGCTGGAGGAGGGCGTGGTCCTCGGCGCGGACCGAGGCCTTCCCCTTCACGCCGTCGAAGCTCCAGCCCTCCAGCGCCTTGACCAGGGCCGAAGTGTCGTCGGCGGAGCCGTGGTTGGCCTCGACGGCGTGCACGATCATCTGGGCGGCGGTGAAGCCGTCGGGGGTGAAGATGTCGCTCTTCCCGCCGGCGGCGGTGACGGCCTCGTCCATGGCCTTCTCGACCGGGGTGCTGGCGGCGCCGCCGAAGTAGTGGTTCAGGAAGGAGATCTTCTCGGCTGCCGGGCCGAACAGCGGGTAGGAGGCGGCCAGGTCGAGGCCGGTGACGACCTTGGTGTCGGCGAACACGTCCTGCTGGTTGAGCGCCGTCCACAGGGCCGAGGCGGTGTCGCCGGCCCAGGCGACGAACAGCAGGTCGGGCTTGGCGCTCTTGGCCTGGGTTGCGAAGGGGGTGAGGTCGGTGGCGCTCGGCGGGGCGAGCACCTGGTCGACCACAGCCCCCTCGGCGCCGAGCACGGCCTTGACGGCAGCCACGTTGGCTTGTCCGAAGGCGTTGTCCTGAGCGAGCACGGTGACCTTCTTGCCCTTGGCGTCACCGACGAACGAGGCCGCCGTCCTGATGTCCTGATAGGACTGGCGACCGGAACGGAAGGTGTACTTGTTCAGACCGGTGACCTTGTCGGCGGCGGCCGGACCGCTGATGAAGAGCACCTTGTTCTGGGCGGCGATCGGGCCGACCTGGAGGGCCACACCAGAGGCGGTCGAGCCGGCCAGGACCTTGTAGCCCTTGCCGATCAGGCCCTTGGCAGCCGACACCGCCTTGGCAGGGTCGCCCGCGTCGTCCTGCTCCTCGAACTCGATCTTGTGCCCGTCGACCACGCCGGTGCCCTTGGTCGCGTAGCTCAGGCCGGCCTTGAAGCCGTCCAGGTACTGCTTGCCGTAGGCGGCCAGCGGTCCGGTCTTGGAGTACACCAGGCCGACCTTGACCGGGCCGTTGCCGCCGCCGTCCGCCGCGCTCGTCCCGGCGGTGCCGACCTTGGCGCAGCCCGCGGCGAGCAGGACGCACGCCGCGAGGGCGGTGAGCTTCCGGGCCGGGCCGCCGGTCAGGGGCTCGCCCGAGCGGGCGCCGGAGGCGGTCCTGGTGGGGACTGTCGAGCTGCGCATGGTGACCGACTCCTGAGGTGCGGCTGGGTGGATGCCGGAACCGTAGGTGTGCGGTGGGAGCGGCGACATGTGACCGTACGACGCATCAGCCCGCCGGGATGTGGCGCCGGCCGACATACCACCGGTCCGGTGCCGGCTTCCGGGCACCCGGATGTGGCACACCGACACGGGTCCGCACCCACCCGTGGCGGCAGCCGCCATGGCTACGACAGCCCACGCCCGGCGACGGTGGAGGGGCGGGGCGCCGCTGCCGCGCCCGTCCCCTCCTCCCGCTCCCCTCCCCTCCCCTCCCCTCCCCTCCCCTCCCCTCCCCTCCCCTCCCCTCCCCTCCTCCCTCGCCCCTCCTCCCACTCCTCATGAGGTGACCCCTTGGACAAGGTCCTGGACTCCCCCGCCGACGCGGTCGGGGACATCCCCGACGGTGCGGTGCTGGCCGTCGGCGGCTTCGGCCTCTGCGGCATCCCGAGCACGCTGATCGGCGCCCTGGCGGACACCGGTACCACCTCGCTGCACGTGGTCTCGAACAACTGCGGGGTGGACGACTGGGGGCTGGGCCTGCTGCTGCGGGCGGGCCGGATCGCCCGCATGACCTCCTCGTACGTCGGGGAGAACAAGGAGTTCGCCCGGCAGTACCTCTCCGGCGAGCTGGAGGTGGAGCTGGCCCCGCAGGGCACGCTGGCCGAGCGGCTGCGGGCGGGCGGCGCCGGCATCCCGGCGTTCTTCACCCCGGCCGGGGTCGGCACCCAGGTCGAGGAGGGCGGGCTGCCCTGGCGCTACGCGGCGGACGGCTCGGTGCAGTCGGCCTCGCCGCCCAAGGAGGTCCGGGAGTTCGGCGGCCGCCGGTACCTGCTGGAGGAGGCGATCACGACGGACTTCGCGCTCGTCCGGGCCGAAGTAGCGGACCGTCACGGCAACTGCGTGTTCCACGCGGCCGCCCGGAACTTCAACCCGCTCTGCGCGGCGGCGGGCCGGATCACCCTGGTGGAGGCGGACCGGATCGTCGAGCCGGGCGAACTCCCGCCGGACGCCGTGCACCTGCCCGGGGTGTACGTCGACCGGGTGGTTGCCGCCGACCCCGAGGACCGCCGCATCGAGCGCCGGACCGTCCGCCCCGCACTCCAGGAGGCCTGAACCGATGACCACCCCGCGCACCACCGTCGCCCCGGCCGCCACCGCCACCGCCACCGCCACCGCCACCGCCACCGCCACCGCGAGCAGCACCCCCGCCCTCCACCTCGACCCGCGCAAGGCCCTGGCCGCCCGTGCCGCACGGGAGTTGCGCGACGGGCAGTACGTGAACCTGGGCATCGGCCTGCCCACCCTGATCCCCAACCACCTGCCGCCGGGCGTCGAGGTGGTGCTGCACTCGGAGAACGGCATCCTCGGCGTCGGGCCGTACCCGGAGGAGGGCGCCGAGCACGCCGATCTGATCAACGCCGGGAAGGAGACGGTGACGGTCGCCCCCGGCGCCTCGTACTTCGACTCCGCCTTCTCCTTCGGCATGATCAGGGCCGGCCGGATCGACGTCTCGGTGCTCGGCGCGATGCAGGTGTCGGCCGCCGGGGACCTCGCGAACTGGATGATCCCCGGGAAGATGGTCAAGGGCATGGGCGGCGCGATGGACCTGGTGCACGGCGCCCGTCGGCTGATCATCGTGATGGAGCACACCGCCCGGGACGGCTCGCCGAAGATCGTGCGCGAGCTGTCACTTCCCGCGACCGGACGCGGAGTTGTGGATCGGATCGTCACCGACCTCGCGGTGGTCGACGTGACCCCGGAGGGGCTGCGCGTGGTGGAGACGGCGCCGGGCGTGGAGTTCGCCGACGTCCAGGCAGCGACCGACGCCCCCCTGCTGCCCCCGATATGACCCCCGCCTAGGCCCCACCCCGACCCCCCTTGGGCCGCGCCGCGCGCCGTACAGTTCGGACACGTCGGGGGAATTCGCTTCGCTATCACCTCTGCGGGCGAGATTGGCCTGGAACCATGGGATCTTCATGCCTGAGTGGTGATCATTCGCCGGAACGGTTGCGATCTGCGTGACGCTCCGGGAGAGTTGAACACGTCGAGGATCCGAGCACCCGGAGGGGAAGCCGGGAAGTTCGCCGGGATCCCGCATTCGGAGTCACCGTGCAGGCGCATAACTGAACCACTCGCACACTTCATGTGCTGAACAGCCCGGTGAACTGCCTGAAAAGGCCGCAGTTCACCGGGCTGTGTTCTGCCTGGACGACGGCGCCGCGACGAAGCCGAGTAGCGCGAAGCAAGCCGAGCAAACGAAGCGAGGCGCGAAACTCCGGGGGGAGCAGCTATGACCACGCCGTTCGCACGGCGCAGGGGCGCCGGAACGGCCCGCGGGCGAGGTGCCGGCCGGCTCGACGAGGCCGCTCTGAGCGAGTTACCGATACCCGAAGCCCCCTACGACTACGGCCACTTCAGCCGTCTCGCCGGCCCGGCCCACGATCCGGACGAGGACGACGACCTCGGCGGCGGCGTCTACCGCCCCGAGCCCCGGGTCGGCCACCCCGGGCCCCGGGTCGGCCACCCCGGGCCCTGGGCCGACCGACCCTGCCATCCCGGGTCCCCCGCCGCCCAAGCCTCGCGCCCCGAGCCCCCGGCACCGCCCTACCGCGTCCGGTACCGCAGTCTGCTGCGTCGCGAGCCGCACCGGATCCGCGCCGCCCTCCTGCTGTCGGCCGCCCCCGTGGTGGAGTTGGTGCTGCTGGTCTGGCTGCTGCTGCCGGAGCACTGGCCGGAGCGGCTGGACGAGACGAACCCCCTGGTGCTGCTCGGCGACAAGGTGATGATCGGGATCATCGCCGCGGTCGAGGTGTTCCGCCTGGTCAACGTGGTCTCCAACACCCATGCCACGCTCGTCGCCCGCGATCCGATCCCGGTGACCCCGGAGCCGGGCACCCGGGTCGCCTTCCTCACCACCTGCGTGCCCGGCAAGGAGCCGCCGGAGATGGTCCGGGCGACGCTGGTGGCGGCCCGCGCCGTGCGGCACGAAGGACCGTACGACGTCTGGCTGTTGGACGAGGGAAACGATCCTGCAATGCGGGCACTCTGCGCCGAGCTGGGGGTCCGCCACTTCACCCGCGCCGGTCGGCCGCTCTGGAACCGGCCCAAGGGCAGGTTCCGTGCCAGGAGCAAGCACGGCAACTACAACGCCTGGCTCCAGGCGCACGGCGACGACTACGACTTCTGGGTGTCCGTCGACACCGACCACGTCCCGCTGCCCGACTTCTGCGAGCGCATGCTCGGCTACTTCCGCGACCCCGACGTGGCATTCGTGGTCGGACCCCAGGTGTACGGGAACTACCGCAGCTCGGGCTCGTCCGTCACCACATTCTCCGAGAGCCAGCAGTACCTCTTCCACGCCCTCATCCAGCGTGCTGGAAACCGTTACGGCGCGCCCATGTTCGTCGGCACCAACAACGCCGTCAGAATCCGCGCGCTCCAGTCGATCGGCGGGTTGTACGACTCCATCACCGAGGACATGGCGACCGGTCTGGAGTTCCACCGGAGCCGAAACCCGGAGACCGGAGAACGTTGGAAGTCCGTGTACACCCCGGACGTGCTCGCGGTAGGCGAAGGCCCGTCCTCCTGGACCGACTTCTTCTCCCAGCAACTGCGGTGGAGCCGGGGCACCTACGAAACCCTGCTCACCCGGTACTGGCGGGTGCTCTGGCAACTCTCGCCCGGGCGCCTGCTCAACTACTCGCTGATGGTGCTCTTCTACCCGATGGCCGCGCTCACCTGGCTGCTCGGCGGTCTGTCCAGCGTGCTCTACCTGGGCTTCGGCGCCTCGGGCGTCCACGTCTCCTCCGAGATCTGGATGATGCTGTACAGCGATGCCGCCGCGCTCCAACTCCTGCTCTACACCTGGAACCGCAAGCACAACGTGAGCCCGCACGAGCCAGCCGGTTCCTCCGGGGTCGCCGGCATGGTGATGTCGGCGCTCTGCGGGCCGATCTACGCGGCCGCGCTGCTGCAGGCGCTGGTGCGCCGCCGCAGCCGCTTCGAGGTGACCCCGAAGGGCCGCTCGGCCAGCACCGACCGCCTCGGCACCTTCCGCTTCCACCTGTTCTGGACGCTGGTGCTCGGCGGCGCGATCACCGCCTCCCACTTCACCGGCTACGACCACGCCGCGATGCGCACCTGGGCCTGGATCGCCCTGGGACTGACCCTCCTGCCGCTCCTCATCACGGCCGGTGACGCCGTGCGCCGCCGCCGTACCCGGCCCACCGCGACCCTCACCGTCACCGGCGGCCCGGCGGCGGCCCCGAAGGTCCTGCTGGAGAAGCGCCGCCCGCGCCACGCCCGCGACCCCCGGGCGGCCCAGCCCGTACAGCCCGCACAACACGGAGAGCCTGCACAACCCGCACGGCACGAAGAACACACCCAGCCCGCACCCGACCGGGCCGAGAGCGGCACCCCCATCCACTGAGGGAGCAACCACCGTGAGGATCCACAAGACCGGCCGCACCAGGCGCTTCGCCCTCGGCAGCACCGTCGCGCTGACGGTGGCCGGGATGAACGCGCCGGCCGTCCTCGGCTTCGCGACCCAGCAGTACCACCACTACGTGATCAACCAGCCCGAGTACAAGGCGCAGTACGGCCACTGGCAGACCCTGACGCTGCCCGCCGAGTTCCGGGTCAACGCCGTCCACGCCACCCTGCTGCGCACCGGCAAGGTCCTGATCGTGGCCGGCTCCGGCAACGACGAGAAGCAGTTCGACGCGGGCGCCTTCCGGAGCCTGCTCTGGGATCCGGTCGGGAACAGCTACAAGCTGATACCCACCCCGGCGGACATGTTCTGCGGCGGTCACGCCTCGCTGCCGGACGGCCGGGTCCTGGTGGCCGGTGGCACCCAGCGGTACGAGAAGCTGGCGGGCGCGGTGAAGAAGGCGGCCGGCGTCATGCGGGTGCGCAACGAGAGCCCGGAGCACGCCCGGACCTTCCCGAAGGGCACCGTCTTCGTCGGCCCGAACGGCCGCGAGTACGCCACCACCGTCCCGGTGACGGTCCCGGCGGCGACCAAGACCGGCTCCGGTAAGCAGACCGTCGTCACCGCCGGCGAGCAGCACGTGTTCGTGGAGGCGGTCGGAACCGGCCCCGACTACGTCGTCGGCTCCCCCGCCCAGTACCGGGTCAAGGGGCTGAGCGGCGCCGACGCCCACGACCTGTACGGGCAGAGCGACAAGCTGACCCTGGACAAGCAGGAGTACCAGGGCATCCGCTCCGCCTTCGAGTTCAACCCGGACACCGAGCTGTACGAGCCGGTCACCGACATGGCATACGCCCGCTGGTACCCCACGCTGACCGGGCTGGGCGACGGCCGGGTGGTCACCGTCTCCGGGCTGGACGACACCGGGGAGATCCTCAACGGCAACGACAACGAGATCTACGACCCGAAACTCAAGAACTGGTCCAAGGCGCCCGAGCGCTACTTCCCGACCTACCCGTCGATCTTCCTGACCGCCTCCGGGAAGCTCTTCTACTCCGGCTCCAACGCCGGTTACGGCCCCGCCGACAAGGGCCGCGAGCCCGGCCTGTGGGACCTGTCGAACAACAGCTTCCAGCCCGTCCCCGGCCTGCGCGACCCGGGCCTGACCGAGACCTCCTCCTCGGTGCTGCTGCCGCCCGCGCAGGCCCAGAAGGTGATGCTGCTCGGCGGCGGTGGAGTCGGCGAGTCGCCGCTGTCCACGGCGCGCACCGACATCGCCGACCTCACCGCCGCCAAGCCCGCCTACACCCCGGGCCCGGACCTGCCGGCCGGCGGCACCCGCTACCTCAACAGCGTGATCCTCCCGGACGACACCGTCTTCACCACCGGCGGCTCCAGCGGCTACCGCGGCCGGGGCGACAGCGACCTGCTCAAGGCGCAGGTGTACCACCCGGACTCCAACGGCTTCACCCCCGCCGCCGAGCCGTCCGTCGGCCGCGACTACCACTCGGAGGCGCTGCTGCTGCCCGACGGCCGGGTCGCCGTGTTCGGCTCCAACCCGCTCTTCGCGGACAAGGCCGAGACCCAGCCGGGTGGCTTCGAGCAGCGCATCGAGATCTACACCCCGCCCTACCTGTACCGCGGAGACCGCCCGCAGGTGGGCGCCGCCCCGCAGGCGGCGAAGCTCGGCGGCACCCTCAGCGTCGGCACCTCCCGGCCGGACGCGGTCGCCACCGCCAAGCTGATCCGGCCGAGTTCGGTCACCCACGCCACCGACGTCGAACAGCGCTCGGTGGCCCTGGACATCACCGGGCGGACGGCGGACAGCGTCTCGCTCACCCTCCCCGGCAACCCCAACCTGCTGCCGCCGGGCTGGTACATGCTGTTCCTGACGGACACCGCCGGCACTCCGTCGGCGGCCCGCTGGATCCAGGTCACCGGGTGAACACCCGGCGGGCCGGCGCGTCACCTCACCGCACCGCCTCAGCGCATCACCTCACCGCACCGCCTCAGCCCGTCATCTCACCGCACCGCCTGCGCCAGCCCGAGCGCGTACGGCAGCCAGAACTCGCCCGCCCGGGGCTCGCCGCGGCCGCAGTCGCCGTCAGACTCCCCCGGGTTCTTGATCCACAGGTAGGCGTCCACCCCGGGCCGGCCGGTGTCGGTGGTCGGCTCGTCGCCGAGCGCGCGCCCGGGCGGGTTGCACCAGGAGGTGCCGCCCAGCGCGCCGTTGCCGCTGCGGCTGGTGTCGATCACGAAGTGCTTCCCGCCCAGTGCGGCGGAGAGCCGGGCGCCGTACGCCGCGTTCCGGTCGGTGTCGTAGAAGTTGGCGACGTTCACGGCGAAGCCGTCCGCCGCGGCGATGCCCGCCTTGCGCAGGGCGGCGGCCAGCTCCTCCGGCTCCTGCGCCCAACCGGGGTTGCCCGCGTCCAGGTAGACCCGGACGTTCGGACGCTTCTTCAACTCCTGGACGGCGAAGGCCAGCAGACCGTACCGCTCGGCCGCCAGGTCGCCCTTGATGCCGCAGTTGTCCAGGGTGTGCGCGACGGCGTCCGGCTCCAGCACCACCCAGGCCCTCCGGTCACCCAGGGCCTGCGCGACGCCGGTGATCCAGGCCCGGTAGGCGGCGGCGTCGGACGCACCGCCGGCCGAGTACTGACCGCAGTCGCGGTGCGGGATGTCGTACGCGACGAAGACCGCCGTCCGGCCCGCCTCGGCGGCCCGGCTGCTCACCTGCTCGGCGATCTCCCGAGCACCCTGCTCACCGAGCCACTGCGAGGAGGGCTGGGAGGCGATCCGCTGCAGCACGTCGGCCTCCGCCGTGCGGCCCTGGCCGCGCAGCGCGGTCATCTGCCGGGCGGCGTTGGTCTGGTCGGAGACGTAGAAGGCCTGTCCGGGCAGCTGGGCGAGGCCCCCGGGGGCGGTGGCCGGACCCGCGCCGGTGGTGCCGCCGGGTGCTGCGGAGGTCGCAGAGGCGGACGCGGGACCGGGCTTGCCGCCGTCGGTACCGCTACAGCCCGACACGGTCACCAGCGCCCCGGCCAGAGCCGCCCCCACGGCCCAGCGCGAAGCCCTCGCCCACCGAAACGTCCCCGCCCGCCCCAGCCCGTGCACGCGCTGCCCCTCCCAGGCCGGTCCGGCGACCGGTCGGCACCAGCTAAGCACACCCGGAACCGGCCCACGGCCACCCGCGGTGAACGACAAGTGGCCGTGGGCGCACGGGAGATCGAACCCGTCCGGACCTCGCTCAGCCCTGCTTCAGGTTGGGCACCTGCCAGTCGATCGCCTCACCGCCGAAGCCGTCCAGCGCGGCATTGATCTGCGAGAACGGACGGCTACCGAAGAACAGCTTGGCCGACAGCGGCGACGGGTGCGCACCCTGCACCACCACGTGCTTCTCGGTGTCGATCAGCGGCAGCTTCTTCTTCGCATAGTTGCCCCACAGCACGAAGACCACCGGCTCCTCGCGCTCGCTCACCGCCTTGATCACCGCGTCGGTGAACTTCTCCCAGCCCTTCGCCTTGTGCGAGTTCGCCTCGTGCGCGCGGACCGTGAGCACCGCGTTGAGCAGCAGCACGCCCTGCTCGGCCCAGTGCATCAGGTAGCCGTTGTCCGGGGCCGGGATGCCCAGGTCGGCGTCCAGCTCCTTGAAGATGTTGCGCAGCGACGGCGGCGTCTTGGTGCCGGGCAGCACCGAGAAGCTCATGCCGTGGGCCTGGCCGTTGTCGTGGTACGGGTCCTGCCCGAGCACTAGCACCCGGACCTTGTCGTACGGGGTCGCCTCCAGCGCCGCGAACTCCTGGCCGCTCGGCGGGAACACCTCGTGCTCCGCGCGCTGAGCCGCCACGAAGGCCGCCAGCTCGGCGAAGTACGGCTTCTCCGTCTCGGCGCCCAGCACCCCGCGCCAGGACTCGGGCAGCTCCAGCCCGCCACCCCCGCCGGCCTCGACCACGCCCGCCTCGACCGTGTCCGTCACGACATCTACCTCCCACACCGCGGCTGCTGCGCCGCACGCCCTCTTTCACCCCGAACGCTACACAGGCCCACCGACAACTCACTCCACAGGAGCGGAGGAGGGGGGAGCGGTGGGGCCTGCGGCCGCTGGGGGAACAGGCGCGGAAGCCGGAGCTGCACCGGCAGCCCGCGAGGCGCGTTCCACCCGGAGGTGCTCCAGCACGTTGAGCGCCACCAGCAGGACCGCCAGCGTCGCCAGCACCACGAGTGCCGGCAGCCGCACCATCGCGGGGACCAGCGCCAGCACCACCGCCGCTGCGGCGATCCGGGTCGTCGCGACCTGCCGGAACATCATCCAACGCGTGTACCCGAAGGTCAGCAGGTACAGCCCGCATCCGCCGTACAGCAGCGTCACCGACCCCGGGCCGAGTGCCTGCCTCGGGTCCGCGACCGTCTCGCCGAAGCCGACCGCCACCCCGATCACCCCGGCGACCAGCGCCAGGTGCCCGTACTGGAAGACCCGCCGGACCACGTCCCGGCGCGAGTCGGCGATCACCACGGCGTGCCGCATGGCGTCGGCCGCGTACACGAAGTACTGCCACCACAGGCCCGCCGAGATGGTGAACGCGACCGCCACGGCGGCGAGCTCGGCCGCGTCCAGGCGGGCGGAGGCCGCCGTGCCGCCGATCCCGACGATCGACTCGCCGAGCGCCACCAGCAGGAACAGCGCGAACCGCTCCGGCATGTGCGCCGGGTGGTAGGTGACCTTCGCGAGCCGCCGCCGGAACACCAGCGGCGCGGCCAGGTCGCAGAGCGCGGCTGCCGCCCACAGCGCGAGGCGCGGCCCGTCCGGGAGCAGCCCGCCCGCCACCAGCAGCGGTCCGCTGACCAGCACGCCCACCCCGTACGGGCCGCGCCAGACGCCCGGGATGCGGACCAGCAGGAGCAGCAGCACCACCCGGGCCAGCCAGTAGGCGGCGCCGAGCAGTACGCCCCGCCCGCCGTACGCGCCGGGGATCGCGAGCGCCATGAACAGGCCGGTCAGGCCGACCAGCAGGATGCCCAGGCGGTCCCGCAGGTTGTCCACGTCCCGGATGTTGGCCTGCACGGTGGTGCCCACCCAGCACCAGTACACCGGCACGAACACCACCAGCGCCCGGACCAGGCCGGCCGGGTCGTGGTGGTGGTGCAGCAGGCCGGAGACCTGGGTGATCGCGAAGACGAAGACCAGGTCGAAGTAGAGCTCCGCCCAGGTGACCCGCTTCTCCTCCCCCTCCCCCGGCCCCGCCGGCCCCGTCGGTTCCAGCCCCGGTGATTCCCCCGTCGTGCTCATCCGCGTCTTGCCTCCCCGCAAGCCGAAACGTACGAAGCGGGCCCCGTCCGGCGAACGGCCGGACGGGGCCCACGACAGCACCGCAGAGGCTAGACCAGCTCGACCAGGTCCGCGATGGACTTGACCACCCGGGTCGGCCGGTACGGGAAGCGCTCCACGTCGGCGGCGGAGGTCAGACCGGTGAGCACCAGGATGGTCTCCATGCCGGCCTCCATGCCCGCGACGATGTCGGTGTCCATCCGGTCGCCGATCATCACGGCGGTCTCGGAGTGGGCGCCGGCGGTGTTCAGCGCCTCGCGCATCATCAGCGGGTTGGGCTTGCCGACGAAGTACGGGTCGACGCCGGTCGCCTTGGTGATCAGGGCCGCGACCGAGCCGGTGGCCGGCAGCACGCCCTCGGGGGAGGGGCCGGTCTCGTCCGGGTTGGTGCAGATGAACCGGGCGCCTTGGTTGATCAGGCGGATCGCCTTGGTGAGCGCCTCGAAGGAGTAGGTGCGGGTCTCGCCGAGGACCACGTAGTCGGGGTTGTTGTCGGTCAGGACGTACCCGGCCTGGTACAGCGCGGTGGTGAGCCCCGCCTCGCCGATCACGTAGGCGGTGCCGTTCGGGCGCTGGCTCTTGAGGAACTTCGCGGTCGCCAGGGCGGAGGTCCAGATGCACTCCTCCGGCACCTCCAGGCCCATCCCGGCCAGGCGGGCGCTGAGGTCCCGCGGGGTGTAGATCGAGTTGTTGGTGAGGACGAGGAAGGGCTTGCCGGACTCCCGCAGCCTGCGCAGGAACTCCTCCGCCCCGGGGATGGGCGTGCCCTCGTGGATGAGGACCCCGTCCATGTCGGTCAGCCAGGACTCAATGGGCTTGCGGTCTGCCACGTGCGTGTCTCCCGAAGTGTTGCAACGTCGTGCGTCGTGTTGCGTCGTGCGAGGGCCCTGACGCGGCACAGCCTAATCCGCACACCTGGCCGACGGCAGTACGTCCCGCCCACCGGAACGGACCGGTGCACCCTCCCGCCGCGGCCGGTCGTCCTGCGCGATCCGAGGTGGCGGACACCAAACCGGGAGCAACCGGTCGCCTCGTGATTGAGTAGGCCGCATGAACCCGCAGACTGCCCGCCCCCTGCCCGACCGGCCGCTGCGCGTCGGATTGATCGGCTACGGCCTGGCCGGCTCCGCCTTCCACGCGCCGCTGATCGCCACCACGCCGGGGCTGCGGCTGGACGCCGTGGTCACCGCCAACCCCGAGCGCCGCGAGCAGCTGGCCCGCGAACACCCCGGTGCCCGCGCCGTAGACACCCCCGAGCAGCTGCTCGCCGACCCGGACGCGCTCGACCTGGTCGTCATCGCCTCGCCCAACCGCACCCACGCCCCGCTCGCCCGGGCCGCCCTGCGGGCCGGCCTGGCCACCGTGGTGGACAAGCCGCTGGCCGGCACCGCCGCCGAGGCGGAGGAGCTGTGCCGGCTCGCCGAGGAGCGGGGCGTCCTGCTCTCCGTCTTCCAGAACCGGCGCTGGGACGGCGACTTCCTCACCGCCGGCCGTCTGGTACGCGGTGGCGCGCTGGGCCGGGTGCACCGCTTCGAGTCCCGCTTCGAGCGCTTCCGCCCCAAGCCGAAGCCGGGCTGGCGCGAGCTGGCCGATCCGGCCGAGGTCGGCGGCACGCTGTACGACCTGGGCAGCCACCTGGTCGACCAGGCGCTCACGCTGTTCGGCCCGGTCGAGACGGTGTACGCGGAGATCGACGTGCGGCGCGACGGCGCGGTCGTGGACGACGACGCCTTCCTGGCCCTCACCCACGCCTCCGGCACCCGCTCGCACCTGTGGACCAGCGCCGTCACCCCGCTGATCGGCCCCCGGCTGCGGGTGCTCGGCGACACCGCCGGCTACGTGAAGCCCGGCATGGACCCGCAGGAGGCCGACCTGCGGGCGGGCCTGCGCCCCGACGGCACCCGCCCCTGGGGCGCCGACCAGCCCGCGAACTACGGCACCCTCGGCACCGACGAGTCCGTGGTCTCCCTCCCGACCGACCCGGGCGACTACCCCGCCTACTACGCGGGCATCGCCGCCGCCCTGGCCGACCCGGGCACCCCGCCCCCGGTCGACCCGCGCGACGCGGTGGCCACCCTCACCGTCCTGGAGGCCGCCCGCACCTCCGCCGCGACCGGTACGACGGTCCGCCTGGACTGAGGAACTCCTCCCCGGGACCTGCCGCCGCCACGGACTCGACTCCTACGATGACCGACCGGGTCGAACGGGACGGAACCGCCGCCCTCACACCCCGATGACCTCCACCGCCGAGCCCAGCCCCCGGAAGTCCGCCACGTTGCGGGTGTACAGCGGCAGCCCGTGCGCGGAGGCGACGGCGGCGATCATCAGGTCGATCCGCCGCGGCCGCGGCTGTCGTCCGGCGGCGATGGTCAGGGTGACCAGCGTCCCGTAGCGGGCGGCGGCGGCCGCGTCGAAGGGCAGCGGGTCGAAGTCGGCCATCGCCGCGCCCAGCACCTCCAGCCTGGCCGCCCGGCTGACCGGGTCGCGGGCCATGGACACGCCCTGCTGCAGCTCCGCGAAGGTGATCGCGGTCAGCTCCGGCACGGCCGGCAGGTCCGCCGGGTTGAGCAGCGCCAGGTCGATGTACACACAGGTGTCCAGCACCCCGGCGGGCCGCCGCCGGGACGCCCTCCGGCGCTCAGCCACGCCGCCGCTCGAACGGGTCGTCGCCCTCGTCCCCCACCAGCTCCTCGGGCCCGAAGTCCTCCTCGGCCTCCTTGCGCATCTGCTGGTAGTCCACCCGCGGCAGCTTCACGTGCCGCGCCACCAGCTCCTCCGCCGTGAGCCGCCGCCGCCCGGACACCGGTCGCAGCTCGGCGACCTCGACCCCGTTCCTGGTGATGTGGAAGGTCTCCCCCGCCTCCACCGCATCCATCACCGCGGCGGAGTTGTTCCGGAACTCCCGCTGGGTAATCGTCCTCATGCCTTCCAAGGTAGCCCCGCGTAGCACCGATGGCTACACCCCTGCACGTCCGGCAGAACGCCCGCCTCGCGGGGCTCCGGATCCGTGGGTTCCGGGGCCGTTGCGGGTGCGGGTGTGCGCGGGGGATCCACCGTGACGGATGCCGCGACGGGAAGGGAACCCGCGAGGTCGTAGGATCGTCCTGCTTGTACGACCGGAACCGGCGAGACACCGAGGGGAGCGGAACCATGGCTGTCGTTGCGATGCTGCTGGGGCTGCTCCGGGTGGTGACCGGGGACCTGGCGGGCAGCAGCGGGACGTTGGCGTCCGTCGCGGCCGTCGCGGCCGTGGTGCTGGTGGCCGGGGCGGTTGCCGGGACGCTGGCGGGGGCTCGGCTCCTGGGGGCGCGGGCGCCGGCGGCGGTGCGCAGCGGGGTGCTGCGGCGTCGGGCGTTCCGTACCGCGTTCCTTCCGCAGCGTGATCCGGATGCCCGGGGCAGGCGACGCCCCAGGGCGCCGGGGGCGGCCCCGGCGGCCGCGTAAGCCCTTGCAGTTCCGTTGATCCGTACGTGATTCCGCGACTCCGAGATTCCGCGATTCGGTGACTCGGCAATTCGGTGATTCCGTACGTCGATCCGCATTCTTCGCGGCCGTCCTCCGTCGACCACTCGTGTTCCGAGACCCCGGAGGGCTCGCTCCACCATGTCCGTTCTCGCTGTTCTCGACCCGGCTGTCGCCGTCGCGCACGCCGTCGTCGCCACCATCGCCCACGTCCTGCCGACCGCGCTGGCGATCGTCCTGTTCACCGTTGCCGTTCGGCTCGCGCTGCACCCGCTGGCGCGGGCGGCGGCGCGTGGGGAGAAGGCCCGGACCGTGCTCGCGCCGAAGGTCGCGGCGCTGCGGAAGAAGTACGAGAAGCGCCCGGAGAAGTTGCAGGAGGCGCTGGCCGAGATGTACCGGAAGGAGCAGGTGTCGCCGTTCGCGGGGTGTCTGCCGCTGCTGGTGCAGATTCCGTTCTTCTCGGTGATGTACCGGCTGTTCACCACCCCGAACGACCTGCTCGGCGACACCCTGTTCGGGGTGCCACTGGGTCTGCACGTCGGCGGTGCGCAGGGCGTCGGGCAGGTGGCGGTGTTCGTGGTGCTGTACGCGGGGCTGGCGGCGGTCGGCTTCGTCAACTTCCGCCGGGCGCGGCGTGCGGCGGCGACGGCTGCGGCGCAGCCCGCCCCTCAGCCGGGGGCGGGGCTGCTGCCGTACCTGTCGTTCGGGTCGGTGCTGTTCGCGCTGCTGGTGCCGGTGGCGGCCGCGCTGTACCTGCTGACGACGAGTGCGTGGTCGGCCGCCGAGCGGGCCTGGCTGTACCGGGACGGGACACCGGTGCCGGCGGCCGCGCTCGTCGGCTAGGCGCCGTACCGCCGGCCGCCGGTCAGAAGTGGCGCAGCAGCTCGGGGAAGGCTCCGAGCTGCAGCGTCGCCGCGTCGGGGGCGAGTTCCTCGTGCTCCAGCACCCAGGTGTGCTCGTGCGGGATGTAGACGGTGCGCAGGCCGGCCCGGCGGGCAGGGGCGATGTCGGACTTGGGCGAGTTGCCGATCATCCAGGTCCGGTCCGGGTCGAGGCCGAGGTCGGCGGTCAGCTGCCGGTAGGTGTCGACCGACTTCTCGGCCACGATGTGGATGCCCCGGAAGTGGTGGTCGATGGTGGACGCCGTCACCTTGCCCTGCTGCTCGTCCTGGTCGCCCTTGGTGAGCAGCAGCAGGTGGTGGCGGTCGGCGAGGGCGCTGAGGGTGTCGGCGACGCCGGGGATCAGCTCGACCTGCCGGCTGGTCAGCGGGGTGAGCAGGTCGTCGATCCGGGCGTGCTCCGCCGCGGCGGGCGTACGGCCGGTGAGCTGCTGCAGGCAGTCGGCGAGGCTCTGCCGGAAGACGGCGGCGCCGTAGCCGAGGGTGGCGGAGTTGGCGGCTTCGATGCCGTCCAGGAGGGACCGGGTGCGGTCCCGCTCGGCCGGGGTGGCGACCCAGTCCAGGAAGCCGTCGATGACCCGCTCGAAGAGGACGTTGTTCTCCCAGAGGGTGTCGTCGGCGTCGAAGATGAGGATCTGGTCGGTGTGCATCCGGTGGTCTCCAGGGCAGGGCGCGTCAAAGGCGGGCGGGTGCGGCGGGCGGCCGCGGCGTCAGGCGGGCAGGGGCGTCAGGCGGGCGGGAGCAGCCGGGCGGCGCGGTCGAGGGTCTCGCGGAGGTTGTCCTCGGTGGTCCGCCGCTTGGCCTCCTCGACGGTGAGCCACTCCAGCGGGGAGGCCGGGTTCTCCGGCCGGGCCCGGTCCGGGGTGTCGGTCGCCAGGAGGAAGCGCAGGTCGGCGTGGTCGTGGGCGGGTTCGACGGGCGAGGCCGGGACGGGGACCACGACGAGGTGGACCAGGGCTGCGTCGGGCCACGGGGCGAGGTCGGTCAGACCGGTCTCCTCGCGGCCCTCGCGCAGGGCGATGTCGAGCGGCCGGGTCTCCCCCGGGTCGCCGTGGCCGCCGACCTGCAGCCAGGCCTGCTGGCGGACGTGCCAGCGCAGCAGGACGCGGCGGGTCGGCGGGTGGACGATCAGCGCGGAGGCGGTGAAGTGGAGCGGGAGGGTGCCGCGGTTCCAGGGGTCGGCGGCGGCGCCGAGGAGGCGGCGGGCCCGCTCGTGGTCGGCGGTCTCCACCGGGCCGTGCGGGCGGTGGTCGTCCAGCAGTCGGGCCAGGTCGGGGCCGTGGGGCGCGGCGCCTTTGGTCACCATGGATCTGTACTCCTCGTTCTGCTCCGGGACCGATCCGGGGGCGTTCCCGACCCGCCTCGGACCACCTCGGACCGCCGACGACGGCGTCTGACGCATCGGACGGCACATCGGAGGACGCGTCGGGTCGCTGTCAACCGGCTTGCGGGGAACGGCTGGTCGGGCCCGGGGCTTCCGGTTCCGGCGAACCCGCGCAGCCTAGCCCGGGGGTGGTCGGACGGCCCACCGGTTTTCGCCCTGCCCCACCGGCGGTGCCGCTGCGCCGCAGGGGCCGTACCGGCTGATCGGGGCGTCCCCCGGAGGCCGTAGCCTGTGCTGATCGTTACGGGACAGGTGGAGGGATGTCGACATGGTGGCTGCTCCGGCGCTCGCCGAGCTGCGCGAGGTGTGCCAGCCGCAGGCCAAGCTGCAGAGCCGCAACGGTGAGCACTGGGCGGGTCGGATGTACATGCGGGCGATCTCGCTGCGGACCACCCGGCAGCTGGTCCGCACCTCGGTGTCGCCGAACACCCTGACCTGGGCGATGGTGGTATGCGGGGTCGGCGGCGGGGCGGCCCTGCTGATCCCGGGCCTGACCGGCGCGGTGCTGGCGGCCGTACTGTTCCAGCTGTTCCTGCTGTTCGACTGCGTGGACGGCGAAGTGGCGCGCTGGAAGCGCCAGTTCAGCATGGCCGGGGTGTACGTGGACCGGCTCGGCGCCTATCTGGCGGACGCCGCGCTGATGATCGGCGCCGGTGTCCGGGCGGCGCGCGGCGGCTCGGAGCTGTGGGTGTCGGCGGGTCTCGCGGCGGCGCTGGGTGTGGTGCTGCTCAAGGCCTCGACGGACCTGGTGGACGTGGCCCGCGCCCGCAGCGGGCAGCCGCCGGCGGACGAGGAGTCGACGCAGCCGCGGTCGCAGGGCATCGCGACGGCCCGTCGGCTCGCCTCGGTGTTCAAGATCCACCGGGTGACCAACGGCATCGAGGCCTCGCTGGTGCTGCTGGCGGCGGCCGCGGTCGACGCCGGGCTCGGCAACCTGGACGCGACCCGGGCGGCGCTGGCGGGGATCACGGTGATCACCTGGGGCATGGTGGTCGCGCACCTGGCGTCGATCCTGTCCTCCTCGCGCCTGCGCTGAGCGCACCCGGCGACTCGCTCCCGGCGAACCGCGCCCGGCGAACGGCGCCCGGCAAACCGCCTGGCGGCTCGCTCCCGGCAAGGGGTGACGCGGCCCTCCCCCGCCCGGGGGAGGGTCTCCGGCGAAGCCCGCCGCCGGGCTGACGCGACCGGCCGGGGCCGCGCGCGAGGGTAGGGGCATGACGATGACCCAGCCCGCTTCCCGCACCGCGCACACCACCGGAACCGGCACCGACGCCGCGCGGTCCACCGCCGTCGCGACTGCCGTGCCCGCCCCGCCGCGGTGGGCCGTGCGCGCCGCCCACGTCGCGGCCGTCACCGCGCTGCCGGCCGGCCTGTGGCGGCTCGGGCTGGTCGCGGGCTGGCACGGCGGGTACACCGACGCGGGCTACCAGGCGATGGGCTTCGGCGGGTGGGGTGCGGTGTGGCCGGTCTTCCTGAGCCTGTTCACCGAGGCGCTGGCCCTGCTCACCCTCGGGCTGGTCCGCCCCTGGGGCACGGTGCCGCCGCGCTGGGTACCGTTCGTCGGCGGGCGCCCGGTCAATCCCCGTGCGGTGGTCCGCGTGGCCTCGCTCGGCGCCGCCGGCCTGGCGCTGCTCTGGACGCCCTTCGCCGCGTGGTGGGCGATGCCGGGCACGGGCATGACCCCGCTGGGCCACTTCCTGGTCGGTTTCCTCTACCTGCCCACCGTCGCCTGGGCCCCGCTGCTCGCCGCCGTCACCGTGTCGTACCACCGCCGCCACCGGACGGCAGCGGCGGCTGCGGCGGCGCTCACGGACACGGGCACGGGCGCCGCAGCGATGTGACGCGGAGCGACTGCAGCGCGACCTGGACCGGTTCGGGATCCGCGCCCGCGTCTACCCCTCGGAGGCCGTGCGGACGTAGGCGGCGAGGATGGTGTCGAGGAGGCCGGGGAAGCGCTGCTCCAGGTCGACCGTCCGCAGGGCGGAGAAGCGGCGGTTGGCCTCCTCGCGCTGGCTGATCAGGCCGGACTCGCGCAGCACCTTGAAGTGGTGACTGAGGGTGGAGGGCGCGACGTCCACCGGGAAGGTGCCGCAGGCCCGTTCGGGTTCGGATCGCAGAACGCGGACGATGGTCATCCGGGTGGGGTCGGAGAGCGCGTGCAGGACGTCGAGGAGGTCGATCTCCTCGGTCGCGGGGTGCGCGGGCGCCGGTCGGCGACGGGTACTGCGGGGCACGGTCAGACCTCCCTGATCTGCGATGTTCGACATCCATGGAAATTGCGTGGTACCACTGTCCCACCGAACCAATTTCGTAGTTCGTCGAACATCGTAGCCGAGGGGGCCCGACATGCGCGCACTGGTGATGACCGCACCCGGTGGAGCCGAGAACTCGCAGGTCCGGGAGGTCGAGGCGCCGCGCCCCGGCCCCGGGCAGGTGGCGATCGACGTCGCCTACGCCGGACTGAACTTTGTCGACGTGATGACCCGCCGCGGCGACGCCGCCTACGCCGCCGACTGGCCGTACCGGCCCGGCAAGGAGGTCGCCGGAACGGTCCGGGAGGTCGGCGAGGGCGTCACCGGACCGGCCGTCGGCGACCGGGTGGTCGCCGCACCGGTCGGCGCGGGGCTCGCGGAGGTGGTCGTCGCGGAGGCGGCGC
Source organism: Kitasatospora sp. NPDC023120 (assembly GCF_055560835.1). Classification (NCBI taxonomy): domain Bacteria; kingdom Bacillati; phylum Actinomycetota; class Actinomycetes; order Kitasatosporales; family Streptomycetaceae; genus Kitasatospora; species Kitasatospora sp. NPDC023120. The sequence goes on along the minus strand of NZ_JBVHHY010000013.1, from coordinate 138,051 downwards.
TCACCGTGCCGCTGCCCGACGGGGTGGCGTTGCGCGAGGCCGCCGCCGTCCCGCTGGGCCTGGCCACCTCGGTGCTGCTGCTGACCGACGCCGGCCGCTTCGACGCCGGGGACACCGTCCTGGTGCACTCGGCGGGCGGCGGGATCGGCAACGCCGTCGCCCAGCTCGTCCCGCTGCTCGGCGGCGGCCGGCTGATCGGCACCGTCGGCCGCCCCGAGAAGGCCGCCGCCGCGATCGCCTCCGGCTACGACCACGCCTTCGCCCGGGACGAGGCGCTGCCCGAGGCGATCCGGGCCGCCACCGACGGCCGGGGCGTCGACCTGGTGCTCGACCCGCTGGGCACCGAGGCCCTGGAGCTCGATCTCGCCGTGGCCGCACCCGGCGCCCGGATCGTCCTGTTCGGCAACGCGGGCGGCGGCGCCGTCGCCGACCTGCCCCCGCTCAGCCGCCTGATGGCGGGCAATCTGGCCGTCACCGGCTTCAGCCACCGCGGCCTGGCCGCCACCGCCCCCGACCGCCTGGCCCGGGCCATCCGCCGGGTCCTCGACCTCCTCGCCGGGGGCGGCCTGAAGCTGCCCGTCACCGAACTGCCCGACCTGGCCGCCGTCCCGGCCGCCCACGACGCGATGGAGGAGGGGCGGGCGACGGGGAAGTACGTGGTGCGGGTGGGCGGTTGAACCCCGGCGGCTGTTCGGCCGGCAGAGGCGGACCGGGGCACCCGGGGTGCCCGGCCCCCTACGGTCCGACGGTCAGCACCGCCTTGCCGTGCAGCCGCCCGCCCAGCAGGGCGTCGACCGCCTCCGCCGCGCTGTCCCAGCCGCCGCGCCAGGTGATGCCCGGGTCCAGCTCGCCGGCGGCCACGCGGTGGGCGAGCCAGCCGAGGTCGCGCCCGAGGCCGGTGCAGGCGGGGCGGTGGTGCCCGCGACCGGGATGGTGGCGAGCGCACCCGGGTCGGCACCGGCGGGCGCCACGCCGATCAACTCGGTGTCCACGGCTCGCAGTTCAGACCAGGCGCCATCGGGCATCAGGGTGACCACCGGGGTTCCGGCGGCGGGGCCGGTGCCGTCGGCCGCGGCACGCTCCACCACCCCGGCGGCGTCCCAGCCGAGCACCGGCCACCGCGACCAGGGCGCCTCCCCCGAACGCGTCGAGGCGGCGCTCCACCACCTCGCCCACCGCCTCCTGGGCGACTGAGCCCGGGTCAACTCCCCGCCGGCACCTCCAGCGAGTCGAGCCAGCGCAGCAGGCGGGCCCCTTCGCGGGTCACGACCTCCGGGTCGCGCAGGGCACTGGCCAGCAGCGACATGCCCTGGTAGCCGGAGAGCAGGGCGAGCGCCAGGCCGTCCGGGTCGGGCAGGCCCAGCTCGCGGAACTGCCGTCCGATCCAGTCGAGCAGCCGCCGGATCACCGCGCCGACCTCCTCGTCCAGGACCCCGTCGGCGCGCTTGTCGAGCTCGACGGCCAGCGTGCCGGTCGGGCAGCCGAACCGGGCGGCGGTGTCGCGCTGCTCGACCCAGGCCTCGACCAGCGCCTTGAGGCGCTCCCGCGGGCCGCCCGACTGCTCGAGCGCGTCGGTGAGGTCGTCCAGGTGCGCACTGTGCTCGGACAGTGCGGCACGGACCAGCTCGTCCTTGGTCTTGAAGTAGTAGTAGACGTTCCCGACCGGGACGTCCGCCTCGCGGGCGATGTCGGCGAGGGTCGTGCGCTCGACGCCCTGCTCATGGAGGACCCGGGCCGCGGCCGCCGCGAGCCGTCGGCGCTTCTGCGACGCCCGTACGCGTCGATTCACTGAGTCAGTCACCCAACTGACTATAGACAGCCGCCGGTGGGCGCGTGCTACGGTCGTTCTAAGTCAGCCAACTGACTCACAACGGGAGGGGATCGCGATGATCACAGTGACGGGTGCCACCGGCAACATCGGACGGACGCTGGTGGAGCTGCTGGCGGAGGCGGGCGAGGACGTGGTGGCCGTGTCCCGGCAGCCGCAGCCGACGCACCGTTCGACCGGCGTCCGCTGGACGCAGGCCGACGTCGGCGACGCCACGAGCCTGCGGCCCGCCCTCGAAGGGTCCCGGGCGCTCTTCCTCCTGCTGGGCGGTGAACTCAACAGCCGGGGCGAGAGCCCGGAGGCCCTGACGGCCGCCGCGGTGGATGCCGGCGTCGAGCGGATCGTCCTGGTCTCCTCGCAGATCGGCGCCACCCGGCCGGACGCGCCGTCGCACGCCCGCCTGCGGGAGTTCGAGGCCGCCGTGCGCGCGTCCGGACTCGACTCCACCGTCCTGCGCCCCGGCAGCTTCGCCTCCAACGCCTTCGCCTGGGCCGAGACGATCCGCACCAGGCGCACGGTCTTCGCCCCGTTCGGCGACGTGGCACTGCCCGTCGTCGACCCGGCGGACATCGCGGCGGTCGCGGCGGCCGCCCTGCGCGAGGACGGGCACGCGGGCCGCACCTACGAGCTGACCGGCCCGGAGCCGATCAGCCCGCGCGGGCAGGCCGCGGCGCTCTCCGCGGCCCTGGGCGAGGAGATCGCCTTCGTCGAGCTGTCCCGCGAACAGGCCCGCGCCCACCTGGCGCAGTTCATGCCGGAGCAACTCGTCGACGGCACCCTGGACGTCCTCGGCGTCCCGCTCCCGGCCGAACTGGCGATCAGCCCCGACGTGGCGACGGTCCTGGGCCGCCCGGCCGCACCCTTCCGGGAGTGGGCCGCGCGCAACCTGCCCGCGTTCCGGTAGCGGCGGTCCACGACAGGACCCGCCCGCCCGGTTCTCCCCGGGCGGGCGGGTCCTGTCCCGCGACCGCTACTCGGCAGGCGACGGCACGACCGGGACGAGGATCAGGCGACTGATCGCGTTCACGGCCCCGGCCATCGCGGTCAATCGAACGGACTGAGCCGGATCTCGATGAGCGATTCCGCCCGGTCGAGGATGCCCCGGCACTCCTCGGGGGTCTCACCGGTGACGATGACGGCGAGCACCCGGGGTTCGACGCCGCGCGGGGGGAGGCGGAGCGCAGTGGGCGGTTCGATCAGGTGCACCACTTCCACGACGCCTTCGAGCTTCTCGGCTGCGGCGGTGTCCACGGACCGGACGACCCCGTCCTCGGCCGGGAACAGGAACCGGACCTCGGCGCACCGGTCACGCTGTGGCGCGACGTTCGGCTCGTGGCCCAGCGCTATCGACATCGCAGCGGCCGTGAGGTCGATGCCGGTGGCGAGGAAACCCAGGTGGGGAATGAAGTCACCGCCGAGTCGACCGTTCAGCTCGATCAGCTTGGGTCCCGATGGCGTCAGACGGATCTCCGCATGCGTCACGCCCTCGGTGACATCGAGGTCACGATGGATCCGGGTGAGCATGCGGATCACCTCGTCCGCCCACACCTCGTCACGCCACGGCGCGACGAGGTGCCCCACCTCCTGGCAGTACGGTTCGAATCCCAGCCGCTTGTGCGCCACGTTCACCGGTCGCACCTCGCCCCGGAAGACGACGGAGTCCACGCTGATCTCCGGACCGTCGGCGTACTCCTCGAGGATCGAACCGTGGAGGGGCGCAAGACCGGGGAAGGCGCTCGATGCGGTCATGGCGAAGTGCTCGACGAGCTCTTCCCTGTTCTCCGCCCGTGCCACGCCCACACTGCCCGCGAGGGAGCGCGGTTTGATGACGACCGGGTAGCCGTAGGCCTCGGCGGCATCGAGGGCTTCCTCTTCGCTGGTGACGTGCGCGAACCCGACGAGGCCGGTGGTCTGCCGGCGCCGCGTCGACAGCTTGTCGCGGCAGTTCGCAGCGGCCCCGGGCGACATGTGGCTCATGCCCAGCCGCTCCGCTGCCGCTGCGGTGTGCTCCAGGAGCACCTCGTCCCACGTCATGACTCCGACGTTGCCTTCGTGCGCCGCGGACAGGTCACCGATCGCCGCCACCAGCGAATCCACCGTGGTGTCCGCCACCCGGCGGTGAGCCGTGAGGTATTCGTGCTCCCAGGTGGCCTCCTCCGTGCCGACGAGAGCCACCCGGGCGACGCCGGACGCCGCCTGGAACGCGTACTCGCGGTAGGCGCGCTCACCGGAGCCGACGATGACGACCAGTTCCGGGCCGGCCGGGTCGACCGACCGGCAGCGGAAGTCGAATTCGGCGACGGTCCGCTCCACCTTCGCCAGCACCTCGGCACTGGACCGTCCGCGGAACCGGAAACGCGCACCGGAGTTCTCGTACCCGTGCTCATAGCCGGGAGTGTGGACCAGGGTCTGCCCCCTGACCGGGCGCACAGAGGTGTACGGGCCGTCGTGCGGCGCGAGGGCGAGCTCGGAGGAGACGACTCGGCACGGCTTGGCGGCAGGTGTCGAAACCAGCAGCCACCCGACGCGCTCGCTCTCCTCGACGGGCGGGAGCGACCGCGCCTCGGCGGGAACCGGATCTCCGACCTGCAGCGCGAAGGTGACCTTCATGAGGTCGATCCCGTGTATCTCGCGCCAGAGGAAGGGGATCTCCGCCCCGCCCGGGCGGGCGCCGATCTCCAGGAACTGGACCTCCGGCGCATCCTCCGGACCGGAGACGAACAGCTCCAGGTGGAACACGACCGGATCCGCGGTGAGCGCCGCGATGGTCCGCGCGGCGAACTCCTCGACGCGCGCGAGGAGCGCGGGGTCATCCGTCTCGACCGATCCCAAGGGCTTTCCCTGGGTGTACTCGAAGCAGGTGTTGACGTACCTCGACGCCCGCCAGGCGCCGAGCCCGTCCCCCAGAGCGACTCCGTCGACGTGGATGATCTCGTGCGGGAGGTAGGGCTGGACCAGCAGGGATTCCTCGGGCGGGAAGACGAAGGAGGCGAGATCGCCGTCCGAGTCGAGGCGCGTGACCCCGATGCTGGAGGTGCCGCGTGCGGGCTTGAGCAGGACGGGCCAGCCGTGCTTGTCGGCGAACGACTGCACGGCCTGGTGGTCGACCGCGGGTGCGGTTGCGGGCACGGCGACGCCGGCTTCGGTCAGGCGTTCCGCCATGACCAGCTTGTCGCGGAACGGGGCGAGATCGGACGGGGTCTGACCGGGAACGCCGAGTTCCGCTCGGAGAACGGCGGCGAGGTCCAGATCCGATTCGTTGAGCGCGACGATGCGATGCGGCACGCCGTACTCGGCGATGAGCTCCTCGACGGCACCCCTGAGCAGCGGCTCGTCCTCCGTACTGGCGACGGTTTTCACCGCGGCCGCCGCGTCGGGGATCGAACCGAGCGACCACGGCGCGGCGATGTACGTCACGGTATTGGCGGCATGGTCGATGTACGACTCGTACTCGGCGAACCGGTCGGTCCACTGATGCAGGATCAAGACGTGCTTCGACACCATTCCTCCAGGACAGTGCAGTAGGCGGATTGTGCAGCCGGTGGTTCGGCCAGGCGATCTACTGGTGATCTACTGCGGCTGTGAAGCCACTTCCCGAGCTGCGGAGAGAAGGATCTCTTCGATCGTGCGGAGAATTCCGGTGATTCGCTCGTAGCCGGTGGCCGAGGAATTCTCCTGCAGGGTGGAGACGATGGCTTCGCTTTCCTGCACCTGGAGGTACAGCGGTGCACCGATGTTGCGGCCGGTCGTGCCGGTCTCCAGGCCTTCCGGGACGGAGACCTGGTCCTTCTGGTACTCGCCCATGTAGTTGAAGAAGTAGGTGAAGAGCCCGCTCACCGATTCGTCGAAGCAACCGTTCACCGTGCCCGTGAAACCGTGTTCGGCCGCGACTTCGAGCAGGTCGTCGACATTGTGCTCACCGTGTCGGTAGGACGTGAACAGCCCCCAGTGGACCTTGGTGGCGAAGTCCTCGAACGGCTCGTCCGGGTCGACGGGGACGACCAGGGGAATGATCTGGTCCTGGGTCGTGACCAGCTTGTCCCAGCGGGGGTCACTGCGGTTGTTGGTGAAGACCGCGACCATCATCTCCGCCAGGCCGTCGTGCTGCGCGGCGGCACGGCAATAGGCAGCGAGCACGACCGAGGGGCGCGAGATCCGGTAAGCCCGGGCGAGACGGCCGACGGCCGCGGTCAGCTCGCCAGTCCCGTAACGGCCCCAGCGGCCGTTGACCGAATGGGGCGCCTCATCGCGGACCATGGGCGGGGCACTGCCGAAGACCTTCTGCCAGTGCCGACGGGCCGACTTCCGGCGCTTCTCGCCGGCCTCGGACCACTGCTCCTCCGCCAGCGACCTGCACGTCGGGACCTCCTCGTCGGGGAGTTCACCCAGGGAGAGGAAGGTGAGGAATTCGCGCTGCAGTTGATTGACGGACCAGCCGTCCGTGGCAATGTGGTGAAAACAGATGGCGAGCCAGCGGAGTTCACCGTTCTCGGCCACCAGCGCGGAGCGCCAGGGGAGTTCGGCGGTGAGGTCGAAGGGCTCGGCGCCGAGGGAATCCGCGGCCACTGCCGGTTCGGATTCCCGGGGAGGTTCGGCGATGGTGACCGATTGTGGCGCGAGGACGATCTGTGTGGGGTTTGTGCCGTCGAGGTCGGCATAGCACGTCCGCAGGGCTTCGTGCCGTGATTGCAGGGCGGTCAGCGCTGCTTCGACCTGCCGGGCGGTGGTGCCTGCGGGCAACTCCCACACCTGCGGCAGATTGGCCGCCAGCGGGTCGATGTTGCGGATGGAACGCAAGAGGGACAGTTGCCCTAAGGTAATGGGAGACCTGGCAACTTCGTTTTCGCGCATGTGAAATACCTAATCGCATCGCCCGGCGTCGTGGGGGTTTCGGCGGTCGAAAGATCGGCCTCCTCACCGCGACCCTCCGAACGGGTCGCAGCGGTATCGAGAACGGACGGCCCCGGAAACGCCACGAATCATCTTCATTTCAACCTGGCGTATCGGTAACCCAACTTAGCCGCCATATCAGGCACCCGCAATAGGTTTTGATCGACTTCCTCGAATGTCGGGCTTGCGGGGCAATGCGCCGAGAACCCGGAGAGAGCCGCATTCGCCCGGGTTCGTCAGCGGCGGGTGACCTGCGGTTCGCTCAGCCGGCCGTCGGCATCGACGGTGTAGACCCTGGTCTCGAGCCGCGAGGTCACCGTGATGCGGTCCGGGCCTGACCACTCGGCCTTGTGGAAGCCGTCGCCCTCGTTCCAGGTGCCCAGGTCCCAGTGACGGGCCGTCCAGCCGGTACCGGTCAGAAGTTCGACCCGGTAGATCGGGTCGATGGAGAAGGCGATGTCGGTGACGGTGAGGACGTGGTCGGGGTGGCTCGGGTCGGGCTCACGCTCGACCAGCCGGCCGTCGCCGCCGAAGAAGAACACCAGGGCCCCGATCCCCACCCCGATCACGATCAGCGGCGACAGGATGGCGGCACAGCCGATCTGCGCCCACTTGGTGCGGAACTCGAACTCGACCACCATCGAGACCACCAGCAGCACCACCGCCGCCCCGAGCAGCAGCACCGGGTGGTTCAGCCAGCGCTCGACCTCCACCAGGCCGCCCGATCGGGAGGCCTGATAGCCCGGCAGGTACACCAGGACCGCGAGCAGCGCCGCGCCCCTGAACCACCACTCGATCCGTCTGTGCCACGCAGCCGCCGCCATGTACTCCCCCCGGGTGAAGCCTTTGCCCGGACTTTACTACGGGAACATCCGCGCGGCCCGGGTGGCGGAAGGTCCGTCGCCCCGGGCCGCGTTCGCCGGCCGCACCCCCGTCACCGCCGGTGGAAGACGCTCCGCGACCAGAAGTAGCCGAGCAGCGTCAGTCCGGTGCACCAGGCGAGGGCGCTCCACCCGCTGGTGCCGATCTCGGTGCCCGTCAACAGCCCGCGCAGGGTCTCGATGATCGGCGTGAAGGGCTGGTACTCGGCGAACCAGCGGAGCACCGTCGGCATGGAGTCGGGCGGGACGATGGCACTGCCGATGAAGGGCAGGAAGGTCAGCGGCAGCGGCGTGTTGCTGGCACTCTCCGGGGTCTTGGAAACCAGCCCGATGCCCGCCGATATCCAGGTCAGCGCCAGCGTCACGAACAGCAGCAGGCCTGCGGCCGCGAGCCACTCCAGCGGACCGGCGCTCGACCGGAAGCCCATCGCGAACGCCGCGCCCGTCACCAGCACCAGGGCGATCACGGTCTGGATCACGCTGCCGACCACGTGCCCGGCGAGGAACGCCGACCGCGATATCGCCATCGTCCGGAAGCGGTTGACGATCCCTTCGGTCATGTCGACGCAGACGCCGACCGCCGTGGCGACCGAGCCCGCCGTCGCCGTCATCAGCACGATGCCCGGCGTCACGTAGTCGATGTAGCTGCCGCCGCCGATCCCCGCTCCCAGCGCGCCGCCGAAGGCGTAGTTGAAGAGCGCCAGCATCATCACCGGCATCACCACGACCGAGAAGGTCATCGCCGGGTACCGCTGCGCGCGCCTGAGGTTGCGCCGCAGCATGGTCAGCGAGTCGCTGACCGCGTAGCTCGTCGTCGCGCTCATCGCGCACCCTCCCCGGTCAGCGCGAGGAACACGTCGTCCAGGTCGGCCGTCTCCACGACCAGCGACTCCGCCTGGACCCCCGCATTGTCGAGCGCGTCCAGCACGGCCTTCACGGTGAGGACGGAGTTGTCCCCCGGGATGTCCAGCCGCAGCGCCTCGGTGTCGACGGCCGCGTAGTCGAACAGCGAGGCGGCGGCGCCGAGTCGGTCGGCATCGGCGAACCGGAGCCGGATCAGCCCGCCGGGGACGATCCGCTTCAGCTCCTCGGCCGTGCCCTCGGCGACGATCCGGCCACCGTCCAGGACGGCTATCCGGTCGGCGAGTTGGTCCGCCTCCTCCAGGTACTGGGTGGTGAGGAAGATCGTCACCCCGTGGTCGGCGACCAGTCCGCGGATGATCTCCCACATGGTGCGCCGGCTGCGCGGGTCCAGCCCGGTGGTCGGCTCGTCCAGGAAGATCACCTTCGGGTCGCCGACCAGCGTCATCGCCAGGTCGAGCTTGCGCCGCATGCCGCCGGAGAAGGTGGCGACGGGTTTGCGCGCGGCCCCCGTGAGGTCGAAACGGTGCAGCAGTTCCTCCGCCCGCCTCCGCCCCTCCCGACGGCGGAGGTGGTGGAGGTCTGCCATCAGCAGCAGGTTCTCCTCGGCGGTGAGGAGGTTGTCCACCGCCGAGAACTGGCCGGTGACCCCGATCGCCTTCCGCACCTCCTGGGCCTGCCGGCCGACGTCGTGCCCGGCCACCCGGGCCGTGCCGCCGTCCGCCGGGATGAGGGTGGAGAGGATCTGCACGGTGGTGGTCTTGCCGGCGCCGTTCGGCCCGAGCAGGGCGAACACGCTGCCGGCCGGGATCTGCAGGTCGATGCCGTTCAGCACCGCCTTGTCCCCGTAGGACTTGGTGAGCCCGATCGTCGAGATCGCGGCCATCAGGCCCTCCGGATGGTGACGCTGCCGACCTGGGTCTGCCCGCGGACCTCGACCGTCTCCCGGGCGTCGCCCGGCCCCTCGGCCGCGCCGAGGGTGTTGTGGACGGAGCCGAACTTGCTGTGCACGTCGAGCCAGGCCGCCGTGCCCTCCGCGATGCCGATCTCCATGTCCCCGACGCCGGTCTGCAGGGCGACCTTGCCCCGGACCACCCGGCCGAGCCGAATGTGTCCGTTGGCCGTCTTGGCGTCCACGCCCGCCCCGGCGAGGCCGACGTGGATCCGCCCGTTGGAGGCGCTGGCCTTCAGCTCGCCGTGCACCTCGTCGATCTCGGTGTCGCCGTTGCTGTTCTTGACCGTCAGCCCGCCCTCGACGGTGCCGATCTCGATCCGGCCGGCGCCGAACGCCTCGGCGTCCCCGGAGGCCGCGCCGAGCCGGATGTCCCCGTGGTCGGTCTTCAGCCGTACGTTCTCGGCCCGGTCGATCTGGATCCGGCCCATGGAGGCCTTCAGCCGGCAGTCGCCGAGCGGGCCCTCGGTGACGAAGTCCGCCATCGGGGAGTCGGCGTGCACCTCGGAGCCGGCCGGCAGCTCGACCAGGACCTCGATCGAGCCCTTCTTGTTGGAGAAGACGGTGCGCTGCTTGGGGCCCTTGACGGTGAGCCGACCGCCGGAGAAGTCGACCTGGGTCAGCTCGGCGGCCTTGACGTCCGCCTCCCTGGCCGCGTTGGCGGGGCGGACCTCGACCACGGTGTCGGTGCGCTTGCTCGCCCGGATCCACACCGAGCCGATCTCGAATTCCAGGGTCGCGGAGATCGGTCCGTCGGTCTCGTACGTAGGCATGGCTGTCCCGTCCTCTTGACTGGTGTGGGTGTTCCCGCTGGTCGGAGCGGGGGTGACGTTGAAGGTGCAGGGGTGGCGTCGAAGCTTCGGGTGGTGCGGGTGCTGCGGAGGCGTCAGTGGACCCAGCCGGTGAAGCCCTGTCCGCCGACGCTGCGCGGGGCGCGGGTACCGGGATCGACGGCCGGGCGGGCGCCCGGCTGACCGCCCTCCAGCGCGCCGGCGACGGCCCGGACCAGCCAGGCGTTGAGGGAGAGGCCCTCCTGTCCGGCCGCCTCCTCCGCCCGCGCCTTGAGATGGGCGGGCAGTCGCAGGTTGATCCGGGCGGTACCCGACTCATCCGACTCCGACAGCACCGGCGGCACCACGGGCGGCACCAGTGGTGGCACCATCGGCGGCACCACGGGCGGCACCACCGGAGCCGCAGGCGGCGCCCCGAGCGGCACGTCGCCGTGGAAGCTGTCGGAGCCGGGCGGTGCCGTCACCACGAACTCCGGGTCGAGCCCGCGCAGACGCACGTCCACCGAGCCCGGAGCGAGATCGCGGGTGACCTCGCCCATGGCGGCCGAGAGCGCGTTGAGCAGGGTGAGCCGCACGGCCGACTCCAGCGGGAGCGTCAGCCGGTCGGCCAGCGCGCGGGCTTCGTCGCCACCGGCGGCAGCGGCCACCGCGAGCTCGTTCCGGAGGTTTTCGACGTACGGCGTGAGGTCCATGGCTCAAGCATGGCACAGCAGTGGTGCCATGTCGAGCCATTTGTGGCGCCACTTTGGCACCACATCGCGGAACGGGCACCGCCGGAACGCGGACCGCCCCGCCGACCGGAGTCGACGGGGCGGTTCACCAGGGAGAACGCCGGCCCGGCGGGACGTCGGCCCCGCCGGGCCGGCCCGGCGGGAACGTCAGCGCTGCCAGCCCGCCAGGTAGGCGTCGATCTCGCCGACCAGCCGCCTCTTGCCCGCCGGGTCCAGGAAGGAGGCCTCGACCGCGTTGCGGGCCAGCGCCGCCACGCCGCTCTCGTCCAGACCCAGCAGCCGCGCCGCCACCGCGTACTCGGTGTTGAGGTCGGTGCCGAACATCGGCGGGTCGTCGCTGTTGACCGTCACCAGCAGGCCCGAGTCCACCATCTGCTTGATCGGGTGGTCCTCGATCCGCTCCACGGCCCGGGTCGCGATGTTGGAGGTGGGGCAGACCTCCAGCGGAATCCGGTGCTCGCCCAGGTAGTCGACCAGCGCCGGGTCCTTGACCGCCTGGGTGCCGTGCCCGATGCGCTCGGCGCCGAGCACCCGGATCGCGTCCCAGACCGTCTCCGGACCGGTGGTCTCGCCCGCGTGCGGGACGCTGCGCAGGCCGACCGCCCGCGCCCGGTCGAAGTACGGCTTGAACTGCGGGCGCGGCACGCCGATCTCCGGGCCGCCCAGGCCGAAGCTGACCAGGCCCTCGGGGGCCAGCTCGGTGGCCAGCCGGGCGGTGACCTCGGCCGACTCCAGACCGGCCTCGCCCGGGATGTCGAAGCACCAGCGCAGGACGACGCCGAGCTCCTTCTCGGCCCGCAGCCGGGCGTCCTCGATCGCCTCCATGAAGGCGACGTCGGGGATGCCCCGCCTGACCGAGGAGTACGGGGTGATGGTCAGCTCGGCGTAGCGGATGTTCTGGCGCGCCATGTCCTCGGCCACCCCGTAGGTGAGCGCCCGGACGTCCTCGGCGTCCCGGACCAGGTCCACGACGCTCAGGTAGACCTCGATGAAGTGCGCGAAGTCGGTGAAGGTGAAGTACTCGGCGAGCGCCGCCGGGTCGATCGGCACCTTGGACTGTCCGGCGTGGCGGGCGGCCAGTTCGGCGACGACGCGCGGCGAGGCCGAGCCGACGTGGTGGACGTGCAGTTCCGCCTTCGGCATCCCGGCGATGAACGCCTCGATGCCCGTGCTGCCTCCTGCGCTCCCGGCGCTACCGGTGCTCCCGGTGGGGTTTCCGATCCGACTTCCGTCCGGCTGGACCACGGCGGTGCCCTTCTTCCTTCTCCGCGCCTTCTACGCGCGTTCCGACAGTGCTGGCAAGCATAGGCCGAGGCCCTGCTCATCCCCCGAGCGCGACCGTCAGGGTGTGGATCAGCAGTCCGGCCAGGGCGCCGACCACGGTGCCGTTGATCCGGATGAACTGCAGGTCGCGGCCGACGTTGGCCTCGATCTTGCGGGAGGCCTCGTCGGCGTCCCAGCCCGCCACCGTCTCGGAGATCAGCGAGGTGAGCTCGGTCCGGTAGGTGTCGACCAGGTACTGCGCGGCGTCCTGCAGCCAGCCGTCCACCTTGGCCTGCAGCTTGGGGTCGGTGGCCAGGCGCTCGCCGAAGCCGCGTACGCCCTCGCGGATGCGCCGGCGCAGTTCGCTGTCCTCGTCCTCGGCCGCACCCATGACCAGGGTGCGCACGGCCGACCAGGTGGAGTTGATGAGCTCCTGCACCTCGGGGCGGGCCAGCAGCTCGCCCTTGGCCCGCTCGACCCGGGCGATGGTCTCCGGGTCGGTCTGCAGCTCGGCGGCGAAGTCGACCAGGAAGTTGTCGATGGCGCCGCGGGCCGGGTGGTCGGGGTCGTCCCGGATGTCGGTGACGAAGCGCAGCAGCTCCCTGTAGACCCGCTCGCCGACCTGGTGGTCGATGAACCTGGGCGTCCAGCCCGGGGTCTTCTGGGTGACCTTCTGCACCACCTCCTCGTGGTTGGCGGTCAGCCAGCCGTGCGCCCGGACGGCGACCAGGTCCACCACGCCGTGGTGCCCTCCGTCGGCGACCACCTTGCCGAGCATCCGGCCCATCGGCTCGGCCACCGAGGTGGCGGCGGCGCGGCGGGTCACCGCCTCGGCGACGACCGCCCGCACGTCGTCGTCGCGCAGCACCGCGAGCAGGCCGCGCAGCGCCGCCGAGGCCTCCTTGGTGACCCGCTCGGCACTGCCCGGCGCGGCCAGCCACTCCCCCAGCCGGCGGCCGATGCCGAGCGCCCCGAGGCGGCCTCGTACCACGTGGCCGGAGAGGAAGTTCTCGCCGACGAAGTCGCCGAGCGAGCGGCCGAAGGCGTCCTTCTTGGTCGGGATGATCGCGGTGTGCGGGATGGGTAGGCCGAAGGGGCGGCGGAACAGTGCGGTCACCGCGAACCAGTCGGCCAGCGCGCCGACCATGCCCGCCTCGGCGGCGGCCGCCACGTACCCGGCCCAGGCTCCGGCACCGGACGCATCGGCCCAGGTGGCGAGGGCGAAGACCACGCTCGCGAAGGCCAGCAGGCCGGTCGCGATGGTCTTCATCCGGCGGACGCCGCGTCTCTTCTGCTCGTCGGCCGCGGTGAACCGGACCCCGGGGCCGGTCCCGCTGAAGGCTTCGTCACTCACCCCGCCAGTCTGCCCGTTGACCGGCGCGAACGGGGGCGCGCCCCACGATCACCCGCCCCGGAGGCCCTTGCTCACCCCGCGCAGCACCAGGTGCGGCATGGTGTCGTAGGCCGCGACCACCACGGTCACGTCGGGTACGGCCATCGGGCGGCGGGCCTCCGGTTCACGGTGCGGGGCGGGTGACGCACGGTCAACCCGTCCACCCGCCGGGGAGTCACGTGCCCTCCCCGGACGGGTGACGCCACCTGAACGCGCAGCCGGTCGGGCGCCCGACCGGCCCGGCCCATCGGCCCGGCCCATCGGCTCGGCCCGTCGGCCCGGTCCTCCGACCCGGCCCGCCGCTCAGCCGATCGCGACCTCGGCGTACATCCGGGCGATCACGTCCTCGATGGCGGGCTCGCGCACCGACAGGTCCACCAGCGGGTACCGCTCCGCGACCGCCGCCACGATCGGTGCGGCGCTCTGCTGCGCCGGGAAGGCCAGCCATTGGCGCGGCCCCTCGACCTTGACCACCCGGGCCCCAGCCACCTCGATCGCGGGCCGGGCCTCGGCGAGGTCCACCACCAGGGTCCGCTCGCTGCGCCCGGTGGTGTGCAGGCCTTCCAGCCCGCCGTCGTACACCACCCGGCCGTGGTCGATCACCATGACCCGGTCGCAGAGCTGCTCGATGTCGGTCAGGTCGTGGGTGGTGAGCAGCACCGTGGTGCCGCGGTCGCGGTTGACCTCGCGCAGGAACTCACGGACCTTGCCCTTGCTCACCACGTCCAGGCCGATGGTCGGCTCGTCCAGGTAGAGCACCTGCGGGTCGTGCAGCAGCGCGGCGGCGAGGTCGCCGCGCATCCGCTGGCCGAGCGAGAGCTGGCGCACCGGGGTGTCCAACAGGCCGCCGAGGTCGAGCAGTTCGACGCAGCGGCCAAGGTTCTCGCGGTACCGCCGGTCGGGGATGCGGTAGATCCGGCGGGCGAGTTCGAAGGAGTCGCGCAGCGGGAGGTCCCACCAGAGGGTGGTGCGCTGGCCGAAGACGACGCCGATCCGGCGGGCCAGCGCGACGCGTTCGCGGGCCGGGTCGACCCCGGCGACGCGCAGCCGCCCCGAGCTGGGGACGAGGATGCCGGTGAGCATCTTGATGGTGGTGGACTTGCCGGCGCCGTTGGGCCCGATGTAGCCGACGCACTCGCCGGCGTCGACGGTGAAGCTGAGCCCGTCCACCGCGCGCACCTCGCGCTTGGTGCGGGTGAACCGGCCCGCGCGGGCCCGTACGGTGAAGTTGCGGCGGACGTCCTGCAGTTCGATCAGTGCCATGGAACCTGGAACCTCCTTGAGAATGTGGTGAGTTCAGCTGCCGGTGCCGCGGTAGGCACGCAGTCCGGCGCGCCAGGCGAGCCCGGCGGCGGCCAGGCAGAGGGCGGCGGCGACCGGCGAGGCGTACTGGAAGGCGGTGGGCAGGCCGAGCGGGTCCGGCCGGTCGAGGATGCGCAGCGCGGGCAGCCAGTTGACGAAGGCCAGCGGGACGCCGAAGACCACCCCGGCGACGAGCTCCTTGGCGAAGATGGTCGGCGGGTAGTGCAGCAGGGTCGCGCCGCCGTAGGTGAAGGAGTTCTGGATCTCCTTGGACTCGCCCCACCAGAACTGGACGGTGGCGCCGCCGATGTAGATCGCGCCGAAGATGACGCTGCCGCAGGCCAGCAGGACGGGCACCAGCAGCACCCGGTCCCAGGTCCAGTGCACGTCCAGGGCGGCCAGCGACCAGACGAGCACCGCCGCGGCCTGGAGCGGACGGCCCAGCCGGCGCAGCGAGAAGCGTTCGGCGCACAGCTGGGAGAGCGCGGGCGCGGGGCGGATCAGCATGGTGTCCAGCGAGCCGTTGACGATCCGCGCGCCGAGGCTGTCGGCCGAGCCGACCAACAGGTTGGCGATGCCGAGGGAGAAGGTCGCGGTGGCGTACAGGAAGGCGATCTCCGGCAGGGTCCAGCCGCCCAGCCGGTCGGTGTGCCGGAACATGATGACCAGCACGACGAAGTCGAGGGAGTGGGTGACCAGGGCGGCCATCAGGTTCAGCGCGAAGGAGGCCCGGTAGGCCATCATCGAGCGCATCCACATCCGGGCGCAGAGCCACCAGGAGCGGACCGCCCAGGCGGCACGGGGGACGAAGCGCTCCCGCACGAGCCGCTGTCCCACGAACTGCTCCCCCACGAGCTGCTCCTCGGCGGACCGTTCCCCGACGGGCCGTTCCCCGACGGGCCGCTCCCCCACGGGCCGCTCCCCCACGGACTGCTCCCCCACGAACTGCTCCCCGGCGAACTGCTCCCCGGCGAGCTGCTCAGCCACCCTGCACCACCACCCGGCGGGTCGCCAGCCACTGCGCGCCCCGTCCGGCGGCGAGCAGGACGGCGGCCCAGGCGATCTGGAAGCCGAATGCCCCGAGCAGGGCGCTGCCGCCCGCGCGCTCCAGGAAGACGTCCGTCGGCACCTTGACCAGCGCGGCCCAGGGCAGCACCCGGCCGAGGTCGCCGAGCCAACCGGGGAAGAGCGCGATCGGCAGCAGCATCCCGGAGAAGAACATCGAGACCACCAGCATGACCGAGCGCACGCCCTCCGAGTCGTGCAGCCAGAAGCCGGTGATCGAGACCAGGAAGCGCAGCCCGAAGCTGACCACCACCGCGAGCAGCACCGAGAGCAGGAAGAACGCCCAGGTCAGCGGCTGCTCAGGCATCCGGGCGCGGAACACCAGGGCGCCCACCAGCAGCGGTACGGTGCCGCGGACGAGCAGCTGGAAGGCGGCCCGGCCGAGGTCGGTGGCCAGCCACCAGCCCTGGAAGTCGACCGGGCGGTAGAGGTCGACGGCGATGTCGCCGCTGCGGAAGCGGTCCTGGACGTCGTCCTGGAAGCCGCCGCCCCACACCGCGACGGTGACCAGCAGGCCCTGGCTGACCCAGATGTAGGTGACGGCCTGGCTCTGGTCGTAGCCGCCGAGGTTGGGGCGGGCCTGCCAGAGGGCGAGGAAGGAGGAGGCGAGGATGACGCCGAAGACGGTGTTGGTGAAGGTGCCGGCCAGGGTGGCGGCCCGGTAGGTGGAGTAGCGGCGGAAGGCGCCTCGGGCGACGGCCAGGTAGAGCCCGGGGGCGGAGCCGGCGGTACTGGGGGGCTTCGCCTCCGAGGTGTCCACATTCTGCATATTGTCTCCTTGTCGACAAATGCGGGCAGACGGCTGCCCGCCCGTGCATCGGCGCACGACCCAGCGGCTCCGACCGGCCGGACCCAGGGGTGCCGGGGCCGGACTGGCGGAGCTGCCGAAGTGAGTGCGCTATGTGGTTTGCACCTTTCACCGTACCTCCGGGCCTCGTGACCCGCACCCGTATTTCGGGCGCACCCCGGGGCGTACGCACCGTCCGATGCAACCTCGCAGTTCAGAGCCACTGCCACCACTGAGCGGACGTCAAATAGCACATAATCGCGGCATGACCTTGAGCACCCGACGCCAGGCCAGACGGGCCGCCCGCCGTGAGGCCCGCCGCGCCCTCCCGCTCTGGCGCCGGCTCCTGCCCACCTGGCGGATCACCCTCGGCACCCTCGGCTCGCTGTTCCTGCTCGCCGTCGGCGCCTTCGCCGTGCTCTACGTCATCGTCCCGGTGCCCGACCCCAACGCCCACGCCGTCGCCCAGAACAACATCTACCTCTACGCCGACGGCACCACCGAGATCGCCCGCACCGGCGCCGTCAACCGCACCGACGTCACCATCGACCAGATCCCGCTGCAGACCCAGCAGGCCGCCGTCTCCGCCGAGGACCGCACCTTCTACCAGAACCGCGGCATCGACCTGACGGGCATGGTCCGGGCCGGCTGGAACACCCTCCTCGGCAAGGGCATGCAGGGCGGATCCACCATCACCCAGCAGTACGTCAAGAACTACTACCTGACCCAGAACCAGACCATCGAACGCAAGGGCCGCGAACTCCTCATCGCCCTCAAGGTCGACCAGCAGCGCGACAAGAAGGACATCCTCGCCGGATACCTCAACAGCAGCTACTACGGCCGCGGCGCCTACGGCATCCAGAGCGCCGCCCACGCCTACTACGGCGTCGACGTCTCCCAGCTCACCCTCACCCAGGGCGCCTACCTCGCCTCCCTGCTCCAGGCCCCCAGCCTCTACGACGTCAAGACCGCCACCCCCGCCAACCGCGAGAAGGCCGTCGCCCGCTGGAACTACACCCTCGACGGCATGGTCCAGCTCGGCTTCCTCACCACCGCCGACCGCACCGCCGCCACCTTCCCCGAACCGATCGACCCCCAGCCCGCCACCGGCCTCGCCGGCCAGGCCGGCTACCTCGTCGGCGTCGCCGACGACTACCTGATCTCCTCCGGCACCATCGACGCCGCCACCCTCAAAGCCGGCGGCTGGCGCATCACCACCACCTTCGACAAGCCCCGCCAGGACGCCTTCGTCAAGGCCGTCCAGGACGAACTCACCGGCGAACTCGACCCCAGGTCCCGCCCCACCACCGACACCGACGTCCGCGTCGCCGGCGCCTCCGTCGAACCCGCCACCGGCCGCGTCGTCGCCGTCTACGGCGGCCCCGACTACGCCAAGCAGCCCTACAACGACGCGCTGCGCCAGGACAACCAGATCGGCTCCACCTTCAAACCGATCGACCTCGCCGCCGGACTGCTCGCCCAGCACACCCTCGACGGCCGTCCCATCACCACCGAGTCCCACTACGACGGCACCAGCGAACGCCCCGTCACCGGCGGCCCCACCCCGTACGCCCCGCCCAACGAGGACGACATCGACTACGGCAGCGTCTCCCTGCGCTACGCCATGATGAAGTCCGTCAACTCCGTGTACGCGCAGGAGGGCGTCGACGCCGGACTCGCCCGCGTCCGGGACACCGCCGTCAAGCTCGGCATCCCCGACAGCGTCCGCGGCATGGACCCGGCCAACACCTCGATGACCCTCGGCACCGCCACCCCCAGCGCCCTCGACCTGGCCGGCGCCTACGCCACCCTCGCCGACCACGGCCAGGCACACACCCCCTGGTCCGTCCAGAAGCTCGAACGCGTCAACCCCGGCGGCGAGATCGACGTCCCCAAGATGCCCGAGCACAACCCCACCGACGCCATCGGCCGCACCGTCGCCGACTCCGTCACCGACGTCCTGCGCGACGTCGTCAGCCCACGCGGCACCGGCGCCGCCGCCCTCGACCTCGGCCGCCCCGCCGCCGGCAAGACCGGCACCACCGACTCCAACCTCTCCGCCTGGTTCGCCGGCTACACCCCCGAACTCACCACCACCGTCGGCCTGTTCCGCGAGAACCCGAAGACCCACGCCAAGGAGCCGCTGGCCGGCACCGCCGGACTCGCCCGGATCAACGGCGGCGCCATCCCCACCAAGATCTGGACCGCCTACATGACCGCCGCCCTCGACGGCACACCCACGCAGCAGTTCGACCTGCAGACCGGCCACGACGACCCCGGCACTGACACCTGGCCCACCCCCACCGCCGGCACCACCCCCAGCGCCGGCAGGACCCCGACCACCGGCGGCGCGCCCACCACCACCCCCGCAACCGGCGCCGCCCCCACCCACGCCCCCACCGCACCCGCCCCCACCGGCGCCCCCGACCCCGGCCCGACCACCCCCAGCCCGCAGGCCCCCCAGCCCACGCCCAGCCATGAACAGCCCAGCCCCACCCCCCGGCCCACCCCGACCCGGGCACCCCAGCCCACCACCGAGCCCACCACCACCGGCGGGCCCGCCACCCACCCGGTCGCGACACCCACCCCGTAGGGCGCTACCGCTTCGCCGCCAACTCCCGCTCCACCGGCGTCCGGAACCGCGGCGTCACCCGCACCTCGCCCAGCCAGCCCGCCAACCGCTCCGCCTCCGCCTCGACCGCCCCCCGGGCCTGCGCCCCGACGTCCCGGAACAGCCGCCACACCACCTCGCCGTCCGCCCGCTGCGCCCAGCCGCCCACCACCTCACCGCACCACCACACCGTCGGCCCGGCATTGCCCGCCCGGTCGAACAGCGACGGCACGTCCTCCGGCCGCAGGTACCAGTCCCGCCCGCGCCAGCCCATCACCGCCGGGTCCAGCGCCGGCAGCAGCGCCGCCCACGGCTCCGGCTCCGCCACCGGCGCCTCATCGCCCGGCAGCACCAGCCCGGCCGCACCGCCCGCCAGCTCCACACCCTGCGCGTCGACGTCCGCCAGCGCCTTGCGGACGTCCCCCAGCGTCCAGCCCGTCCACCACTTCACGTCCTCCACCGTCGCCGGACCGTACGCGGCCAGCCAGCGGCGCACCACCTCCGCCTTCGCCTCCCGCACCGGCACGTCGGGCCACTGCGGCACCAGCGCCCACGGGTAGCTGCTGCTCAGCCACGAGCCACGCGGCCGGCAGCGCCGCACGTGCCCGTCCGAGGCCAGCACCCGCAGCAGCCGGCTGCCCACGCTCTGCTTCGCCTCGTACGCCTTGCCCGCCGACATCAGCATCGTCTCGCGCAACTGCGGGACGTCGTCGCCGAGTTCCTTCGTCGTCGCCTCGCCGCGCGCCGCCAGCGCGGCCAGCACCTCGCGCTCCGTCCCGGCCAGCCGTTCCTCGCTCCAGCCCTCGGCGTGGTCCCGCAGGTGCTTGAGCAGCGTCGCCCGCTCCTTCAGCGCGATCGCCCGCGCCGCCGCCGAACTCACGTACGGGGCGAAGCCCTCCGTCACCGCGAAGATCGTCCGCCGCATCGACAGCAGCTTCACCAGGGAGACGTCCTCGTACAGCGCCCGGTCCACCTCCGCCGCCGACGGACCGGCCAGCCGCGCGCACGCCGACAGGTACACCGTCGCCGCATCCGTCGCGTGCAGCCCGACCACCGCGTCGGCCACGTCCTCCACCCGCGCCGCCCGCACCGAGGGCGCCAACAACTGCCGCCGCCCCAACCGGGCCCGCCGCTCCCCGTCACCGATCACCGGCACACGCCTCGTCATGGCGCGACCCTAGGCCCTGCCACCGACAACTCCGGCCCGGCGCCGCCGGCGGCGAGCTCCGCAGCCAGCTCCGCGAACTCCGCCAGCAGCGGCGACGTCCGCCCCGCCGCCCACGCCAGGCACACCCGATTGGGCGCGATGTCCGAGATCGGCACGTGCACCACGTCCGAGCGGGTGTAGAACGCCGCCACCGACAGCGGCAGCACCACCATCCCCTCGTGCGCCGCCACGTACTCCAGCTTCTCCTCCACGGTGTCCGCACTCGGCCGGGCCCGCTCCGGCCGCCGCCCCGCCGGCACCGGCAGATCCCGCCACTCCGGCACCGCGTCCGGATCCTGCAGCAGCCGCTCATCACCCAACTCCGCCATCCGCACCGACGGTTCACCCGCCAACCGGTGCCCCGCCGGCAACGCCACCACCCGCGGCTCGGCGAACAACGGGCGCAGCGCCAGCCCCCGCTGGTCCACCGGCAACCGCACGAACGACACATCCACCCGGCCGTCCAGCACCACCTGCGCCTGGTCCCGCCAGGACGTCCGGACCACGTCCACCGCCAGCCCCGGATGCCGCCCGCACATCGCCCGCGCCACCGCCGTCACTGTGATCCCCGGCATGAACCCCACCACGAACCGCGTCCGGTCGTCCGCCGACCGCCCCACCCGGCGCCGCAACGCCTCCGCCGCCGCCAGCAACGGCGGCGCGTCCTCCAGCAACTGCCGCCCCGCACACGTCAGTTCCGTCGACCGCCGATCCCGCCGGAACAGCTGCGCACCGAACTCCGCCTCCAGCGCCCGGATCTGCCGGGACAACACCGGCTGCGCGATGTGCAACTCCGCCGCCGCCCGCCCGAAATGCAGCTGCCGCGCCACCGCCACGAAGTACCGCAGCTTCCGCAGATCGACGTCCATCGCCCGCCCTCCGGCTCCCCACCTCGACTGATACCCCGAGGGTATGACAGCGGACGGAACAAGTCTTGGACGCCACCGCCCGCGCGACGCAGGATCGAACCACCTCCCCCGAACCGCTCCCGCAGCCCGAAAGGCACCACCATGCCCCTCACCGACCAGCGCGTCGTCGTCCTCGGCGGCACCTCCGGCATCGGCCTCGCCACCGCCGACCTCGCCGCCCGCCGCGGCGCCCGGGTCACCGTCGTCTCCAGCCGCACCGACAGCACTGAACGCGCCCTCGCCACCCTGCCCGCCGGCACCACCGCCGAGACCGCCGACCTCACCGACAGCGACCGGGTCACCGACCTCTTCGACCGCCTCGGCCCCCTCGACCACCTGGTCTTCACCGCCGGCGAACCACTCGCCCTGATGCCCCTCGACGACCTCGACCTCGACGCCGCCCGCCGCTTCTTCACCCTGCGCTACTTCGGCGCCCTCGACGCCGTCCGCGCCGCCGCACCCCGGCTGCGCCCCGGCGGCTCGGTCACCCTCACCTCCGGCACCGCGGGCCTGCGGCCGGGACCGGGCTGGAGCGTCGCCGCGAGCATCTGCGGCGCGATCGAGTCCCTGGTCCGGGCTCTGGCCGTCGAACTCGCCCCGATCCGGATCAACGCCGTCCGGGCCGGCATGGTCCGCACCCCGCTCTGGTCCGGCCTGCCGGACACCGATCGCGAACAGCTCTACGCCGCGACCGCCGCCGCCCTCCCCCTCGGCCGGATCGGCGACCCCGAGGAGGCCGCCGAGGCCTACGCCTACCTCATGGAGCAGCGCTTCGCCACCGGCACCGTCGTCACCGTGGACGGCGGCGCACTGGTGGCCTGAGCGCCGCCCACCACCCCGTCACAGGTACAGCCCGGTCACAGGTACAGCCCGGTCGAACCCTCCGTGTCACCGAAGCGGGTCGCCGCCACCGCGTGCAGGTCGCGCTCGCGCAGCAGCACGTAGGTGGCGCCCCGGACCTCGACCTCCAGCTTGTCCTCCGGGTCGTACAGCACCCGGTCGCCTGGCTCCACCGAGCGCACGCTCTGGCCGACGGCCACGGCTTCCGCCCACGTGCACCTCTTGCTCAGCTCCGCGGTCGCCGGGATCAGGATGCCGCCCGTCGAGCGGCGCTCGCCCTCGCCGCCCTCGATGCGCACCAGCACGCGGTCGTGCAGCATCCGGATCGGCAGCTTCTCGCCCAGCCGGTCGTGCCGGACGTGCGGGTGGTCGGAGTGGGTCTCGTCGTTCGTACTCACAGTCCCGAAGGTACCGTCCCCGGGCGCGGAGTGTGACTCTGCCCCGGCATGCGGAAGGCCGGGCGCACACCGCGCCCGGCCCTCACCCGCGCTCGCGCGCTCCCGTCCCGGTCCTCGCGTCAGTCCTTGCGGCGCTTGCGGGACGAGGCGACCAGCAGCACCAGGCCGACGCCGACCAGCGCGGCCGGGACGATCCGCTCCGGGCGCGGCTGCCCCTTCTCGTCCACGAACTGCGCCTTGACCTTGTCCACCATGCCGCTGGCGGCCACGTACGCCCGCCCGGCCTTCTCCTCGACGGCTGCCGCCGCCCTGGCCTTGACCTGGGCGGAGATCGTGCTCGGGTGAACGCGTACGGCCAGCTCGTCCAGGGTCTCCGCCAGCCGGTCGCGGGTGCTCGCGATGTCCGCCTCGATCTGGGCGGCCGTCCGCGCCGACTTGTCCTGCGTGCTCGCCTCGCCCACCAGGGCCACCCCATTCACTTGCCGATGTTGATCTGTGCGATCCGTTGCGATCTGTGCGACTGACCCAGTGTGTCAGCTGCCGCGCACGGCCGCGCGGCCCCACCCACCATCGGGGGTAAGTTTGCCGTGGTACGACCGCCCGTCCCAGCAGCACGCACCAGGAGAGTCCACCCATGACTGAGCGTCTCCAGCCCGGCGACACCGCGCCCGCCTTCAGCCTGTCCGACGCCGACGGCAACCAGGTGTCCCTCGCCGACCACGCGGGCCGCAAGGTCATCGTCTACTTCTACCCCAAGGCGCTCACCCCCGGGTGCACCAAGCAGGCCTGCGACTTCACCGACAACCTGGAGGTCTTCGCGGGCGCCGGCTACGACGTCATCGGCATCTCCCCGGACCAGCCGGAGAAGCTCGGCAAGTTCCGCGAGACCGAGAACCTCAAGGTCACCCTGCTCTCCGACCCGGACAACAAGGTCCTGGAGGCGTACGGCGCCTACGGCGAGAAGCAGAACTACGGCCGCACCTACCAGGGCGTGATCCGCTCCACGGTCATCGTCGACGAGCAGGGCAAGGTCGAGCGCGCGCTCTACAACGTCAAGGCCACCGGCCACGTCGCCAAGCTGCTGCGCGACCTCAAGATCGAGGCCTGAGCCGCCCGGCCCCGCACGACGAAGCGGTGGCGGCACACCCCCCGACCGGGTGCACCGCCACCGCGTCCCTCACCTCGGCGGACCGCCGTCAGGTCAGCAGGCCCCGAGGTCGCTCCAGACTCCCCACGCGCCGCTCGCCGTGGGGTCGTCGCCCTTGGTCCACCACTTGTTCTGGTAGTAGTGGCCCTTCCACGACACCTTGGTGGGCGTCGCGTAGGTGGTGCCCGCGTCCCAGCCCGGCGCACCCGCGCAACCGGCCGGCGTGGTCGGCGGCGTCGTGGGCGGAGTGGTGGGAGGCGTGGTCGGCGGGGTGGTCGGCGGCGTCGTGGGAGGCGTGGTCGGCGGGGTCGTACCGCCATCCGTCGCGCCCCGCGTCAGGTCGCCCTTGATCCCGTACAGGGTGCCGCCCACGTTGACCGTCCAGTTCGACGGCGTCGACACCGGCAGGTAGTAGACGAAGTCCATGTCCACCGAGGCCCCCGGCGCCAGCGACTGCCAGCCCGGCAGCTTGACCGACACCCGGTTGTAGGTGCCCTTCAGCCCGCCCACGTTGCCCGGGCCCGGGTTGTCCTGCCGGATCACCTGCAGACCGAACCCGGACTGGTCCTTGGCATTGCCCGGCGCCGAGTTGCCGTAGTCGAACTGGAACTCGGTACCGCCCGGCAGGGTCACCGTCGAGTTGTTGACGATGTGCAGCTTCGGGTTGATCGGGTAGTTCGAGTCGCCCAGCGCGAAGTTGGTGAACGACACGTCGACCGCCAGGGTCTGCTGCGGCAGCGCGATCGTCGAACGGGTCGCACCGTACGGCGCAGCCGACTTGAACGTGTCGTACATCAGCGAGGTCAGCGTCGAACCGGGCACGTACTCGCCCTTGCCGCCGTTCGCCGCGGCGTCCCACTTGTAGTCGCCCGCGAGCTCCCAGATCATCGCACCGCCGGCGCCCTGGTTGACGATGTAGTCCGCCTTGGCGCCCACCGACTGCTCGTCCTCGGTGGAGAGGAACACCTTCTTGGTGTCGTTCCACAGCCACGGTGCCACCAGGGCCGAGCTGTAGTTGCGGGCGTAGGTGCCCTGCAGCGCGGTGTCGCCCACGCCGTACTTGGCGAGGTAGTCGGGCAGGATGCCCTTCTCCAGGTTCTTGGCGTGCCACATCGGGTTCGACCCGGCCGGGGACTCCTTGCCCGCGTCGTCCTTGTCGTTCCAGATGTTGTCGATGCCGACCGCGCCGTCACCGCAGGAGGTCAGACCGGAGCCGACCGGGCAGGTGGTCGCGGACGCCGTGCCCCAGAGACCGTTGGTACCGCCCTGCACGTTCTTGAAACCACGGGTGTAGTACGGCAGGCCGACGTTGATCCGGCCGCCGGGCATCGCGCCGCGAAAGTAGTGGTACGACCAGTCGGCGTTCAGGTAACCGATGCCGCCGTACTGCGCCGCGCCGTACACGTTGGCCGCCGCCAGCTCGCCGTCCTTGCCGTCGTCGAACAGCGAGGCGTTCGGGCCGACGTACTTGTTCCAGGCGCCGTGCAGGTCGTACGACATGATGTTCACGTAGTCCAGGTACTGCGCCACCTGGAAGGTCTCCATGCCGCGCAGCAGGTAGCCGGACGACGGGGCCGCGACCGACAGCAGGTAGTGCCTGCCGTCGGCGGCACCGGCCTTGTCCAGGCTCTCCCGCAGCGTCTTCATCAGGGCCGCGTAGCCCTTGGCCAGCGAGCCGCGCTTGGAGTTGGCGAGCTGCCAGTCCAGCGGGTTGCCGGCGTCCTTCATCGAGGTCGGGTACTCGTAGTCGATGTCGACGCCGTTGAAGCCGTACGTGCGGAGGAAGTCGACCGACGAGGCGGCGAAGGTGTCGATGCCGGCCTGGTTGACGCTGCCGTCCGGGTTGACGGTCGTCGAGTAGAAGCCGCCGGAGTCGACGCGCTTGCCGTCGTCCCCGAAGTAGCCGCCGGTCTCGGTCCAACCGCCCACCGAGATCAGGGTCTTGACGTTCGGGTACTGCTTCTTGAACTTCGTCAGCAGGTTGAAGTGGCCCTTGTAAGGCAGCGTCGGGTCCAGCTCGGCACCGGGCACGCCCGGGAAGGAGATCCCGGTGGCCTCGTTGGTCGGGCCGTCCGTCCCGACGGACAGCTTGTTGTCGCCGCCGACGTGCCCGAAGGCGTAGTTGAGGTGGGTGACCTTGTCCCAGGGGACGTCGCTCACCAGGTACGGCTGGTCGCCGTTCTTGCCGGTGCGCCAGCCGGTGAAGTAGCCGATGATGCGGCGCTGGTGGTCCGCGCCCATCTTCTCGCGCCCGCCGGTGTCGTAGACGGAGCAGTACGGGACGTCCACCCCGGGCGTCCGGTACAGCCCGTCGGGGCGACAGCTCGCGTTGTCGACGGCCGCCGAAGCCTGCGAGGGCGCCGCACCCAGCGTCGCCATCAGCAGCCCGGCCAACGACGCCGCGGCCACCGAGGCCACACCCGCCCGGGCGCCCTTACGACGGACAGCAGCGGTGGGACGCCGCTGCGCCGTGCTTCGGATCAACACTCGGTCCTCCAGGAGAGAGTGTCGGCGCATGCCTGTGGGGGAGCACGCACGTGGGGGGTTGCAATTGGCGCCGAAGCTATGTGGTCTGAACCACATAGGTCAATAGGTCTGTACCAATTGGTCATCAACAGCCAAACATCCGGGAGGCCGTAACCAAACCATCCACCGCTCGTTGACACACCGGGGAAGGGGTTCCACCAGCTCACAGGGGGACCCATGCCGGTCAAGTACACCCGCGAACTGCTGGCCGCACTCGCCGCCGAGTCCAGCAGCGTCAACGAGATGATGCGCAAGCTCGGCGTGCCGATGGCGGGCGGGGCGCAGGACTACCTAAGCAGGCGACTCCGGCACTGCAGCATCGACACCTCGCACTTCGACGAGGGCTCACACGCTTACCCACGGCGCCAGTACACGAGGGAACTGCTAGTCGAGGCAGCAGCTGCCGCAGCCACGCTCGACGAGATGTTGGTCGCGCTCGGCCGCGAGCCCAACCGCGACCGGCGGAAGTACCTGCGTCGCAAGCTCACCGAGTACGGGATCGACACCTCGCACTTCCGCTCAGCCGGAACCGTCTACACCCGGGGACTCCTCCAGGAGGCCGTCTCGGCGTCGCACAGCGTGGCTGGGGTCGTGCGGCACCTCCAACAGCGCCAGGCCGGCGGCACCCAGGGCCACATCGGACGGCGCATCAAGGAGCTCGGTATCGACACATCGCACTTCACCGGACAGGCCCATGCCCGCGGCAAGCGACTCCCCACCAGAATCCCGGCCGAGCGGCTCCTCGTCCAGCGCCCCCCGGACGCCAAGCGGCTTCCCGGCTCGCGAATCCGCAGCGCACTGGCCGAGCTCGGCCGACCCGAGCTGTGTGAGGACTGTGGCACCGGCCCCGAGTGGCGCGGCCGCCCAATGACGCTGGAGGTCGACCACATCAGCGGTGACTGGTCGGACAACCGGCCGGACAACCTCCGGCTGCTCTGCCCGAACTGCCACTCCGTCACTGACACATACTGCGGGCGAAACAAGAACAAGCGCAGAGCACCACACGGAATCGCGGTGTTCCCAGCGGAAGCGAAGCCCTAGACTAGAGGCCAGGCGGCCTTGGCGGAGCTTGGCAGACGCGCCGGACTTAGGATCCGGTGGGGGAAACCCCGTGAGGGTTCGAATCCCTCAGGCCGCACCAGCCTTGCACCTTAAAATCGAAGGCCCACCCCGGGAGGATTCTCCGGGGCGGGCCTTCGTCGTTCCGACTTTCCGTCAGCCCAGGAGCTCCTTGACCACCGGGGCCAGCGCCCGGAAGGCCTGGCCGCGGTGGCTGATGGCGTTCTTCTCGTCCGGCGAGAGCTCCGCGCAGGTGCGGGTTTCGCCGAGGGGCTGGAGGATCGGGTCGTAGCCGAAGCCGCCGTCGCCGGCGGGGGCGGTGCGGAGGGTGCCGAGGAGGCGGCCCTCGACGACGCGCTCGGTGCCGTCCGGCAGCGCGAGGGCGGCGGCGCAGAAGAAGTGGGCGCCGCGGTGCTCGGCGTCGATGTCGGACAGCTGGGCGAGCAGCAGCTCCAGGTTGGCGCGGTCGTCGCCGTGCTTTCCGGCCCAGCGGGCGGAGAAGATGCCGGGTGCGCCGTTGAGGACGTCCACGCAGAGGCCGGAGTCGTCGGCGACGGCGGGCAGGCCGGTGGCGCGGGCCAGGGCGTGGGCCTTGAGCAGGGCGTTCTCGGCGAAGGTGACGCCCGTCTCGGGGACGTCCGGGATCTCCGGGTAGGCGTCGGCGCCGACGAGTTCGACGTCCAGGCCGGCGTCGGTGAGGATGGCGCGCAGCTCGGCGACCTTGTGCTGGTTGCGGGTGGCGAGGATCAGGCGGGTGGACATATCGCCCACCCTACCCAGCGGCGGCGAACCGTCAGCCGGTGCACACCGAGGTGAGGTTGCCGGCGGCGTCGCCGAGCGGCTTGAGGTCGGGGACCTCGTTCCTGTCGGCGGCCCGCTGCACGTTGTCGACCTGCTTCTGCAGGTCCGTCACGGCCTTGGCGACGTCGGTGTTCTTGGAGTTCTTCCCGATCTGGTCCAGGTCGCTCTTGAGCTTCTGGAGTGCCTTCCCGGCGGCTGCCGAGTCGTTGCTCGCGTTGTCGTAGGCCTTGGTGACGTCGGCGAGGTCGCCGGTGATCTTCACGGCGGTGTTGCCGCAGTCGATCGCCTTCTGGGCGGCGGAGCAACTCACCATGCTGAGCGGGAGGATCGCGATGAGTCCGGCCACGGCGAGGGCGGTGGGGCGGGCGATGCTGGACGGCATCCGGTCCTCCTGTGGGGCGCGGGTTCCGTGGTGGGGGACGCGCGCCGGGGGTGCGCGGTTCCCGCAGCGGGGGTGCTGCGGGAACCGTACGGTCTCCGGGCCCGGCCTGTACAGCAGGCCGCGCGCGCGTCCGCTGGTGTCCACGGCGCGGTGGCCCGGCCCGGTTCAGCCTTCGAGGGCCTTGCGCTGGATCTCGTCGAGTTCGGCGCAGCCCAGGGTGCCGAGGTCGAGCAGCCGGTTGAGCAGGTCGCGGTCGAACGGTGCGCCCTCGGCGGTGCCCTGGACCTCGACGAAGCGGCCGTCGGAGGTGCAGACGATGTTCATGTCGGTCTCGGCGCGCACGTCCTCCTCATAGCGGAGGTCGAGCATCGGGACGCCGTCGATGATGCCGACGCTGACGGCGCTGACGCCGCCGGTGATGGGCTGGCCCTTGGCGCGCAGGAGCTTCTTGTCACGGGCCCAGGCGATGGCGTCGACCAGGGCGACGTAGGCGCCGGTGATGGCGGCGGTGCGGGTGCCGCCGTCGGCCTGGAGGACGTCGCAGTCGAGGACGATGGTGTTCTCGGCGAGGGCGCGGTGGTCGATGACGGCGCGCAGCGAGCGGCCGATGAGTCGGCTGATCTCGTGGGTGCGGCCGCCGATGCGTCCCTTGACGGCTTCGCGGTCGCCGCGGGTGTTGGTGGCGCGCGGGAGCATGGAGTACTCGGCGGTGACCCAGCCTTCGCCGCTGCCCTTGCGCCAGCGCGGTACGCCCTCGGTGACGCTGGCGGTGCACAGCACCTTGGTGTCGCCGTAGGAGATGAGGACGGAGCCTTCGGCGTGCTTGCTCCAGCCCCGTTCGATGGTGATGGGGCGGAGCTGTTCGGGGGTGCGGCCGTCGATGCGTGACATAGGCACTGAGCGTAGTCGGTCCGGACGGTGGGGCCGGTCGGGTGCGCCGCGGCCCGCCGTCCCCCGGAGCGGGGCGGCGGGCCGGGGCGGGTGAGCCCGGGTGGCTCAGCTCACATCATGTCCTCGATGTCGGCGGCGATCGGGTCGGCGTCGGTGCCGATGACGACCTGGATCGCGGTGCCCATCTTGACGACGCCGTGGGCGCCGGCGGCCTTGAGGGCGGCCTCGTCGACCAGGGTGGCGTCCTTGACCTCGGTGCGCAGGCGGGTGATGCAGCCCTCGACCTCTTCGATGTTGTCGATGCCGCCCAGACCGGCGACGATCTTCTCAGCCTTGCTGGCCATTCGGTTTCTCCCTCTGTCTCGGCCCGCCGGCCGCTCTGCCGGGTGCCGTCGTGCGCTGTGCTGTGGGGGTCGTCCCTCGGCCGTGGTGCGGCGAGGTCCGTGCCGGTGGCTGACGCGGGTTCAGCTGCGGTCGCGCTGCCGGGCAGCGCGACCAGCATCACCTGCGCCGGTCCGGTTTGCCACGTTAGTCCACTTTCGGCCCATCCCGGCGGGCAGGGCCCCGATCGCCGCCCGAGGATGACGATCAGCGGGGCCGATGTCCCGGAGTGCGGCCTGTGTCCCAAGGTGGTCTACACCAATATATGTGTACTCCGAGGAACGCAGGAAGGACCCCGGGTGTTCCTGGGCCCGCCCGAGGGTCCCGCGGGGGGCCAGCGGCGGGCAACTGCTCCCCGGAGGGTGAAGGATGAGTTCGGCAGGCGCCACGGCTCCGCAGACCACGTGGTGGCACACCTTCTACGGCGGCCTCCAGAAGATGGGCCGTTCGCTGCAGCTGCCGGTGGCCGTCCTCCCCGCGGCGGGCATCCTCAACCGCCTCGGCCAGCCCGACGTGTTCGGCAAGGACGGACTGGGCTGGGACAACGTCGCCAAGGTCTTCGCCGCGGCCGGCGGCGCCCTGCTGGACTCCTCGCTCGGCCTGCCGATGCTGTTCTGCATCGGCGTGGCGATCGGCATGGCCAAGAAGGCGGACGGCTCGACGGCGCTGGCGGCCGTGGTCGGCTTCCTCGTCTACTACCGGGTCCTGCACGCCTTCCCGGAGCACTGCAAGCCGCCGACCGTCCCGGTCGGCGAGCAGTGCGTGGACTACACCTCGGCGAAGGCGGCCGTCGCGACGTACCAGAACCCGGGGGTGCTGGGCGGCATCCTGATGGGGCTGATGTCGGCCTGGCTGTGGGTGCGGTTCCACCGCACCAAGCTGGTGGACTGGCTGGGCTTCTTCAACGGCCGCCGCCTGGTGCCGATGATCACCGCCCTGGTCGGCATGCTGCTCGCCGTCCTCGCGCTCTGGGTCTGGCCGCCGATCGGCCGCGGCCTCAACGACTTCTCGCAGAGCCTGGCCGATCTCGGCGCGGGCGGTGCCGGCATCTTCGGCCTGTTCAACCGGGCGTTGCTGCTGATCGGCATGCACCAGCTGCTGAACACCTTCGTCTGGTTCCAGTTCGGCGAGTTCACCAAGGCCGACGGCACGATCGTGCACGGCGACATCCCGCGCTTCCTGGCGGGCGACCCGACGGCCGGCCAGTTCCAGTCCGGCTTCTTCCCGATCATGATGTTCGCGCTGCCCGCCGCCGCACTCGCGATCGCGCACTCCGCCAAGCCGCACCGCCGCAAGGAGATCTACGGCCTGATGCTCTCGGTCGGCCTGACCTCCTTCGTCACCGGGGTCACCGAGCCGATCGAGTACTCCTTCGCGTACATCGCCCCGGCCCTGTACGCCGTGCACGCCCTGCTGACCGGTGCCTCGATGGCGGTGACCTGGGGGCTCGGGGTGCACGACGGGTTCAGTTTCTCGGCCGGCCTGATCGACTACGTGATCAACTGGGGGCTGGCCACCAAGCCGTGGCTGATCCTCGTCATCGGCGCCTGCTTCGCCGTCGTGTACTACGCGCTCTTCCGGTTCATCATCGTCAAATTCGACCTGAAAACCCCGGGGCGGGAGGACGAGACCGAGGTCGAGGACGTCACCAAGGCCTGAAACAGAGCGTCACCGGACCGTCTCGCAATGGCCCTCGGACCCGTCGGTCCGGGGGCCTTCGGCTTTTCCGTAAAGGACCGACGTCCCTGGCCGGGCACGCTGTGCTTTTGTTGCGCAATTAGCCAAAATCCCAATCACGACGGGTAATCATGATCGTCGTCCGGTAAGTAGGTTTCGATTTCATAGCGCTTCCCGGCGGCACCGCTTTCCGGGGTTCCTCGGCTTCTCCACCCGTGCTACAAAACTGGTCTACACCACGCGTGGTGTAGACCAGTTCGCGGTTCGGCCCCCTGTGCCTTCCCCCGACCGACCGCCATGCCGTTAGGAACCCACCCCCATGAGTCAGTCTGCGCAGGCACCGGCGCCCGCCACGGCTCCGGCCACGCCAAGCCCCGCCAAGAAGTTCGGCCAGAACCTCCTCCAGGGTCTGCAGAAGATCGGCCGCAGCCTCCAGCTGCCCATCGCGGTGCTCCCCGCCGCCGGTCTGCTGCTGCGGCTCGGCCAGGACGACGTGTTCGGCAAGGACGGCCTCGGCTGGGACAAGGTCGCCTCGGTCTTCGCCACCGCCGGCAGCGGCGTCTTCGACAACCTGCCGCTGCTGTTCGCGGTGGGCATCGCGATCGGCTTCGCCAAGAAGGCGGACGGCTCCACCGCCCTCGCCGCGCTGGTCGGCTTCCTGGTGTACAAGAACGTGCTCACCGCGTTCCCGATCACCGAGGGCCACATCGCCGACGGCAAGTGGGTCGCCCCGACCTACCAGAACCCCGGCGTGCTCGGCGGCATCGTGGTCGGCCTGCTGGCCGCCGTGCTGTGGCAGAAGTACCACCGCACCAAGCTGGTCGACTGGCTCGGCTTCTTCAACGGCCGCCGCCTGGTCCCGATCCTGATGGCCTTCGTCGGCACCGCCGTCGGTGTGCTCTTCGCCCTGACCTGGGGCCCGATCGGCGACGCCATCAAGACCCTGAACGACTCCCTGATCGGCGCCGGCGCGTTCGGTGCGGGTGCCTTCGGCCTGGTCAACCGCGGTCTGCTGCCGGTCGGCATGCACCAGTTCGTGAACTCCTTCGCCTGGTTCCAGACCGGTGACTTCACCAAGGCCGACGGCACCGTCGTGCACGGTGACCTGACCCGCTTCTTCGCCGGCGACCCGACCGCCGGACAGTTCATGTCGGGCTTCTACCCGATCATGATGTTCGCGCTGCCCGCCGCCGCGCTGGCCATCGCCCACTCCGCCAAGCCGCACCGCCGCAAGGCCATCACCGGCATGATGGTGTCGCTGGCCCTGACCTCCTTCGTCACCGGTGTCACCGAGCCGATCGAGTTCGCCTTCGTCTTCATCGCCCCGGCCCTGTACGTCATCCACGCGCTGCTCACCGCCGTCTCGATGGCCGTCACCTGGGCGCTCGGCGTGCACGACGGCTTCACCTTCTCCGGTGGCCTGATCGACTACCTGCTGGCCTGGAACAAGGCCACCGACCCGTGGATGATCATCCCGCTCGGCCTGGTCTTCGCGGCGCTCTACTACTTCCTCTTCCGCTTCGCGATCACCACGTTCGACCTCAAGACCCCCGGTCGCGAGGACGACGACGAGATCGAGGACGTCACCAAGGCCTGACGCCCGCACCGCCCCCGTCGAAGGCCCCGGCCCGCCGCTGCTCCCCCAGCGGCGGGCCGGGGCCTTCGTCGTGCCCGACCTCCCACGGCGTCCCAGGAGGTGGAAACGGCGGTTGACGAACCGACGGAGCCCCTGGTCAACTGAAGCGGTGAACGCCTCGTGCCCGCTGGTCACCCGCAGCCACATCGACTTCGGTCGCGTGTGGTCCGCGGCGTGTCGCGGCTGAGCTGACCGTTCCCCCGCCGCCGCCCGGCTGACGTCCCGCCCGGCGCCGCTCCTCCCTCCCGCCCGTCCGGGCTCCCGCCCGCGGGCCGACACCGCGCATCCGCGTGCCCGCGCTCCCCCGCCCCCGTACGGGCCGGCCGGCGCGCGCACGCGTCCGCACGAGGAAAGTCAGGCTCACCATGCCCCGCCAGCTCCACCTGTCCGCCGCCCTCGACAGCCCCGACGGCCCCGGCCGCTTCGACGCCGGGCACTACGCCGCCCTCGCCGGCCTCGCCGAGCGGGCCACCCTGGACTTCGTCACCCTCGACGACTCCTTCGCCGCCGAGCCGAGCCGCCCCGACGCGCTCGCCGCCCTCGCCCGGATCGCCCCGCTGACCGGCCGGGTCGGCCTGGTGCCGACCGTCACCACCACCCACACCGAGCCCTTCCACACCTCGATCTCGGTCAACACCCTGGACTGGGTGAGCAAGGGCCGGGCCGGCTGGCTGGTCGGCGTCTCCACGACCGAGGCCGAGGCGAGGGCCTTCGGCCGCCGCCAGGTCGCCCCCGCCGACGAGCTGTGGGCGGAGGCCGCCGACGCCGTCGAGGTCGCCGCCCGGCTCTGGGACAGCTGGGAGGACGACGCGGAGATCCGCGACACCGCCACCGGACGGTTCATCGACCGCGACAAACTGCACTACATCGACTTCGCGGGCCGGCACTTCTCGGTCCGCGGCCCGTCCATCACCCCGCGCCCGCCGCAGGGCCGCCCGGTGGTCACGGTACCGGTGGCCGCGTCCGACCTCGCACCGGACGCCTCACCCGGCGGGCGCGCCCGGGTCGCCGCCGCGATCCGGCACGCCGACGTCGTCCTGCTCGACGCCCCCGACCGCAGCGCCCGGCTGACCGCCGCCACCGAGCTGCGGCTGCGCGCCGGCGAACACCTGCGGATCCTCGCCCGCCTCGACTCCGCCCGCTCCGCCCTGCCCGACCGGGCCGCCGAGGAGCGGCTGCTCGCCGAACTCACCGCAACCGGCACCGGCGTCGACGGCTTCCACCTCACCCCCGCCGACCCGGTGCGCGACCTCGCCGCCCTCGCCGACCGAATCGCCCCCGCCCTGCGCGCCGCCGGGCTGCTGCGCGCCGAGTACACCGGCCGCACCCTGCGCGACCACCTCGGTCTGGCCCGCCCGGCCAACCGCTACGCCGCCGCTTCCCCCGTTCCCGCTGCTTCCGCCGCGCTCGCCGAGGTGACCCGATGACGGACCGCCCGCTCAAGCAGATCCACCTCGCCGCGCACTTCCCCGGCGTCAACAACACCACAGTGTGGAGCGACCCGGCCTCCGGCAGCCACATCGAGTTCGACTCCTTCCGCCACCTCGCGCAGACCGCCGAACGCGGGAAGTTCGACTACTTCTTCCTCGCCGAGGGCCTGCGGCTGCGCGAGTACAAGGGCCGCATCCACGACCTGGACGTGGTCGGTCGCCCCGAGTCGATCACCGTGCTGAACGCGCTGGCCGCCGTCACCGAGCGGATCGGGCTGGCCGCCACCGTCAACGCGACCTTCAACGAGCCGTACGAACTGGCCCGCCGCTTCGCCTCGTTGGACCACCTCTCCGGCGGCCGCGCGGCCTGGAACGTGGTCACCTCCTCGGACGCCTTCACCGGGGAGAACTTCCGCCGCGGCGGCTACCTGGACCGCGCCGACCGATACACCCGGGCCGCCGAATCCGTGCAGCTGGCCCGGGAGTTCTGGGACGCCGGGGAGGAGGGCGTCCGGCACCGCGGCCCGCAGTTCGAGGTCGAGGGCCGGCTCTCGCTGCCGCGCCCGCCGCAGGGCCACCCGGTGGTGATCCAGGCCGGGGACTCCGACGAGGGACGGGAGTTCGCCGCCGCCACCGCCGACGTGGTCTTCACCCGGCACTCCACCCTCGCCGCCGGCCAGGCCTTCCACGCCGACGTCAAGGGCCGGCTCGCCGCGTACGGGCGCAAGCCGGACGAGCTGAAGATCATGCCCGGAGCCACCTTCGTGCTGGGCGACACCGACGCCGAGGCGGCCGAACGCGCCACCGGGATCCGCCGGGCCCAGGTCGGACCGCAGACCGCGATCGCCTTCCTGGAGCAGGTCTGGGGCGTCGACCTGTCCGACCACGACCCTGACGGTCCGCTGCCGGGCATCGCCCCTGACCCGGACAGCACCCTGGTCCAGGGCCGGGTCCAGTTCGGCGACCCGCTGGCCGTCGCCGAGCGGTGGCGGGCGATCGCGGCGGAGAAGGGGCTCAGCAGCCGCGAACTGGTGATCGAGGTGACCGGTCGGCAGTCCTTCATCGGCTCCCCCGCCACCGTCGCCGCGCAGATCGACCACTTCGTGCAGAACGACGCGGCCGACGGCTTCATCCTCGTCCCGCACCTCACCCCGGGCGGCCTGGACGAGTTCGTCGACCGGGTGGTCCCGCTGCTCCAGGAACGCGGGGTGTTCCGCACCGACTACACCGGCCCGACCCTGCGCGACCACCTCGGACTGCCCGTCCCCGGGAGGCGCCAGCTCCTCTGATGGTGAGTCATCTCACCTTTCCCCAAGGCGGGTTCGGGCGCGGTCAGATCTCGTACACCGCGCCCGCGCGGGCGATCTCGACCGGGCCGGTGTAGGCGACGGCCGCGTCGCGGCGGTTGTGCTCGGCGTCGGTCCACGGGGGGATGTGGGTGAGGACGAGCCGGCGGGCACCGGCGGCGGTGGCGTGCTCGCCGGCTTCGCGGCCGTTGAGGTGGACGGCCTGGTAGGTGTCGCGCCCGTCGATGTACGCGGCCTCGCAGAGGAAGAGGTCGGTGTCGCGGGCGAGTTCGACGAGTGCGGTGCTCTCGCCGGTGTCGCCGCTGTAGACCAGCGAGCGGCCGCCGTGTTCGATCCGGAAGGCGAAGGCGTCGACGGGGTGGTTGACCCGGGCGACGTCGATCCGGAACGGGCCGAGGTCGAAGCCGCCTGGGGTGAGGGTGCGGAACTCGAAGACCTCCTTCATCCCCGGCTGTTCCGGCATGTCGTAGGCGCGGGCGAGCCGCTCGGCGGTGCCGGCCGGGCCGTACACGGGCAGCAGGTCGGGGCAGCCCTCGGCGCGGTAGTTGCGGGCCACCCAGTAGGCGCACAGGTCGACGCAGTGGTCGGCGTGCAGGTGGCTGAGCAGGACGGCGTCGACGTCGTAGAGGCCGGTGTACTTCTGCAGGGCGCCGAGCGCCCCGTTGCCGAGGTCGAGCACGACGCGGTAGCCCTCGGCCTCGACCAGGTAGCTGGAGCAGGGCGAGTCGGCGGACGGGAAGCTCCCCGAGCACCCCACCACGGTCAGTTTCATCCGAGCCCCTCCGCCCCGACACGTCCTGGCTGCTGCTGGAAAACGGCATGGAAAACGGCAGGCCGGGCCGGTGGACCGGCCGGTAGCACTGCATTGGTGTGTCGAGGGTAAGGGCGGAGCGGCACTTTGCCCCCGTCCCCGTGCCGGGCTGTGGCTGGAATCACCAGAACGCCGGGGACGGGAGCGGGGGCTGGGACGGGGTGGGGATCAGCGGTGCCGGGGGCGGTTGCGGGCCCAGGCGCGGATGGTGGCGGGGTACCAGCGGGGGTGACCGCTGCCGTCGGTCAGGTCCGGGTCGGGCAGCAGGCCGTGCCGCCGGTAGTTGCGGACGGTCTCGGGCCGGACGTTGATATGTCGGGCGATCTCGGCGCAGGACCACAGTTCGCTTCGCTCACTCACGAGGCACCTCCGGAGGGGCGGGGGCGGACGTTCGTGACGCAGCCTGTCCGGCCGCGGGCCGGTGTTCGGTACGGAACGGGCACGGTGGCGGTTCCGTGACGAAC
The DNA here is from genome assembly GCF_055560835.1 of Kitasatospora sp. NPDC023120. Classification (NCBI taxonomy): domain Bacteria; kingdom Bacillati; phylum Actinomycetota; class Actinomycetes; order Kitasatosporales; family Streptomycetaceae; genus Kitasatospora; species Kitasatospora sp. NPDC023120. The sequence continues at coordinate 100,831 of NZ_JBVHHY010000013.1, read as the reverse complement.
CGGGAGCAACGTGCGGACAAATACTCAACTGTCACAGCCGTCACGCTGGTGGCGCCCGCCCCCGGCCCGGTACGGTTCGCCGCATGAACGGCATGACTGCTACCTGGGTCGTCCTGGCGCTGGCCGGCATCGCGCTGGTGGCCGCCGCCGCGGTGCTGCGGGCGCGGCGCACCCGCCCGGCCCCGCGTCCGGCCGGGCCGACCGGCCCGCGGCCGCGCCCGAGCACCAAGGCCGGCCCGGAGCCGCAGGAGATCTGGTGGGCGGAGGTGCCGTTCGAGGACGGACCGGGCTCCAAGGACCGCCCGTGCCTGGTGCTTCGGGTGCACGGCCGGACCGCCACCGTCGCGAAGATCACCAGCAAGCACCACGCCGAGCGCCCGGGCGTGCTGCCGCTGCCGCCCGGTTCGGTGGGCGACCGGCAGGGCCGGGCGAGCTGGCTGGAGACCGACGAGCTGCGCGAGGTGCCGCTGTCGGCCTTCCGCCGCCGGGCCGGCACGGTGGACCGGCAGGTCTGGGCCCGGGCGCAGCGGGTGCTGAACTAGCGGCGGGTGCTGAACCGGGAGTGCCCGGATCGGCCGGGCCCTCGGGAGCCGATCAGGCCCAGAGCTGGCCCTGCAGCGCCTCGACCGCGGCCTCGGTGGACTCGGCGGTGTAGATGCCGGTGGACAGGTACTTCCAGCCGCCGTCGGCGACCACGAAGACGATGTCCGCCCGTTCCCCCGCGGCTGCCGCCTTGCGGCCGACGCCGATCGCGGCGTGCAGGATGGCGCCGGTGGAGACGCCCGCGAAGATGCCTTCCTGCTGCAGGAGTTCGCGGGTGCGGCGGACGGCGTCCGCGGAGCCGACCGAGAAGCGGGTGGTGAGCACCCCGGCGTCGTACAGCTCGGGGACGAAGCCCTCGTCCAGGTTGCGCAGCCCGTAGACCAGGTCGTCGTAGCGCGGTTCGGCGGCGACGATCTTCACGCCGGGGACCTTCTCGCGCAGGTAGCGGCCGACGCCCATGAGGGTGCCGGTGGTGCCGAGGCCGGCCACGAAGTGGGTGACGGTGGGCAGGTCGGCGAGGATCTCGGGGCCGGTGCCGGTGTAGTGGGCGCCCGCGTTATCGGGGTTGCCGTACTGGTAGAGCATCACCCAGTCGGGGTGCTCGGCGGCGGTCTCCTTGGCGATCCGGACGGCGGTGTTGGAGCCGCCGGCGGCCGGCGAGGAGATGATCTCGGCGCCCCACATGCGGAGCAGTTCGCGCCGTTCCTCGCTGGTGTTCTCGGGCATCACGCAGACCATCCGGTAGCCCTTGAGCTTGGCGGCCATGGCGAGCGAGATGCCGGTGTTGCCGCTGGTGGGCTCCAGGATGGTGCAGCCCGGGGTGAGCCGGCCCTCGGCCTCGGCCCGCTCGATCATGTGAAGCGCCGGGCGGTCCTTGATCGAGCCGGTCGGGTTGCGGTCCTCCAGTTTGGCCCAGAGCGTGACCAGGCCCTCGGTGTTGCCGGGAACGGCGGCGGACAGCCGGGGCAGGCGGACCAGCGGGGTGTTGCCGACGGCTTCGAGCGGGCTGTCGTAACGCAAGGGAGGCCTCCGGCCACGGCGGTGAGGGTCACGGGGGTGGTTCCCCCACCAGCGGCGGGGGAACCGGGAGATCAGCGGGCGCCGCCGGCCACGGCGGGCAGGATGGTGACGCTGTCGCCGTCGGTGAGGGCGGTGGAGATGCCCTCGAGGAACCGGACGTCCTCGTCGTTCAGGTAGACATTGACGAAGCGGCGCAGCTCGCCGCCGTCGACCAGGCGGGCGGCGATGCCCGGGTGACGGGCGTCGAGGTCGGTGAAGAGTTCCCCGAGGTTGCTGCCGTTGCCCTCGACGGCCTTGGCGCCGTCGGTGTAGGTGCGGAGGATGGTCGGGATGCGGACCTCGATGGCCATGGGTGCGCTCCTGTGCGAGTCGTGGAGTGGGTGGGCCGCAAGGGGCGCGGCAGGGCGGACGGTGCCGGGGCTCGGCGCCGTCGCAGGGGCGTCGGGCCCAGGGTGAGGCGGCTCTCAGCGCGAGCGCGCGGGCGTGCCGGGACAGATCGCGCCGGCGTGCCGGCACAGGTCGATGTGCAGGCGCGCCACGAGGCGGGTGCCCGGGGCCTGGTTGCTCACATCGACGGAACGCATGGGCTCATCGTATAGATTCCCGGGCCCGCTTGGGCATGCCCGTCTCGGGATCCGGATGTTCGCGTTCCCAGTGCTGAGACGGCACGGGCCCGCCGACCGGTCGCGGCGGGTCGGCGGGCCGCGGCCAGGGGGGTGCCGGTCAGGCCGGGTAGGCCTCGACGACCTGGACGTCTTCCTCTGTGATCTCGCCGTCCACGATGCGGAACGAGCGGAACTGGTAGGGGTCATCCTCGCCGTTGCCGTCGGCGGTGGAGACCAGGACGTAGTGGGCGAACGGCTCGGAGGCGTAGCTCACGTCGGTGCGGGAGGGGTAGGCCTCGGTGGCGGTGTGCGAGTGGTAGACGATCACCGGCTCCTCGTCGAGGTCGTCCATCTCGCGGTAGAGCTTGAGCAGGTCGCCCGAGTCGAACTCGTAGAAGGTGGGCGAGCGGGCGGCGTTGAGCATCGGGATGAACCGCTCGGGCCGTCCGGTGCCGGCCGGTCCGGCGACCACGCCGCAGGCCTCGTCCGGGTGGTCGGCACGGGCGTGGGCCACGATCCGGTCGCGGAGTTCTCGGGTGATGGTCAGCATGTGGTCAGGATAGACACGCCCCGGCAGGTGTCTGCCGGGGCGTCCGAGGCTTGATCAGTGGGCGTCCACGTTTCCGGCGGTCGCGTTCGCGGCGGCCTCGTCGGCGTCGGTAGCGTCGGCGTCGGCCGCGTTCCCCTCGGCGGCGCGCAGGGGGTCGTGGGCGGCCTGCGGGTTGCGGCGCTTGAGCACCTGGTAGCCGATCACCAGCAGCAGGGCCCAGGCCGGGAAGACGTACAGCGAGATCCGGTTGTCCTCGTCCAGCGCGATCAGGACCACGACCAGGGCGAGGAAGGCGAGCGCGGCCCAGCTGACCCAGGCGCCGCCGGGCGCCTTGAAGGTGGGCGCGGGCAGGCGGCCGACCTTCCAGGCCTTCCGGTAGCGGATCTGGGAGATCAGGATCATCGCCCAGGTCCACAGGCCGCAGACCGTGGCGACGGAGGTGATGTACTCGAACGCCCGTGCCGGGACGAGGTAGTTGAGCACCACGCCGACGCCCATCAGGAGGCTGGAGAGGGTGATCGCGAAGGCCGGGGTGCGGCGGGAGTTGAGCTTGGTGAGCCGGGCCGGGGCCTGGCCGCGCAGCGCGAGGTCGCGGAGCATGCGGCCGGTGGAGTACATCCCGGAGTTGCAGGAGGAGAGGGCTGCGGTGAGCACCACGAAGTTGATGATGCCGGCCGCCGCCGGGATGCCGATCTTGCCGAAGGCGGCGACGAACGGGCTGACGCCGGGCTGGAACTCGGTCCACGGCACGAGCGAGAGGATGACGACGAGGGCGCCGATGTAGAACAGCGCGATGCGCCAGGGCAGGGTGTTGATGGCGCGCGGCAAGGTCTTCTCGGGGTCCTCGCTCTCGCCCGCGGTGACGCCGACGAGTTCGACGCCGAGGTAGGCGAACATGACGATCTGCAGGGTCATCACGGTGGCGCCGATGCCCTTGGGGAAGAAGCCGCCGTCCTCCCAGAGGTGGGTGATCGACGCGGTGTCACCGGCCTTGCTGAAGCCGAGGGTGAGCACCCCGACGCCGATCAGGATCATGCCGATGATGGCGGTGACCTTGACCATGGAGAACCAGAACTCGATCTCGCCGAACAGCTTCACCGAGATCAGGTTGGCCGCGTAGAGGATGACCAGGAAGGTCAGCGCGCTGGCCCACTGGGGGATGTCCGGCGCCCAGAACTTCACGTACACGGCGGCGGCGGTGGTCTCCGCCATGCCGGTGACGACCCAGAAGAGCCAGTACGTCCAGCCGGTCACGTAGCCGGCGAACGGGCCGAGGAACTCCCGCGCGTACTCGGCGAAGCTGCCGGAGACCGGGCGGTAGGTGAGGAGTTCGCCGAGGGCGCGCATGATCGCGAAGATCACCACACCGGCGACGGCGTAGGACAGGAGCAGGCTCGGGCCGGACTTGGAGATCGCGGTGCCGGCACCGAGGAAGAGGCCGGTGCCGATGGCGCCGCCGATCGCGATCATCTGGATCTGACGGCTGCCGAGTCCCCGCTCGTAGCCCTCCTCGTCCGGTGTGGTGTCGACCACTTGGTCGTACGACTTCTCGGCCATGGGTGTGCACCGTCCTGGTCGGTCTCGGGGGTGGAGAAGTCGTACCACGCACCATCCGAATAGCGGTGTTCATCTGAGCGATATTTGAGCATGACCTGATAGGATTTGCCCCATTTTGCACGGAAAAGCCCCGGCGGATCGTCCACATGCTGGACGAAACCGCCGGGGCCTGCCCGGAACCGGGCACGATTGCCCCGGAAACGCGAACGGGAGCGGACCAAGCCGCTCCGCGTTCACCCGGGAACTCGCCTGGATTCAGGCGCCGTTCACCCGCCCGGGCGCTCCCGGCCGGCCACCGCCGTCCGGTCGCCCGCGGCCGTTCAGTCGGCCATCGCCTCCAGCAGCGTCTCCTGCAGCGCGCCCAGCCACACGTACGCCATCACCAGCGGCTTGCGCTCGTCGCCGTCCGGCAGCGCGTAGAGGCCGTCCTCCTCGTCCTCGGTGATCTCCAGCCGGACACCGAGCGCCAGCCGCAGGTCGTTCAGCGCGCCCAGCCAGCGCAGGCAGTCGGGGGCGCCCAGCTTGAGCACCCCGTCGTCGCCGAGGCCGTCCAGCGCCCGGACGACGAACAGCGCGTCGTCCCGCTTGCGGGCCCGCAGGTCCAGCTCGGTGAAGCGGCGGAACTCCCCGGACGCGGTCCTGGCCTCGTCGTCCTCCGGCTTCTCCGGATCGCCGTAGGCGTCCGGGAAGAACCGGGCCAGCACCGGGTCGGCGGGCGCCTCGGTCGGCCCCTCGGCGAACAGCGCGGCCAGCGGGTCGCCGCCCTCCCCGCCCGGGCCGGGGCCGATCAGCTCCAGCAACTGCACTTCCAGCGAGCGGAGGATGGAGGCCTCCCACTCGTCCAGCGCGATCGCCGCGCCGCCACCGCCGGTGCTCTCGAACAACCCAGCCATCTGTATCGGTCAGCCCGTCTTCGTCGTCTTCGGTCGTACGGCCGGCGGCCCGGCGTCGGCCGTGCCCGCCGGTCGCGCCTTGTCGGCGGCGCCCCTCGGCCGCGCTCGTCAGTCGTGCTGCAGCGTCGCCCAGAGGCCGTAGCCGTGCATCGCCTGGACGTCGCGCTCCATCTCCTCACGGGAACCGCTGGAGACCACCGCCCGCCCCTTGGTGTGGACGTCCATCATCAGCTTCCGGGCCTTGTCCTTCGGGTAGCCGAAGTAGGCCTGGAAGACGTACTGGACGTAGCTCATCAGGTTGACCGGGTCGTTGTGCACGATGGTCACCCAGGGCGTGTCCGGCTCTGTCACCGGCTGCCCCTCGACCTCGGGGCGCTCGATCTCCGCGGGCGCGACACTCACGCCAGGTCCTCCTCGCTGCACACTCGTCCGTTGCTTCTCAAGCCCCATGCTGCCATCCGGGGGACACCCGGGCGATTCCGACCCGGTCCACCCGGAGAGAAATCGTCACTTTGACGCTAAGTGGTAGTAGCATCATCCACATGGACGCCACTTCAGTGCGCGCGGCCGGTTCGACCGCGCTGCTCACCGACCGCTACGAGCTCACCATGCTGCAGGCCGCCCTGCGCAGCGGGGCCGCGCACCGCCGATCCGTCTTCGAGGTGTTCACCCGCCGCCTGCCCAGCGGCCGCCGCTACGGCGTCATGGCCGGCACCGGCCGAGTGCTCGACGCCGTCGAGAACTTCCGCTTCTCCACCGCCCAGCTCGACTGGCTGGCCGGCCAGGACGTGGTGGACGAGGACACCCTGCGCTTCCTCGCCGACTACCGCTTCCGCGGCGACATCCAGGGCTACCCCGAGGGCGAGGTCTACTTCCCCGGCTCGCCGCTGCTCACCGTCGAGGGCAGCTTCGCCGAGGCGGTGATCCTGGAGACAGTGATCCTGTCGATCCTCAACCACGACTCGGCGATCGCGGCCGCCGCCTCCCGGATGACCGCCGCCGCCGGCGGCCGCCCGGTGATCGAGATGGGCGCCCGCCGGGCCCACGAGCAGGCCGCCGTCGCCGCCGCCCGAGCGGCCTACGTCGCCGGGTTCGCCGCCACCTCCGACCTGGAGGCCGGCTTCACCCACGGCATCCCGACCACCGGCACCGCCGCACACGCCTTCACCCTGGTGCACGACAGCGAGCGGGACGCCTTCCGCGCCCAGATCGCCTCGATGGGCAAGGGCACCACGCTACTGGTCGACACCTTCGACCTGCGCGAGGCCGTGCGCACCGCCGTCGAGGTGGCCGGCCCCGAGCTGGGCGCCGTCCGGATCGACTCCGGCGACCTCACCCTGCTGGCCCACCGGGTCCGCCGCCAGCTGGACGAGCTGGGCGCCGAGAAGACCCGGATCATCGTCACCTCGGACCTGGACGAGTACGCGATCGCCGCCCTGGCCGCCGCCCCGGTCGACGGCTACGGCGTCGGCACCAGCCTGGTCACCGGCAGCGGGCACCCGACCTGTGCGATGGTCTACAAGCTGGTCGCCCGGGCCGAGACCGACGGCGGACCGCTGGTACCGGTGGCCAAGCGCGCGGCGGGCGGCAAGACCAGCATCGGCGGCCGCAAGTGGGCGGCCCGCCGGCCCGACGCCGAAGGCGTGGCCGAGGCCGAGGTGGTCGGCACCGGGCCCGTCCCGGAGGAGCTGCGGCCGCACCTGGTGCAGGTGCCGCTGGTGCGGGCCGGCGAGACCGTCGGCCGCGAACCGCTGACCGCCGCCCGCGAACGGCACGTCCGCGCCCGGGCCGCGCTGCCGCTGTCGGCCACCCAGCTCTCCAAGGGCGACCCGGTGCTGCCGACCGAGCTGGTCCTGCCGACCGACGTGGTGCTCTGACCGACGTCGTACCCTGACCGCCGCGGTGCCCTGACCCGGTCGGTTTCGCCGACCGGTCGTCGTCACCCGGTCGCCGTGCGGAGGCCCCGGTCCGGGCCACCCGACCGGTCCCCGGGGCTTCCGCCCCTGCGCGGCACTCCCTAGAGTCAGCCGTAGAGTTCCCCCGGAGCTCCCCGAGAACCCCCCGAGCCCCGCACAGCCGGGCCGAGTACTCCCGAGGGCTCCCCCACCGGGGCGCCGCCTCCCGCGGGCCCCCGACATCCGAGGATGCGAGCCATGCACCGGGCACTGATCGTCGTCGACGTTCAGAACGACTTCTGCGAGGGCGGCAGTCTGGCCGTCGCCGGCGGCGCCGAGGTGGCCGCCGCCATCACCGACCTGATCGCCGAGTCCTCCCCCGGCTACCAGCACATCCTCGCCACCCGCGACCACCACATCGACCCGGGTGCGCACTTCTCCGCCGAGCCGGACTACGTCGACAGCTGGCCGCCGCACTGCGTGGCCGGCACCGAGGGCGTGGGCTTCCACCCCAACTTCGCGCCCGCCGTGATCTCCGGCGCGGTCGAGGCGGTCTTCGACAAGGGCGCCTACTCGGCGGCGTACAGCGGCTTCGAGGGGCTGGACGAGAACAGCCGCGGTCCGGTGGAGTGGCTGCGCGAGCGGCAGGTCGACGAGATCGACGTGGTGGGCATCGCCACCGACCACTGCGTCCGGGCGACCGCACTGGACGCCGCCCGGGCGGGCTTCGCCACCCGCGTCCTGCTGGACCTCACCGCCGGGGTGGCCCCGGAGACCACCGCCGCCGCGCTGGAGGAACTGCGGGCGGCCGGGGTCGAGCTGGTCGGCACACCGGTGGTCCGCTCCTAGCCGGTGGCCGCCCAGCGCTCCGGCGTCAGTCGCTCGTTCGACGCCGGTCGGTGGTCCGGCGTCAGTCGGTCGCCCGGCGATAGTCGGTGGTCCGGCGTCGGTCGCTCGTTCGGCGTCAGTCGGTAGTTCGGCGTCAACGGGCGTCCGCGTCGCCGCGTCGGCTCAGACCACCAGCAGCTCCACCACGTCCGTGCCGCCGGCCCGGTGGGCCTCGCGCAGCTCGTCGCCGACCGCGTCCGGGTCGGCGGCCAGCCGGGCGCCGGAGACGTACAGCACGCGGATGCCCAGGTACTCCATCCGGTGCTGGCCGCCGCGCACCCAGGCGGCCTCGCCCTCGCTGACGCAGCGCAGGTCGGAGTCCACCTCCACCGCGACGCCGCGCTCCGGCCAGTAGAGGTCCGGGACGGCGATGTACGTGCCGCCGCGCATCCGCAGCTCGGGCGCGTTCAGCGGGACGGGCAGCAGCCACTCGTCCACCAGGTGCCCGACCCGCTCCAGCACCGAGTCCCGTTCGGCGGACAGGAGTTCGTCCAGCGCGGCGCGCACCCGGGGCTCGTCGGTCAGCCCGGACTCGATCAGCTCGACGGCCAACTCCCGTACCGTGCAGCCGTCCTCGCGGCGGGAGACGGCCTCCCGCAGCACCTCGCGCACCGGCGCCGGGGCCTGCGGGTCCGCCGTCCACTCGCCGAGCGCGTCCGCGACCGCCCGGGCCACCGGCGCGCAGGCCAGCCCGTGCACCGAGCGGGCCACCAACTCCCGTTCGGTGCGCCGGATCCGGACCTCGCCGATGTCCTTCAGCCGGCGCTGACGGGGCACCAGGACGTCCACCCCGGTCACCGCGGGCAGCCGGGGCACGGCCGCGAAGCCGTACAGCGCCAGCGCGGCCGCACCGGTGATCACCGCGCCCTCGCGGCGGCCCTCCTCGCGCCCGTTCTGCGCGGCGTACAGCAGCGCGGCCCAGATCCGCTGCTCCGGGGTGGGCTCGTCGGACTGCAGCAGGTAGACCCTGGGCAGCAGACGCTTCCAGGGGCCGCCCCGGCGGCAGTGCTCGGTGATGACCCGGGCCGGCACGCCCCGGGCGCGCAGCTGGCTCGCGGTGACGACGTTCTGCTGACGCTTCGCCAGCTCCTCCAGCGACGGCGGAGGCGACGGAATCCGGTAGCTCATGCCGACACCATCCCCAACCACCCCGACCCACGACCGACAGCCTGACGCACTGTTACCCAACCGTCGCGAAACCGGGACCAGCTCGCACTAAAGTCCTCATACCCTCACCCATTTGGAGTAATTGACGCTCAAGCGGTTGTCACACCTGATCGAAAACGATCGCCGACCTGGTCGTCTGACCCAGAGTGATCAAATGCATACGGCAAGGGACCCTCCAGGCGTCAATCGCACCCCGGGGATTGCCTAGGCTTACGACATGTCACGTGACGAGACCGCCGGCCTCCGCGCGGCCCAGCTGCGCCTCGGCCGTCTGCCCGGATACGTCCGCCGCCCGGACCCCGCCCGCCGCAGCGGCGAGAAGGGCCATACGTACAAGAAGGGCTGGGAGGTCCGCTTCACCGCCCGCAGTGAAGCCGAGATAGCAGAGATCCGCGACCTCGTGGTCGCCGCCGGGTTCGCCCCGGCCAGACCGTTCTTCAAGGGCCACCAGCTCATCCAGCCGGTCTACGGCATGGCGGCGGTGCAGGCCTACCTCGCCGCTAGACAGGCGGCCGAGGAACACGCCGCCCGGGCCGCGGTCGGCCGCCCACGGCGGGCGTCGACGGGGCGCCCCACCGGTGGGCACGGCACCGCGGTCGGGCACGGCACCGCGGCGGCGCACGCCGGTGCGCATTCCGCCGGCGCGCACTCCACCGGTACGACGAACCGCTGCGATCGCGAAGAGGCCGCCACCGGAGCGGCCGCGGCTGCGGTCGTCGCGCAGGTGGCCCGACTGCGGGCCGTCGAGTCCTTCCCGGCCCAGGTCGAGCGCGACACCGCCCCCGACCGCATCACCTCCCCGTCGGAGGCCCGGACGACCCCCTGACGGCCACCCCCCTGACGGGCCGACAACCCCGGCCCGTCCCCTCCGCCCCGGCCGCCGAGGCCAGGTTCAGGCCGCCGGGGCACAGTCGCTCCACGCAGCCGAGCCCCGCCCCGCGCTCGACGATCCCCCGAGCCGCGGGTACCGCCATGCGTGTGGTCGTGGCAGCGCCCCCTCCGCGCCCCGGTCAGCGACCGGAGCGATCGTCCACCGCGGTCGCGAGCACGGTTGTGCGGCCGGTTGTGCGGGCCGGGGTTCGCGCCGTGGGCGTGGACGTCAGCCTCCCCAGGCCCTACGGTGGCACATCAACTGCCGTGCAGACACAGCCGTCCTACACCCTCTGACCAGCTGCGACGCGCTCGCGACTACGCCACCCACGCCATTGCGCAGCACCACCCCGCCGGCCCCGCGCCGGCCCACGCCCAGCCCCCCGCCCGACCGCTCCGCCGCCGTGCCGCACCCGGTCGCCACCGGAACCGGCCGGGCGGCGGCGGGTTCCGGGCATTCCATCGGATTGGTCACCCAGCGCACCGAGGGCCTACCGTAGAGTGAGCACAGATGATCGACCGTCAGAAACCCATCTCCCTTTCCGAGAAGACGAGATGACCAACCGTCACGCGACTGCCGCCGAGCCACCCCCGGGGCCCGGCGAGCCGGAGGACGTACCGCTGGAGTTCACCGCGTTCTGCGAACTCCACCGCCCCCGGTACCTCAGCTACGCCCGGGTGTGGCTGACCGAGCGCAGCGACGCCGCGACCGCCGTCCAGCAGGCGTTCGCCGAAATCGCGGTGCACTGGCGTGAGTTGATGGGCAGCTCCAACCCGACCGCGCACGCCTGGGAGATCCTGCGCGGCACGGTCGCCGAGCACACCCGCCGGGAGTCGCCGGACCCGGACCGCCACCCCGCCGACGACGACCTGGCGATCCTGCACTACGTCGTCGGCCTCGCGGCCCCCGAGATCGCCGACGTCATCGGCACCGACGCCGCCAGCGTGGCCGGCCGACTGCGCCGCACCATGCTGCGCGAGGCCTCCGGCTGGTGACCTCACGCCCCGCGCGCCCCCGGTGCGCCTGGTGCGCCTCCCGGCTCGGCGCGGGTGGCCTCAGACCCGCTCGCCCGTCACGTCGAACAGGTGGTGCACCGGGTCGTGGATCAGGTACCGGGAGAACGACTCGACGGTGAACCGCGCCCCGTCGCTGCGGTTCCCGGTCCGCTGCCACTGCTCACCGGACACCCGCTCGAAGGCCGCGGCCAGCGTCTCCGCGGCCTCCGCCAACTCCCCGGCCACCACCCGCGGCAGCTGCTCCCCGTAGCGCTCGGCGACGGCGGTCTCGTCCTGGTCCCAGTTCGGGAACAGCGGGTCGTCCCGGTCGAGCATGAGGCTCAGCCGGACGTCGAACAGCCGGAAGACGTCCCGGACGTGGCACGCGTACTCCAGGTCCGACCAGACCCCCGGCTCCGGCCGACGACGCAGCGCGTCCTCGTCCCCGGCCAGCACCGCCAGCCAGCTCTCCGCATTGGCCCGGACCATCCCGGCGACCTCCTCGCGCACCACCCTCGGCGTGTCCAGCCCGCAGTCCCGGCACGGGCGTTCGAGCACCCAGGTCCAGTCCTTGGTGTCAGGGACGATCGGCCCGGCGGCGTCGTCGGCGACAGGGACGGCGACGGGGTCGGTGACAGGGACGGCGGGGATCGCGGTGTTCTCGGAAGTGCTCATGCGCCCAGGATGGCCGCCGCCGGGCACGCCCCACCAGCGGCAGGAACGCCAGCGGTCGCCGAAATGCTGCCAGAGCCCCGCCGCCCCCGCTCAGTGCCCGCGCTCGTACTCCGCCCGCGCCGCCAGCAGACCGTCCAGGTGCTCACGGCTCCACGCGCACACCGCGTCCATCGGCCCCAGCAGCGTCCGGCCCAACGGCGTGAGCGCGTACTCGACCCGCGGCGGGTTCTCGGCGAACTCGGTACGGTCCACCACCCCGTCCGCCTCCATCGAACGCAGCGACTCCGCCAGCACCTTGGCGGTGATGCCCACCAGCGGCACCCGCAGCTCCGAGAAACGGCGCGGGCCGCCCTCCAGGCAGCGCATGATCTTCCACGCCCACTTCCGACTTCCCAGCACCGGCACGGTCTGCACCGGGCAGTCGGGGAAGAAGTCCGCCGTCAGCGGCGCCGGGGCGCCACCCTGCCTCGTCACCACTGCCGTACCCCCCGCCGTCCGCCCTGCCCCATGACCCCGACCGTACCCGCCGCCGCCTCGGTACCGTTGAAGTAACCGGCACCCCCCGGTCTACCGTCACCGCACCGGCGGGCGACGACGCCCGCACCCAGCGGACGGGAGACCCCCTTGACCAGCACCGACACCACCGGCACCGCCCACGCCACCGACACCGCGGGCCCGGAGCACGCCCCGCACCGCGCGGACCTCATCGTCTACGGCGCCGGCGGCCAGGTCGGCCGCGCCGTCGTCACCGAAGCCCTACGACGCGGACTCACCGTCACCGCCGCCGTCCGCGACCCCGACCGCCACGCCGACCTCGCCCGCGACGGCGTCACCCTGCTGCGCTGCGACGTCACCGACCCCGCCGCCGTCGCCGCCACCGCCCCCGGACACACCGCCGCCGTCAGCTCCGTCTACACCCCCGACACCGCCTCCGTCGAGTTCTACCGGGCCGCCACCACCGCCCTGGTCACCGGCCTCGACCGGGCCCGCGTACGACGACTCGTCCACATCGGCGTCGCCACCACCCTGCAGACCGCCCCCGGCACCGCCGTCCACGACGCCCCCGACTTCCCCGACGCCCACCGCGCCTTCTCGCTCGGCCACGCCGCCGCCCTCGACCTGCTCCACGCCTCCCCCGCCACCCTCGACTGGGTCGTCGTCACCCCGCCCATGGACCTCGACCGCACCGCCCCCGGCACCGGCCGCTACCGGGTCTCCGGCCCCCGGGTCCTCGGCCCCCGCATCGCCCAGGCCGACCTCGCCGTCGCCGTCGTCGACGAACTCACCACCCCGGTACACCACCGGGAACAGATCGCCGTCGCCGAGTAGCCCCCCGGGCAGGCCGCCCGGCGAGCCACCCCGGCAGGCCGCCGGAAAATGCGTGGACGAAGCGGATCCACCCGCCCATCCTGGGCCGCATGACCGCCGACCACCCCGGCCCTGCCGACCTCGCCGCGCTCGCCGTGAAACCCGTCCTGCACGGCCCCACCATCCGCCTCGTCCCCCTCGACGAACGGCACACCGACCCGATGTGGGAACTCTGCGCCGACAAGGAGACCAACCGGCTCACCGGCACCCGCACCGCCTTCACCCGCGACCGGATCCACCAGTGGTGCACCACCCGCCCCGACCAGCCCGACCGCCTCGACCTCGCCGTCGAGGACCCCGCCACCGGCCGCTTCCTCGGCGAAACCGCCCTCACCGACCTCGACCCCGACAACGCCTCCGCCGGCTACCGGATCGCCCTCACCCCGGACAGCACCGGCCGCGGCATCGGCACCGAGACCACCCTCCTGGTCCTGCGCCACGCCTTCGAGACCATCCGCCTCCACCGCGTCCACCTCGAAGTCTTCGAGTACAACGAACGCGCCGCCCACTCCTACCGCAAATCCGGCTTCACCCTCGAAGGCCGCGCCCGCCAGGCCCACCACTGGGACGGCCGCTACTGGGACGTCCTCCACATGGCCGCCCTACGGGAGGAATGGCTGAGCACTCACTGATACGTCCCGCCGTACGGCGGCTGCCGGTACCCCTCGGCAGCCGCCGACCGCCTCCGCCGCCGCCCCTGCAGCACCGCCACCACCGACAACCCCACGACCACCGCACCGGCCGCCACGGCACCGATCACCAGCCCGGTGTCGCCCCCACCCCCACCGCCGCCGGCGGCGGGAACCGGGGGCTCCGGGGAGGGCTCGTCCGTCGGATCATCCACCGGCGGCGCACCCTGCGATTCCGCCCGCTTCACCAACGGGTTCTCCCGAGGCCCGTTGTCCACGGCCGGATTCGCGTCCAGAGCCTTCGCGGGCGCCAGGATCCCGTACCCGTACCGGTTGTTGGGCACCACCGTCCCGTCAGCCGGAGGCGTGGCCGACTTGATCATCCGATTGATGACCTGCCCGGCGGATAGATTGGGGTACTTGGCACGGATGAGCGCTGCAGTGGCGGACACGTAGGCGGTGGAGTCGGAGGTACCGTTCGCAACCCCATAGCTCGTCGGAGACTTCGCCGTGGCTCGGTAGATCTCCACTCCGGGCGCGATGAGCGTGGTCTCGGAGCCCGACGTGGACTTGTCCCACACGACACCCGTGGAATCCGAAGCTCCTACTGCCACCACTCCCGGAAAGGCGGCCGGATACCCGACGCCATTGCGGGAACCATCGTTGCCTGAACCGGCAACCAGCACGACATCCTTCGACACCGCGTACTGAACTGCCTTACGAACCTGTGATTCGAAGCGAGAGGACCCGTCGATGGACATGTTGACGACTCTCGCGCCATGATCCGCGGCAAAACGGATCGCCTCCGCAAGGTCGTTCTGCTCAGGAATGGGGCCGCCATCGCTCGTCCGCACCTTCACCGGAAGAATCTTCGCTTTCGGAGCCAGACCCATCACTCCGGCCTGGGCACCATGCCCATGTCCTGCGATCAGGCTCGCCATGCCCGTGCCATGGCCGTTGGTGTCGATACGACCGTCCGATTGGGTACCGGAGAAGTCAGCCCCGGGAAGGACCTGCCCGGTCAGGTCCTGATGGTCCGAGTTCACCCCGGTGTCGATCAAGGCGACGACGACACCCTCGCCCTGGCTGACCGGCCAGACCTTCGTATCGGCCTCGAAGGTCTTCAGAGCCCACTGCTGATCCCTGATCTGATCGGCCGATGCCGCCGGCGCGACAACGCTCCAGATCAACGTTCCAGCGGCAAGGGCCGCCGTACCACGCGCCAATCGACGGCCCGCCAAACCCGGTCACCCCACTCAACGAGGCATCCCGCAGATCACCGACCTGCGGGATGCGATCAGCTCACCCGTCCGCCTACGGACCGGCCTCATTCCACCACGTTCGGGTTGGTCGGCTTGTCCGACGCCCAGGTCTCCTCGTCCTCGACGAGGTAGTCCGGGCGCTTGCCGCCCTTGTCCCGGTCCTTCTTACGTCCCTGTGCCCCGCTGAGCGGAACACCAGGAGACATGCCGTTCGCGCCCGCGACACCCGGCTCACCCCTGAGGCGGTTTCGCGCTCCCAGACCGGACCCGCCTTCCGTGAACGCTTGTTTGCCTCGCGTTCCTGCGTCGGACGGCGTCTGCCGGACGGAGCCGCCGGGAGCTGCCGTGGACCCGGCGGCCTGCTTGGCTCCGGACCCCCCGCGGCCCCCGGCCCCGATACCCGGACGGATCTCACCGCCACCACCGGTACCAGTGGCTCGACCCCCACGCGGACTCGCACCCACCACGGGCGTCTCACTGCCACCGCCGAATGCCGTCTTGCTCTGGCCGAATCCAGGCGGGCCCGACGGATTCTGCAAGGTCGGCCCCGCAGGGCTGACGGTCGTCGGCCCTCCCCCACCCGAGATCGGTCCGCTCGCGGGCCCTGCGGTCGGCACTCCGGGCAAGCCAGCGGTCTGGGTTCCGGAGGTAGGGGGAATCGGAACGCTACCGGTCGGACGAGAGACGGGAGTCCCGGAGATACCCGCGTCGGGACCACGGGTCGCCGTGTTCGACGGCTTCGGCGGGGCCTGCGCCGTACCTCCCTTGATCCCGGAGTCCGTCGATACGGCTGCGTTCTTGGCCGTGGATCCGGCCGCCATCGGAGGCCGGGCTGTCACCGTCCGCTTCGGCGTAGGGGCCGATGACGACCGCGGCGACATTCCCCCGACTCCGAGGGAGGTACCCGACATCATGGCAGCCGCTGCGGCTGCAGCGCCGCTCGGGTCGTTCTGCGCTCCCACGTCACGGACGTCATCGTTCGGAGACCGATAGGGCGGCGGAGCCTTCAGGGCTGGGGTCGCGATGCGGTAGTGCATGGCGAGGGTTTGCATGACGGTGGCGGCTTCGGCCTTCTTGCGGTCGGCGATGGGGATGTGTTCGTCGTCGCCGCCGCCGAAGAGGGCGGAGACGCCGTCGCTGACGTTGTCCTTGAACTGGTCCCAGTTGCCGGGTTCTTCGGGCATGTCGCGCTTGGCCTTGGCCATGGCCTCGGAGACGCTGTGGAGGATGTTGGCGGCGTCGTTGGCGTAGGCGGCGGCGTTGTTGATGCTAGCGGCCAGGTTGAGCATGCGGGTGTGGAAGGCGTCGCTGGTGGTGCCTTCCCAGGTGGTGGCGGCTTCGGTGCTGGCCTTGGTGAGGGTGAGGCGGATCTGCTTGAGGGTGTCGGCGGCGGTGCGCCAGGGGTCGCCGGCGGCCATGACCGCGCCGGGGTCGAGGGCTTGCGCCATGGCGCGGAGCTGGGCGTGGCTGTACTTGGTGAAGTCGGTGTAGACCACGGGCGGTTCGCCTCCGTTCGGGTCCGGGCTGGCGGCGGCTAGAGGGTGGCGTTGCCGCGGTTGGATGGGGTGAGGTTCTTCGCGTACGCGGCCTTGCTGGTCTCGGAGGGCTCGCCGACGGACCAGCCGTCGGCGCCGAGCTTGAGCTTCTGCGCGGCGTGCTGGTCGTGTTCCTCGTAGTTGGTGGCGGTGAGGTCGGCCTTCTGCTGGGCTTCGTTCACGGCTTCCTGGAGCTGGTTGAGGACGTCGCGCAGCGCGTCGCGCATGGTGCCGTAGCGGCCGTGGATCTCGGTGGCTTCGGCGAAGGTGCCGAAGGCGGTCTTGCCGATGCCGCTGCGTCCGTGGGTGTCCTTGCCGTCGGCGTGCTTCTGGAAGTCGGCGAGCAGGAGCCGTACTTGGCCGGCGAAGGTGCGGAGTTGTTCGATCTCGACGCGGTAGCCCTGTCCGGCTCCGCCGGTGGAGCCGGTCCCCGCGCCGCCTCCTGCGCCCGTCCCCGAACCTGCGCCCGAGCCTGTGCCTGATCCCATTGCGGCGCCTCCCCCGTGCGTCCGTTCCTGGTGGTCGGGGCCGGGGCCCCGGTGCCTCATGTCTAACACACCGGGCCCGGATCCCGCCCCGGCTTGGTCAGTTCGCGGTCGTCCCGTCGCGCTGTGCCTCGGCGAGGGCGCGGCGGCACAGGGAGTCGGCGTGCCGGGTGGTTTCGGGGAGGCGGTACCGGCGGGCGAGGTCGAGGGTGGTGCGGACGGCGGTGTCGAGGCCGATCCGGTGGCCGACGGAGACGAAGACGGGTTTGACGCCGGGCCGGGTGCGTACGGCGCGGCCGACCTCCTCGCCGGTGGCGGGGTCGGTGAGCGGGGTCCAGGAGCCGCGGGGCGCGGCGGGTTCGTGGTGGTCGAAGGTGAAGGGGGTCTTGGCGACGCCGAGGGTGCGCAGCCCGGTGAGGACGCCGAGGTGGCTGGCGAGGCCGAGGCGGCGGGGGTGGGCGAGGCCGTAGCCGTCGCAGACGACGGTGTCGGGGGTGCGGGTGAGGGCGGCCAAGGCGTCGAGGACGGCGGGGAGTTCGCGGAAGGCGAGCAGTCCGGGGACGTAGGGGAAGGCGATCCGGCCGACGGCGGTGGCCTGTTCCACGACTTCCAGGGTGTCCTGGTCGAGCAGGACGGCCGCGGCGGCGACGAGGTCGCGGTCGTCGTCGTAGGCGACGTCCACCCCGGCGATCAGTCGACTGCTGCTCGCCCCGCCGGGGGGCTCCTCGTCGTCGTGGGCCTGGACGAGCGGGCGTAGCCGCTGCTGTTCGGCGAGCGCCTGGGCCTCGGTGGTGGGCCAGTCGGCGGGAATGGGCACGGTCTGTTCCCCCGGTGTGGTGGTGCGTGGTGGCGCGCGCTGCGGCCAGGTTCCGGTTCACCGTACCGACCGGGGCGGACGACCCCGCGGTGAGCCCGTGCGCCCCCCGTGCCCCCGGACCGGGGGACTAGCCTGGACGTAGTGAACTCCCTTGCCGGGCAGGACTCCTGGAACCGGCACCAACCCCGCCCGTTTCCCCCGACGTGCGAAGGACCCCCGCCATGCCGCGTCCCTCCGCTGCCCAGGTCTGCCTCGGCTCGTTCACCGTCGTCGCCTCCACGGTGGCGCTGCTGGCCGTTTCGGGCGCCGACGGCGTCCTGGCGGTCGCGGTGCTGGTGGCGTTCGCGCTCGCGCTCGGCACTGTGGTGACGGTGCTCTCGCTGTCCACCTCGTCCGCCGCCGCGAAGCCGGGCCTGGCGGCCGGGACTCCCGGCCCCGCCCCCGCTGCCCCGGCCGCCCCGGGGGTCCCCGCCGTCCCCGAGCGCGCGTACGCCCGGCAGCGCTGATCCGCCGCCGGGCGCGGGCACGGGCACGCTGCTCGCCGTCGCTCAGACCTCCGTGGTGACCACCACGGTGTTCGCCCCCTTGTCGTGGATGCACTGCCGGTACGGCTTGTCGAAGACGCCGAAGAGCCCGTCGACGACCCACCAGAGCGCGGCGCAGCAGAGCACGGCCGGGAGGATGAAGACCGCCGAGCGGGTCCAGGCGGCGGCCTGGGTCGGGGTGCTCCCGTCGATGAGCATGGCGACGCGGACCTTCACCGCCTTCTTGCCGAGGGTCTGACCGTCCCGGCTGATCATCAGGGCCTCGTAGACGAGGTAGAGGGCGCAGGCGAGCCAGAACGCCTCGGCCGAGCCGTTGCGCCGGCCGAGGTCGGCGAAGGGCGCCACCACGACCACGGCGATGGCCTGCACGATGAAGTAGTCGATCAGCCGGGCGAGGATCCGCTTGGGCCAGGTGCCGAGTGGTGGCATCCCGGGGACCGGTCCGGCACCTGGGGTCCCGTACGCGCCGGTGCCGTAGCCGGTGCCGTAACCGGGCGGGGGCTGGTCGTACGGGTTCTGGCCGTAGGTGCCCCGGTACGCGCCGGGGCCTTCGGACGGGCCGCCGGCCGCGCCGCCGACCGCACCGCCGGACGGGCCTTCGGGCGGGGTCGGGCCCGGCGGCTCGCCTTCCGGCTTGCCGTTGCCCGACTGCGGGGGCTGCTTGTCGAAGGAGGGCTTGCCGCCCCCCTCCGGCTGGGGGCCTGAGGGGTCGTGGGTGCTCATGCCCCGAGTAGAACATCACACATTCTCAAGGTTCGTGATATTTCGCCCGTTTTGCCGCCGCGCGCGTGGCAGCGGCCAGGGGCCGCGGGGCCCGGCGGCTCAGGCCCGCACCACCCTGGTCCGGGCCGCCCGGTCCTGCCAGCCGCGCCGGGTCGGACGGTCGAACACCGGCCAGACCAGGCCGAGCAGCAGCACCGCGCCCACCTGGCGGACGACCCACCGGAGCAGCGAGCGGCCGAGGGTCAGCCGGGCCTTGGCGGCGGGGGCGGCAGGGGCGGCGGCGTCGACCACGCGGATCCGGACCAGCCGCTTGCCGAAGGTCTGGCCGGTACGGGCGATCGGCAGCACCTCGTAGAGCAGGCTGACGAAGAGCAGGATGCCGATCAGCACGGCGATCTTGCCCACCACCACGTCGTCCACCAGCCAGACCTGGACCTGACGGCGGGTGAGGGCGCTGGCCATCCGGGCCTGGTCGAGCTTCTGCTGGAGGTGGTCGGATACCGAGCGGCCGAGCGGGATCCCGGCGGCGACGGCGACCACCAGCAGCACGGCGGTGTCCACCGCGCGGGCCGCCAGCCGTCGCCCCAGCCCGGCCGGCACGACGGCGGGGGCGGCGGAGCGGCGACGGACGGTCGCCTGCCGGGTCGGGCGTACGGCGGGCATCGGCGCGGTGGGGGCAGTGGCGGCAGTGGCGGCAGTGGCTGCGGACGCCACAGGCCCCGCGGACGCAGCCGGGCCCCCGGACGAGACCGGCCGCTCCGACGCCCCCTCCGCCTTCACCTCCACCGCCGTCTCCGCCTCCGCCTCCGCGACCACCGGCACCGCGCCGGAAGCCTCGACGGTCGGCGTCGGAGCCTCCCGCGCCGCCACCGCCAAGGCGGGCGCGACGGCGGCCGCCGGCTCGACGGCAACAGGAGCGTGCTCCGCTTCCGCACGCCCCTCCTCCGCCTCGGACGCCCCCGGAAGCACCCCCCAGGAGACCCAGCGCGGCGCACCGCTCGTCTCCATCAGCCCCCGCTGCGCCCGCGGATCGGCCTGCCACCCCGACTCCCCCGGCACCGCACCCGCCCCGGCCTCGGGCACCGTCTCGGACGCCGCACCGGCCACCGGCCGGTCGACGGCACCCGCCGGTACTCCCGTCGAGACCCCCGCCGCCGGCCCGACCGACCGGAACACCGGCCCGCCGATCACCTCCGCGACCCTCGGCCCGAGCACGAAGGAAGCCCCGCCCGAGGTCTGGTCGAAGTACACCGGCCCGGTGTCGCCCCCACCGGCGGGCGGCTCGGCCTCCGGCACGGACACGGACGACACCGGCACCGACACGGGCACCGCGGCCGCCGGAACCACCGGGGGCGGCACCGTCCGCGCCGCCGGGACGCCCGGGGCCGGGCGTCGGGTCGCGTACCGGGGTGGCTCCAGCACCTCGCCCTCGGCGGGCGCGGGTCGACTGGTGCCGGGCACCCAGGCCGAGCCGCCCCAGTACCGGACGAACCCGGGGATGGACGGGTCCGGGTAGTAGCCCGGCCCGGGTGCGACGGCCGGGTCGCCGCCGTCGGCGAAGGGGCGGTCCGTCATGGGGGTCTTCTTTCCTGGCAGGTCCTGAAGAGGGCAAGGAAGGACGGTGGACGGCCGGCGGGCGACCGATGGGACGGCCGTCGGGCAGCCGGATGAAGCCGGTGGATCGACTGCAACGCATCCGCCCGCGCGCACGACCCGGCGCACGCCCGCCGCTCGGCGCGCGTGGGGCACCACCGATGGGCGGACAGTCGCCGGGCAGTCACAAAGGGTAGTACCTCGCCGAAGTCACGACGGGAAGTTCGCGAATCCTCGGACAGCGGAGGGCCGTCCGCGGTAAAGAACCAGGCGCGCGAGCGGCCCCCGCGCGCCGCGCAACCGCCCGTTCACCACCCCTCACCGAACTTCCCGAAGAAATCCCGGAAACGTGTGTAAGAGCCGGCGCGGACCGCCCTCTCAAAGGTCACAGGGCCCGGAACCGGGTACGACCCGAAGCAGAGAGGAAGACGATCATGGAGCGCCCCGTCAGCGTCGTCGAGCACGAGCTGGAGCTCAACCTGGTGCTCTCGCCGGAGCACAGCGTCCCCGTCCCGGCGCGGCTGTCCTACGGCAGCCACGACCCGTACGCCGTCTACATGACCTTCCACCTGGACACCGGCTCCCCCGTGACCTGGGTGTTCGCCCGCGAGCTGCTGGTCGAAGGCACCTTCCGCCCGTGCGGCCAGGGCGACGTGCGGATCTGGCCGACCCGGTCGGGCCGCCGCAGCGTGCTCTGCCTCGCGCTGAGCTCGCCCGCCGGGGACGCGCTGCTGGAGGCGCCGCTGCCCGCCGTCGCGGCCTGGCTGGAGCGGGCGCACCGGCTGGTCCCGCCGGGCAGCGAGATGGCCGTGCTGGACATGGACGGCTCGCTCGCCGAGCTGCTCGCCTAGGCGTGCGCCGCAGCGTGCACCACACGTACGGCGCGACGACGGCCGACGACAGTCGACGACGGCCGAGCACCAGCGAGAACGAGCGAGGAAAGCAGGAGCAGGAAAGCGGAAGCGGTGCCCCCTCCGGCTCAGCGGGCCGCGGGGGCCTGCTGACGACCGCGGACAGCGTCCGCACCATCGCCCTCGCCGTCGCCGTCCGCACCGCGCTGTCCGGGCAGCCGGACCAGAGCCGCGCCGGCGGAGCGTCGCCGCGCCCTGGTCCGGATCGCGGCGGCGAGCAGGAAGCAGAGCCCGACCCACGGGTAGACCGAGGTCGGCAGCTGGCGCCACGGTGACATGTGGAGGACGGCCGCGCCGACCGGCTTCGCCGCCCACATCGCGAAGGAGAGGAAGGCCACCAGCGTGGCCCAGAACACGGCCCGCCAGCGCAGCCGGCGGACACCGGCCGGGCGGGCGTGCTCGACGGAGGCCTCGGCGGCGAGCAGCACGAGCAGCGGCACGCACCACACCCAGTGGTGGGTCCAGCTGATCGGCGAGATCAGCACCGCGGTGACGGCCGCGCAGCAGACGCCCCAGGCCTCGGCCCGGGGCAGCCAGCGGCCGCTGCGGGCGGCCCAGGCGGCGACGGCGAGGCCGGCCAGCGCGACCAGGCCGGCGCCGAGGGTGGCGACGGTGCCGGGGTCGGCGCTGTGCAGCAGCCGGGCGAAGGCGCCGCGCAGCGACTGGTTGTCGACGATCCAGGTCTTGCCGACCCGGGAGGAGTCGTAGAGGTACTTGGTCCAGAAGCCCCAGGTGGCGTCGGGCAGCACGAGCGCACCGAGCAGGAAGGTGCCGAGGAAGGTGAGGCCGGCCACGAAGGCGGCCCGGATCCGGCCGGTGATCAGCAGGTAGACGGCGAACAGGCCGGGGGTGAGCTTGATGCCGGCGGCGATACCGATGGCCATGCCCTTGCTGCGGCGTTCATCCGAACGGGTGAGGTCCCAGAGGATCAGGCAGGCGAGCGCGAGGTTGATCTGGCCGTAGCGGAGCGTGGTGAAGACCGGCTCGAGCCAGACGCCGAGGCCGGTCGCCAGGATCACCCCGATCGGCCGCAGCTCACGGCGCGGCCAGCCGACCAGCTTGAAGGACAGGTGGGTCAGCAGCGTGAGCAGCCCGATGTTGCCGAGAGTGATCACCACGCGGAGGAAGGGGACCGGGAACCACGTGGTCGGGACGAACAGCATCGCCGCGAACGGGGGGTAGGTCGCCGGCAGGTTCCACTCGGTGACGCGCAGCCCGTACAGGTCCGCGCCGTCGGCGACGGCGGCGCCCTCGGCCCGGTAGACGATCATGTCCACCATCGAGGTGTGGACGAAGTGGCGCACCACGGCGTACACGACCAGGGACAGCAGCGCCAGTGCGGAGGCGGCCAGCAGCGGGCGGCGGGGCGCCTCGCGCAGGGACTGGACGGGAGCGCCGAGCACGCGGCGCAGCCGGTCCGACAGGGGCTCGGGCGAGGGGTCGGGTGCGGTCCGCACCGGGCTGCGCTCGTCTTGCACCGCTGTCACTGTCCACTCCGTCCACCGCTCGGCCAACCAGCGACGATACCGGATGCCACTCGAACGGAGCCGGACACAGCCGATTACGGAAGGTGACGAAAGACCCCGGCCGCCCGTGCTCGGCTGCGGACTGAGCACGGACGGCCGGGGCCGTCGGGGAACCCGGAGGGCCTCAGCCCGTGTACGCCCCCAGGGCCCGGGTGAAGTCCAGCGGCTGCTGGACGATGCTGCTGCAGGTGGCGTCCGCGTAGGCCTTGGCGCCGCCCGCGCAGGCCTTGTCGCGGGTGCCGGACCACATGGCGAGCCAGGCGAGGTGCTTGGCCGTGGCGAAGTCGGCGAGCTGCTTGGCGTCGGCCACGGTGAAGACCTCGCTGGCCACGTCGTTGACGCCGATCATCGGGGTGACCGCGACCTTGCGCCAGGCGGCCGCGTCGTCTAGCCCCAGCACGCTCTTCACCTGAGCCTGGGTGGCGGTGGCCGCGGCGATCGCGTACTTGCCCATCTGGCCCTGCGGGTTGGGGGCCACGCCGTCGCCGAAGTCCATCGCCATGATGTTGACGGCGCCGATCGCGACGCCGTCGGCCTTGGCGCCGGCGACCAGGTTGACGCCCTCCTGGGTCAGCCCGGAGGGCAGCGCGGGCAGGGTGAAGGAGACGTCGAGGGACTTGCCCTTGGCGGCGGCGTTCTTCTGCAGCTGGGCGACGGCCTGGGCGCGCCGGGTGTTGGCGGCGGCGTCGGCGATCGCCCCGCCCTCGACGTCGAAGTCCACCTTGGTCGCGCCGTACGCGTCCACGACCTTCTGGTACGCGGCGGTGAGGTCCGCGGTGGAGCCGCAGGCGAGGGCCAGCTCGCTGCCGTTGGCGCCGCCGAAGGAGATCCGGACGTCGCCGCCGATCGCCCGCAGTGCGCCGATCTGCGCGGCCACCGCGTCGGCGGCCAGGTCGCTGACGCCGCCCCACTTGGGCACGCAGCCGCCGCCGGACACCACGAAGGCGAGGTTGAAGTTCTTCACACCGCTCGCCTTGGCGCTGGCCACCAGGTCGTACGGCGGGTAGAGCGAGGTGTCCACGTACGGGGCGAAGCCGGCCCCGGCACCGGCCGGAGGGACGGGCACACCGGTCGCCGTCGGGGTGGGGGTCGGCGCCGGGGTGGTCGGCTTCGCCGTGGTGGTGGGACTGGGCTTGACGGTCGCGGTCGCGGTCGCCGTGGCGGTCGCGGTCGCGGTGGCGGTCGGGGAAGCGGGAACCGTCGGGGAGGCGGTGGCGGTCGCCGTCGGGCGCCCCGAGGGGGTGGGCGCGGTCCCGTCGCCCGCCTTGCAGGAGACGTTGTTGATCAGACAGTTGCCCGGCTCGGCCTGCGCCGCGCCCGTGCCCTGGGCGACGAAGCCGACCACCACGCTCCTGCCGGGCTCCAGCCGCTTGCTCCAGGCCTCCGGCTTGACCGTGATGTGCTGTCCCTCGGCGGTGAAGGTGGCGTTCCAGAGCGAGTCGATCCTCGCCCCGGCCGGCAGGTCGAAGCTGAGCGTCCAGTCCTCGATCGGGCTGCTGTCCGGGTTGGTGACCAGGTACTGGCCGGTGTAGCCGGCGTCCCAGGTGCTGGTCCGGCTGTAGACGGCGCCGAGCGAGGCGGCGCTGGCCGAGGTGGCGAGGACGACCGTCCCGCCCGCGACCAGGGCGGCGGCGACCGCGGCGGCCCCGATGATCGCGCCCTTGCGGCTGCGCCTGCGGTGGCCGGAGCGGCGGGTGGGCTGGGTGGTCATGGCGCGTTACCTCCGCGGGTGCCTTCGGGCGGCCGCCGTCCGGGCACGGGGTGCCTGCCGTCCGGGCACGGGGTGTGGGGACGTCCGGGCGGCCGGCCCGGCTCGGTCGGGTGACCGGCGCGACCGACGCTAGCGGCGACCCGGGGGCCGAACGGGCGGGCTGAGCGAGCGGTAGAACTCCCTTAGGCCGCAGTTAAGGAAGAGGCCTCCCCGGGCACCTGACCCGCCCTCACCATCGGGAGCCCGGAACCCCCGCCCCGGAAGCCACAGCCCCCGGAACCCTCACCGCTGGAACAGCGCGCCCCGCGCGCCCCGCGAGCGCCGCCGCCCGGCCCGGGCGGGCGCCGCCCCCTCCGGCCGGGTGCGCAACCGCAGCCGGGTCTCGGCGCCGCCGAGGACGGCGGAGCGGCCGAGCGCGAGGTCCCCGCCGGTGGACTCGGCGAGCTTGCGGACGATGTCCAGGCCCAGGCCGGTCGAGCCCTCCCCGCCGTGGCCCTCGCCGCGCTTGAGGGCGGCGGCCGGGTCGCTGTAGCCCGGTCCGGCGTCGCCGACCAGCACGATCACCGAGCTGTCGGTGGCGAGCACGTCCACCGAGAAAGCGGTGCCGACGGCGGTGTGCCGGAAGACGTTGCCGAGCAGCGCGTCGACGGCGGCCGCCAGGTCGCCGCGCTGGACGGGTACGGGTACGGCCCGTT
Source organism: Kitasatospora sp. NPDC023120 (assembly GCF_055560835.1). Taxonomy (NCBI): domain Bacteria; kingdom Bacillati; phylum Actinomycetota; class Actinomycetes; order Kitasatosporales; family Streptomycetaceae; genus Kitasatospora; species Kitasatospora sp. NPDC023120. The sequence goes on along the minus strand of NZ_JBVHHY010000013.1, from coordinate 75,372 downwards.
CGGCGCCGGCCAGCTGCCAGCGGCGGCCCTCGTCCTCGGCCAGCGCCGACCAGAAGCCGACCCGTTCGCGGATCACCTCGGAGGCGTCGCAGCCGACGGCGACGGCGGGCGCGTCCTCGGGGGCGCGGCGGGCCGAGCGGATGATCTGGTCGACCTCGCGCTCGAGTTGGGCGACCGCGTGCCGGGTGGCGTCGGCCGCGTCGCCGTCGCCGAGCGAGGCGGCGTTGAGCCGCAGCACGGTCAGCGGGGTGCGCAGCCGGTGGGACAGGTCGGCGGCCAGTTCCCGTTCGGCGGCGAGGAGTTGGACCACCCGGTCGGCCATGGTGTTGAACGCGTGGGCGGCTTCGCGCAGTTCCTCGGGGCTGCCGTCGACCTGCTTGCCCTCCACCGGGACGCGGACCGCGAGGTCGCCGGCGCCGAGCGAGCGGGCGGCGCCGGCGAGCCGCCGGGCGGAGGCGACGATCCGGTTGCCCATCCGATCGGCGACCAGCACCGAGATGGCGACCAGGGCGAGGGCGACGACGGAGAGGACGAGCCAGGCGGTGGAGACGCCCCAGGTGAGGTCGCTCTCGGCCACGAACACCTCGACCACGGCGGTCCGCCCGGTGTCCACCGCGACCGGCTGGAGCAGCGCGTAGCCGCCGGGCACCTGCACGGTGAAGGAGCGGCCCTGCCCGCCGGCCGTGGCCACCTCGTCGGCGGCGGCCCGGCCCTCGCCCAGCGTGGGCCCCACCGGCCCGCCGGTCCCGGGGGCCTCGGGCTGCCCCGCCGCGGGCAGGTGGACCGCCATCCGTCCCTGCCCGCCCGCGTCCGTGCTGGCCAGGGCGCGGGTGACGGCGTCCTGGTCGGTGGTGATCGCCAGGGCCGGTCCGAGTGCCGCCGCCTGCCGCTCGGCGGCGGTGAACGCCCGGTCCCGTGCGGTCTGCTGGACCATCAGGCCGAGCGGGATGAGGAAGGCCAGCGCGACCATGGTGGTCCCGGCGACGGCGGCCTTGATCAGGGCCCAGCGCAGCGAGTGCCCGAACCTCCTCATGTCCGGTGCCCCGCCGCGCCCCCGGCGGCTTCCAGCCGGACCCCGACTCCCCGGACGGTGTGCAGGTAGCGGGGGTTGGAGGCGGTCTCGCCGAGCTTGCGGCGCAGCCAGGAGAGGTGGACGTCGATGGTCTGGTCGCCGCCGTAGGTCTGCTGCCAGACCTCGGCGAGGATCTCCTTGCGCGGCACCACCACGCCGGGCCGGGCGGCGAGGAAGGCCAGCAGGTCGAATTCACGGCGGGTCAGGTCGAGCGGCCGCCCGTCCAGGGAGGCTTCGCGCCGCTGCAGGTCGATGGCGAGTCCGCCGACCCGCAGCACCTGGGCGACGGGGGCGGCGCCGCCGCCGAGCCGGCGCAGTACGGCGGCCATCCGGGCGCTGAGGTGCTCCCCGGAGAAAGGTTTCACCAGGTAGTCGTCGGCGCCGTCGTTGAGCAGCCGGACGATCTCGGCCTCGTCGTCCCGGGCGGTGGAGATGATCACCGGCACGTTGGTCAGGCCCCGGATCATCTTCAGCGCCTCGCTGCCGTCCAGGTCGGGCAGGCCCAGGTCGAGGATCACCAGGTCGCAGCCGACCTGGGCGACCTCCCGCAGCGCCTCGAGCGCGGTGCCGACGCTGCGGACCGCGTGACCGGTGTCGGTCAGGTGGCGGATGAGGGCGGAGCGTACGAAGGGGTCGTCCTCGACCACGAGCACTGTTGCCATGGGCCTGCACGGTACGCCATCGGCGGGCAGTGGTCTGTACCTCGGGACCCGGTCCGGACATTGTGCAACTGCCCTGAGGAATAGGGGCACACCCCCTGCTCGGGCGGGGCGGAGATACGGCAGGATGTGCGAACGATGCGGAACGGACTGGTACAGCTCGGCGCCTGGGCGGCGGCCACCGGGGCGGCGGTGGCGCTGTCCTGGCTCGGCGTGCACGCGGTGCTGACCGGCGCCGCGTTCGAGCAGCCCACGGCTCTGCCGCTGCCCTCCCCGAAGGCCGACGGCACGCCGTACTCGCCGACCGCCACGCCCGAGCAGCCGCGCTCGGCAGAGCAGTCCCCGACCCCGGCCCAGTCGTCCTCCCCGACCGCCGCCACCCCGCACGAGCCGGCCCCCGTCGCGACCGTCCCGCCCACCCGCCGGCCCACGCCCACGGCGACCGCGACGTCCACGGTGAAGAGCTACCCGATCCCGGGCGGCAAGGTCGCGCTGGACCTCAAGCCCGACCGGGCCTCGCTGGTCTCCGCCACTCCGGACCCGGGCTGGCAGATGCAGGTGTGGAACGGCGTCCAGTGGATGCGGATCGACTTCACCAAGGACAACCAGGCCAACTCGGTCTTCGTCTACTGGAACGGCCACCCGCCGATCGTCGAGACCGCTGTCCGGTGACGGCCGTACGCTGACGCCCGTCCAGCCGCCGTCCGCCCCCTCAGAACCCGTCGTGCGGCACGAACCCCGGCAGGTACGGCCCCGCGTAGCCGGCCCGGTCGACCAGCGTGTGCCTGGTCCCGCCGGGCACCGCGATGGTGGCCAGCACCACCGATCCGTACGCGTCCCGGGTCTCGTACGGCTCGGCCAGCGACAGCGCACCCCGGTCGACCGCGTAGTCGTAGGCGTAGTAGACGTCCGGCACGCTCACCGTGACGTCCAGCACCCCGTCCCCGTGCCGGTCCAGGTACGCGGCCAGCTCCCGCCCGCGCGGGCCGATCGCCTGCACCGGCGAGCTGAGCACGATCCGCGTCCCCGGCGCGGCGAGCACGTACGACACGGTCTCCGGCTCACCGGTCTCCGGCCCCGCGTACGCCGTGCAGCGCAGCCCGAGCGCGGCGCAGTAGCGGCGGGCCGCCCGCTCGGCGTCGCCGACCGCGAAGACCACCGCGTCGGCGCGGCCCGTCGGCAGCGGGCCCGGTTCGCCCGCGTCCGGGATGAGGCCTGCCCCGAGCAGGACGGGTTCGGCGGCGGTGTCGGTCATGACGGCCCTCCCGGTAGGCGTACGGACCACGCTGGGGCCCCGGTGCCGGGGTGGGGGACCCGGGAGCACAGGGGTGTGGCTGGAGGGTGGCGCCGAGCCGACCGACGCGCAACTGTTCCGTTTCCTCCTGGTCAAGCTGTGCCCCGGGGCGGGAGAATCGGCCGCACCGCTGTACAGAATGCCCACCGGAGGACGGTGCCGCGATGCCCCCCGCCCACTCCTCGAGCTCCCCCGGCTCGCCCAACCCCCCTGCCCCGCACGGTACTTCGATCGTTGGCAGCACGAACGACACCATCGACGCCCTGGACGGACGGCTGATCCGGCTGCTCGCCGAGGAGCCGCGGATCGGGGTGCTGGAGTGCTCGCGCCGACTGCAGGTCGCCCGGGGCACCGTGCAGGCCCGGCTGGACCGGCTCCAGGCCAAGGGGGTGATCGGCGGCTTCGGTCCGGAGGTGGACCCGGCGGCGATCGGCTACCCGGTGACGGCCTTCGCCACCCTGGAGATCTCCCAGGGCCAGGGCACCGACGTGCGGGCGCACCTGGCGAGCGTGCCGGAGGTGCTGGAGCTGCACACCATCACCGGGATCGGGGACATGATGGTGCGGATCGTGGCCCGCTCCAACGCCGACCTGCAGCGGGTGATCGACCGGGTGGTGGGCTTCGACGGGATCGTCCGCTCGTCCACCGCGATCGTCCTGGAGAACCCGGTGCCGTACCGGATCCTGCCGCTGGTGGACCAGGCCGCCGCCGAATAGGACCGAGAGGTCAGCAGGAGGGGACGCTGCCGCCGCTCTTGAGCGCCTTCAGCGCCGAGACCGACTCGGCGAGGGTGCCGACCGGCACCAGCCGCAGCGTCTTCGGCAGGTTCACCTTGGCGTCCGAGCACTCGTCCCTGGGCAGCAGGAACACCGTCGCGCCGTCCCGGGCGGCCGCCTGCGTCTTCAGCGGGACGCCACCCACCGGGCCGACGGTGCCGTCCTTCTCGATGGTGCCGGAGCCCGCGATGGTGAGCCCGCCGGTGAGGTCACCGCCGTTGCCGTCGCCGGAGAGCTTGTCGACGATGCCCAGCGCCAGCATCTGGCCGGCGCTCGGGCCGCCGATCGCGCCCAGGTCGATCTTGACCTTCACCTGGTTCGGCGACAGGTGGAGGTAGCTCAGCGCGGCCGCGGTGGCGTTGTCCTGCGACTCGGCCATCTGCTGGGCGATCACCTCGTCCGCCTTCCCCGGGCTGCTCTCCGGGTAGACCGTGTCGGTCGGGCGGACGGCCTCCTTCGGGTCGAACCAGGCCTGCATCGACCGCAGGAAGGTGTTCTTCTGGTCCGCGTTGGTCGCCGTGATGGTGACCATCCGCAGCTCGCCCTCGGTGGTGCGCACCGGCGCGCCGGTGATGGTCAGCACCGGCCTGCCCTCGAAGGTGCCCAGGGTGTCCGCGGTCGACCCCGGCCAGGTGACGGTGTACGGGAGCGGGACGAAGGCGGCCACGCCGAAGAGGGCGGTGACCAGCGCCCCGCACAGCGCGAGCGAGCGGGTCCGCGGGGAGGCGAGGGCCTTGGCGAGCTTGGTGTCGGACACAAGGGGAATCCAAACACACTGTGCCGGTCGCCCGCTCACCTCCGGGGCGCTCCGGCCCGGCGCCGACGGTTGTCACGTGGCGCCCCGGGCCAGGTGCGGGCGCTACCTCAGCGCGTCGGCCACCTCGGTCGCCGCCTCCACCACCCGCGGGCCGACCCGCTCGGGCACCAGGCCGTTGAGCATCACCACGCCGACGCTGCCCTCGATGCCGCTCAGCCCGAGCAGCGCGGCGGCGGCTCCGCACGCCCCGGACTGCTCCTCCGCGCGGGTGATGACGAAGCCCTGCTCGGGCCGGCGCTGGCTGGGGAAGGTGCGGGCCTCCAGGATCGCCCGCCCGGCCGCGCTCTCGGTGAGCGGGTGGCGCAGCCCGGTCCGGTAGGCGACGTGGAAGTCGGTCCAGCTGGGCTCGACCACGGCGACGGCCAGCGCCTCGCTGCCGTCCACCAGGGTGAGGTGGGCGGTGGCGCCGAGGTCCTCGGCGAGGCTGCGCAGGGCCGGCAGGGCGGCCTCGCGCAGCAGCGGGTGCACCCGGTGCGCGAGCCGCAGCACGCCGAGGCCGACCCGGGCGCGGCCGCCGATGTCCCGGCGGACCAGGCCGTGCTGTTCCAGGGTGGCCAGCAGCCGGTAGACGACGGTGCGGTTGACCGCCAGCCGGGCGGCGAGCTCGGTGACGGTGAGTCCCCGCTCGGAGTCGGCGAGGAGTTTGAGGACCCGGACGCCGCGGTCCAGGGTCTGTGAGGTCTCGGCTGTCACGACGGGCAATCCTTTCCGCGGCGCTCGCGGGGCGGGCGGCGCCGGTGCAAGGTCGGTGTCGCGCGCAGGTGGGGGTGGCCGCGCTCGGACCGCGCGCGGGGTCGTCCTTGACACCGGGGCGGTCCTGCGGCGCCGTCCCGCGGGGTCTGCCCGGCGGAAGAGCGTGGGGGAAAGGTAGTGAAGGAAATGTCGCGGGGGAAGTGGTTGTCCAAAATTCGGGCGTGATCGACTTCAACATCGCCGAGAATTCCGGACAAACACCCCCAATCCGCTGTGCACATCAGCGCACAAGTTCGACCTCGGTCCGATGTCCGGACACACCGGGGCAACAGGGTCGGCCTGGAGCCGCCCGCCGGACCGTTACTTCGCCCACTCCCGTATCTTGGCGATCCGCGCCTTGAGCTGGTTGGCGGTGGCCTGGGCGGTGAGCGGCCCGCCGCACTGGCGGCGCAGCTCGTTGTGGATGGTGCCGTGCGGCTGGCTGGTGCGGTGGTGCCAGGCGGCCACCAGCGCGTTCAGCTCCTTGCGCAGCTCGCGGAGCTCCTGGTGGGTGACGACCGGCCGCTGCTCGGCGGGCAGCTCCAGCAGGTCGGCCTCCTCGGCGGGCTTGGTCTTGCTGCGCTGGATCTGCCGGTGCTGGCGCTTCTGCAGCAGCATCTGCACCTGGTCCGGCTCGAGCAGGCCCGGGATGCCGAGGTAGTCGTCCTCCTCCTCGCTCCCCGGGTGGGCCTGCATGCCGAACTCCATGGCGTTGTACAGCACCCGGTCGAAGACCGCGTCGGAGCCGATCGCCTCGTAGGAGAACTCCTCGCCGCCCGCGCCGTCCGGCCCGTCGTTGGCCCGCTCGGCCTCGGCGAGCAGCCGGTCCTCCTCGTCGAACAGGCCCTCGCCCTCCTTCTTCGGCCGGTCCAGGACGTGGTCGCGCTGGACCTCCATCTCGTTGGCGAAGCCCAGCAGCATCGGGATGGTCGGCAGGAACACCGAGGCGGTCTCGCCGCGCTTGCGGGCGCGCACGAAGCGGCCGACGGCCTGGGCGAAGAACAGCGGCGTGGAGATCGAGGTCGCGTACACCCCGACGCACAGCCGGGGCACGTCGACGCCCTCGGACACCATGCGGACCGCGACCATCCAGCGCGAGGTCCCGGCCGCGTAGTCGGAGATCCGCTTGGAGGCCTCGGTCTCGTCGGAGAGGACCAGGGTGACCTTCTCGCCGCTGATCTCGCGCAGCATCTTGGCGTAGGCGCGGGCCACGGTCTGGTCGGTGGCGATCACCAGGCCGCCGGCGTCCGGGATCGCCTTGCGGACCTCGGTGAGGCGCCGGTCGGCGGCCTGCAGCACGCTCGGGATCCACTCGCCCTGCGGGGACAGTGCGGTGCGCCAGGCCTGGGCGATCAGGTCCTTGGTCATCGGCTCGCCGAGCCGGGCCTCCAGCTCGTCGCCGGACTTGGTGCGCCAGCGCATGTTGCCGCTGTAGCTGAGGAAGATCACCGGGCGGACGACGTGGTCGGCGAGCGCGTGCCCGTAGCCGTAGGTGTAGTCGGCGACGGACTTGCGGATGCCGTCGCCGCCCGCCTCGTACTGGACGAACGGGATCGGGTTGGTGTCCGAGCGGAACGGCGTACCGGTCAGCGCCAGCCGGCGGGTCGCGGGCTCGAAGGCCTCGAAGCAGGCCTCGCCCCAGGACTTGGAGTCACCGGCGTGGTGGATCTCGTCCATGATCACGAGGGTCTTGCGGGCCTCGGTCCGGTTGCGGTGCAGCATCGGGTTGACCCCGACGCCCGCGTAGGTGACCACGATGCCGTGGTACTCCCGGGAGAGCGGCCCGGACGAGTACGCCGGGTCCAGCTTGATGCCTATGCGCGCGGCGGCCTCGGCCCACTGCTTCTTCAGGTGCTCGGTCGGCGCGACCACGGTCACCTGCTGCACCAGGTGGTTGTGCAGCAGGTACGAGGCCAGGGTGAGCGCGAAGGTGGTCTTTCCTGCGCCCGGGGTGGCGACCGCGAGGAAGTCGCGCGGCTGCGTCTCGATGTACTTGTCCAGCGCGCCCTGCTGCCAGGCCCGCAGCTTGCCCGCGGTGCCCCAGGGGGCGCGGCCGGGGAAGGCCGGGGACAGGTGGTGCGAGCCGGCGGGTGCGGCATGGCCGACGGAGCGGACGGGCGCCTGGGTCTCCGATACGTCGGAGAACAGCGGCATCGAGGAGGCGGCGGCAGTACTCACGGTCTCCGAGGGGGATCATCGCAGGTCAGAGGCGGTTTAGCGGCCCCGTCCCGCGGTCGGGCGGCGATCGGACAACCCGCCCAGCCTACCGGCCCGGCGCCGTTCGGACCTCCAGGCGAGCCTCCGCGCCGAGCCCGCACGGCCGGAAATCGATGTGATGCGGATCACATCGCATCGCCCGCGAAACCGGGTAATCACGGCAGTCATCGGGACTCTCACCAAGGTGAGGCCGCACCACCCTCCCCCTGCCCCGCGCGGCCTCGCACCGAACCGAAGGGACCGCCCGTGCGCACCGTCGAAGAGACCGTCCAGGCCCGCCTGATCCTCTCCTCCCACCGCTCCGCCCGCCTGCGGGTCGTCCTGTCCTACCTCCCGGAGGACCCGCTGGCCGTCCGGATGGCCTTCCCCGCCGAGTTCTCGCTGGACGACGACCCGGCGGAGCAGGACGCCGGGGACATCGTCTGGGTCTTCGCGCGCGGGCTGCTCTCGTCCGGCATCGAGCTGCCGGCCGGCGTCGGCGACGTCCACGTCCGGCCCGCCCCCGGCCGGTGCACCATGGTCGAGCTGCGGGCCTCGGAGGGCACCGCGCTGCTCCGCTTCGATACCGGCGACCTGCGCCGTTTCCTGTGGCGCAGCCGGCTGCTCGTCCCCGAGGGCGAGGAGCACCTGCACCTGGACGCCGACCGCGCCCTCGCCCAGCTGCTCGGGCAGTGACTGCTACTCGCCCGCTCGCCTCCGGGGCGCTCTTGACCTGGTCCCGACGGTCGGCGCTCCAATGCCTCTCGTCCCTCGGGCCTCCTCGCTTCTCCCTTTCGGCACCGGCGCGCCCCTTCGGCTCGGGGCGGGGCCCGCTCGCCCGCTCGTCTCCGGGGCGCTCTTGACCCGGTCCCGACGGTCGGCGCTCCAATGCCTCTCGTCCCTCGGGCCTCCTCGCTTCTCCCTTTCGGCACCGGCGCGCCCCTTCGGCTCGGGGCGGGGCC